>NZ_CP110395.1:1922159-2242519 GCF_029910215.1 Paraburkholderia sp. D15 | reverse complement strand
GTGCCGATGTCGAAACCACCGACGTTCACAGGATTCTTGCCGTAGTCGAAATTGCTCAGGCAGGTTGCTTGCGCAACCTTCGCCGGGTTGGCGTTGAGCAGCGTTTCGATGTCCGCGGGCGTGGGCGTGGCGGGCGGTTGGGTGAGCCAGAAGGCAAGGCCGCCGGCGATGGCCAGTCCAGCCAGCGCGGCGCCACCCCATCGCGCGGTCTTGCGCCAGTCGATCTCGACGGCACCCGGCGCGGGCAGCGGCGCCGGCGATCCGGCGCTCGCCGCCATGCCGGGCTGCGCGCGCGACGTGGCGTGAGCTTGCGCGCTCACCGCCTGCTGCGCGGCGCGCGGCGGACGAACCGGCGTGCCGCACGCGTCGCAGAACTTCGCGTCGGCATCGAGCGTCGCGCGGCATTGAACGCAGAACTTCGCCATTACGCGCCTCGCGGCAGATCGGCGCCGCATTCGCCGCAGAATACGTCGCCCGGTTCGGCGGCAGCGCCGCACTGCGGGCAGGCGTGGCTGGCCGTGGTGGCTTGCGTCGCGGACGTGGGCGGCGTCAGCGCGTCCGATTCGCCGGCCGTCGGCATCGGGCCGATCGGCTCCGGTGCGTACGGCGTCGCGGTCAATGCCGGGCCGGTCGGACCTGCCTGGCTCGCGGCCAGATTCAGGAAAATGCGGCAGGTGCCGGCGAGATACACCATCAGCGGGAACGTGTAGGCGAGCGCAGCCAGAATGCCGACGCCGGCCAGCGTCGCGAACAGATAGCCGCTCATGCCGCCCACACCGCCGGAGAACATCGAGTACACGTTCGAGCGGAAGCCGATGATGCCGCTGCCCAGCGCGGCGACGAACGCGGAGCCGCTGAACAGGATCGCGGAGGCGATAAAGGCGACCACGCCGACGACGAGCAGCAGCACGAGTTGCTGCACGATCGGCGGCAACAGACGGCCGATGTTCAACGCGCCGCGATTCAGACCGAGCACGCCGAGCGCCTGGCGCACGCCGTAGCCTTCCCAGAACGCGGGCGCGGCAAGCGGATTGACGATGAACACGAAGGTGAACCACAGCATGCCGGCGACGACCGACGCGAGCGGGTACACGACCGTGTACAGCAACGGCCCGAGCACCGGGATCTTGCAGACGAGCAGCACGATCGCGAGCGCGATCATGAAGACGACGAACGCGGCGATTTCGATCAGGAAGACGCCGAGCAGTTTAGGCAGCGTCAGCAGGCCGGCCATCAGCGCGGCGCGCGTGCTCAATGGCGGGCGTTGCTGGATCTGGTCCATCAGGATCTTGCCGGCCGCCGATACGCCGGTCGCGACGAGGATCAACGCGCACAACCAGCCGATACCGCTGAACAGCAGGCCGATCGCCACCGCGTCGTTGGCGACGAGTCCCGTGGCGGCCGTGGCAAACACGCCGGCCACGATCAAGGCCGAAATCGCACAACCGAGGAACAGCGTGATCGCCCGCGTATTGCGTGCGGCGTCGACGGCTTCGAGCACAACCAGCGATCCGTGAATCGCGTCTTTCGATGATGACATCTTTTCCCCGGAAAACAGTTTTTAATGATGGACCGGCGGGGTCCTTATGGAAAACCTTCGGCGCAATACGAAACGCGCGCCAATGCGACATTACGGCGCCGAAACGGAAAACTTGATGGTGCGCTCGTCAATGACTCGATGCGCGATTAATCGATTCGTCGAATTGGCGGCAATGCGCACGCCAATGGCGCGGGCTATTCGACTAACCGGTTATCGAGCCTGTCGGGGCTATCGGGCTTTCGAGGCCGTGCGGACTAGGTGCGCGATCCGGACGGCTGGCGTGGGCCAGCCCGGAGGCTTCGGGACGGTGCGCGCGGCGGCAGGGCCCCGCGCGCAATCGGCGTGATGTATGTACGGCGCATTCTTCTGGTCTCTCTCAGTTCATTGCAACGCGCTAAAACCCCGTCTTTACCGCCGCGCGCGCATGGCTTCGATATTGATGTGTGCGGCGGATTTTATGCCGGGAATACGACAACGGGAAGACCGGCTCATAAAAAAGACCGCGCGTAATTCAATGCGCGGATCGAAACGCGGATCTAAACGCGGATCGGAAATTAATGCTCGAATTGATGACCCGGCATGGCCGCGCTTCAGAACGGCTCGCTTTCGCGAAACCCCAGCACGCCTTCGAGATTCGGATAGACGCGCGACCAATGCTTCGCCAGCAGGATGCACATCAGCAGGATCGCGGCGAACGCCAGCGTGATCACGAGCCAGAGCGGCCACGACGTGGCGGTCATCCAGATGAACGCGCCGACCGCCACGCACGCGAGCACGATGGACAGGGTTTCATAGAGACGCGGCCGGCGCATCGGCAGCCAGGTGTCCGGGTCGATGCAGGCGTCGAGAAACACGTTCGCGTCGAAGCGCAATCCCGGGCGGCCGGCCAGCCCGCGCAGCACGGCGCGCAGCAACTCGCGCTGATTGCGAAAGCGCATGCAGAGCATGCCGTCGGCCAGCCTTAACGGCAAACGCCGCTCGACCTGTTCGCCGGACGGCAGGCGTTGCCAGAAACGCAGCTCCTTGACCATCGACTTGCGGCCGGTGAATTCCGTCGTCACGTCATAGCGCAGGCCGGGTTGACCGACCACGTCTGTCCAGTCGACGCGCGTCTCCACGCCGGCGCGGTCGTTGCCCTGCTGTGGGCCGAAGCCGTAGCGAAAGCCGTGTTCATCGACGACGAACCAGCCGCCGGCCTTGCGCCACGCCAGCACCGGAATCGACAGTACCCAGCCGAATGCCGCGAGCAGAAGCAGAATCAGCAGGACGCCGACGACATCCATATGCACGGTTTTGTCGTACGCGAAGGCCACCGGCAGCGCGATCATGAAGCCGCCGAACAGCACGATCATGACGAGATAGACCAGTCTGGTGGTGAACAGGTCGGGTACGCCGAAGCAAGGGGTGAGTGAGGCGAGCGGCGTGGCCGGGAGCGTTATCACGCGATCGGGCGGCGTCGGTAGGGGCGGCTGCTGAGCCTGCATTGTTTTTTCTCCCGCAAGGTTGCCGGGAACGACGCATCGCTGTGCGTTTCCCGACCGGTATTTTGCTGGCATGATGCCGGTTTGATCAATCCCGCCACGCCGCGTCACGACGAGACTGCCCCACATGAATCGCCACAACACACACCGACGTCCGCGCTATCTGTCATCGATCGCCGCTGCGCTGTTCGTCATTGCGCTCACCGTGGGCAACGTCCATCCCGCGTTCGCGCAGACCGATCAGGAAGTCGATTCGCGGATGGACGATCTGTTCGGCACGCACGCACCGTACAAGCAGTTCTTCCAGCAATTGCAGCAGGCGGTCGCGCATGCGGACAAACCGGCCGTCGCCGGAATGGTCAAGTATCCGATCAAGGTCACGCTGCACGGCAAGAAGGTCACGCTGCGCACGCCGCGCGATTTCATCGCGCATTACGACGAGATCTTCACGCCGGCGCTCGTCGATGTGGTCGCGAAACAGACCTACGCGACGCTGTTCACGCGCGATCAGGGCGTGATGATCGGCGGCGGCGAAATCTGGTTCAGCGGCATCTGTCACGACAAGGCATGCAAGGACGTGGCGGTGAAGATCATTACGTTCAATCTGGGGTAGTGGACTGATGGACTGGTGAGTCGTCGCGGCGAACGCGCGAGGTCATGACCGCCATGACGGTCGCGCTCGCGTCGTCATCGCTGCAAAGCTAATCACTTTTGCTTGTTTTCCGATCGTTTCGAAGCGCCTTAGTATCCGGGGTTGATCCCAGCCCGTCCCAGTCAGGATACGCATGAGCTTGCGAAACAGTCCCGGCGAACCGATCCTCACCGCACGCGCGATAACCAAACGCTTCGGCGCGACCGTCGCGCTGGCCGACCTCGATCTGTCGATGCATGCCGGCGAGGTCGTCGCGCTGATGGGCGCCAACGGCGCGGGCAAATCCACGCTCGTGAAAATACTGAGCGGCGTGTATGCGCCCGACGCCGGCACGCTGACGCTCGCGGGCCGCGCATTCCGCCCGGAGTCGCCGCAAGCGGCGAAGCGTCTCGGCATTGCCACCGTGCATCAGTCGATCGCCGACGCGGTCGTGCCGTCGCTTTCCATCGCCGACAATCTGCTGCTCGACCGGCTGTGCGATTCCGGCTCGCGATGGCGCGTGCCGCCCGCGGCCCGGCGTGAAGCCGCGCGTGAACTGGCGGCGCGGGTCGGGCTGGAGGTCGAGCTGGGCGCACCGCTCGGTACCTTGTCGCTGGCGAGCCAGCAACTGGTTACGCTGGCGCGTGCGTTGGCGTCGCATCCGCAAGTGCTGATTCTCGACGAGCCCACCGCGAGTCTGTCGGCCGCCGAAGCGGAACGACTGTTCGCGCGCCTCGCGCCGTTGCGGGATGACGGCGTCGCGATTCTGCTGGTCTCGCATCGGCTCGGCGATCTGCGGCGCGTGGCGGATCGTGTCGCGATCGTGCGTGACGGACGCCTCGTCGCCGACCGGCGCGCGCCGATCGATTTCGATGCGGCCGTCGAAACGATGATCGGCCGGCCGTTGCCGAAGGCGCGAAGCAGGGCGGTTGAAGTGGCGACAAGCTCGCTGGAAGGGGATGCGGCCAGCGCGCAGGCCGCCGCTGAAACGGCAGCGCAAACCAACACGCAGCCACCCGCGAAGACAGGTGCAAAGACGACTCATCAGACAGGCGCCGCCGCGCACGTCCCATTCTTCAGCACCCGCGATTTCCAGCTCACGCCCACCAGCACGCCATTCGATCTCGATATCCAGCGCGGCGAGATCGTCGCGATCGCGGGACCCGTAGGCGGCGGCAAATCGCGATTCGCACGCACGATCTTCGGCGCATCCCGTGCGAGCAGCGGACAGATGACGCTCGACGGCCAACCCTGGCGTCCCCGTTCACCCGCGCAGGCGATTCGCTCGGGCGTGTTTCTCGCGGGCGAGGACCGCTGGCGCAGTTCACTGTTTCCGGACAGCGTGCCGTTCGCCTCGATCGCGGGTACGTTGAGCTTTCCGTTCCTGTCGCGCTGGTTCCGCCGGGGCGTGGTGCGCGAAGCCGCGGAACGCGCGGCGGCCAGCGAGGCGATCCAGGCCTTCGGCATTCGCTGCACCGGCCCCGACGATCGTCTGACACGGCTCTCCGGCGGCAATCAGCAGAAAGTGGTGCTGGCGCGCTGGCATGTCGAACCGGCCCGGCTGCTGCTACTCGACGAACCGTTTCAAGGCGTCGACGCCGGCGCCCGCGCCGATATCGTCGACACGTTGCGGCGGCACGCGCCCACGCGCGCGACGCTGGTGTTCGTCAGCGATATCGAGGAAGCGCTGGAGGTGGCCGATCGCATCGTCTGGTTCGATCGCGCGACGCTCGATGCACTTCCCGTCACCCATGACTCCCATGCCACCGCGCATTGAACACACGCCGAAGCCCCTCGCGATGAAACCCGCCACGTCCACGTCCACATCCTCAGCCATTCCGGGCGACGCCTACGCCGACCGCTCGTCGCGTCTCACGTTACGCGCCGTGCGCGACCAGCTCGAACGCACCGGCATCCTGCTCGTGCTCGCGTTGCCGATCGTCGTGTTCGCGGTGAAGGAACCGGCGTTTCTCAACGTCGACAACCTGTTCAGCATTCTGCAGGCGGTGTCGATCGTCGCGCTGCTCGGCATTGGCGTCACGATCACGCTGGCGGCGGGCGGCTTCGATCTCTCGGTGGGCAGCGTGGCCGCATCCGCGCAGATGGCCGCGAGCTATGTGCTGATCGTCTGGCATGGCGACGCGCTGGGCGCGGTCGCGGCCTGCGTCGCGCTCGGTGTCGCGGCGGGTCTGTTCAACGGGCTGCTGATCACGCGCCTGCGTGTGCCGGATCAACTGGCGACGCTCGGCACGCTGTTTCTGCTGGCCGGTCTGCAACTGATTCCGACCGGCGGAAGATCGCTCGCCACCGGCAGCGTGCTGCCCGACGGCACGGAAGCGAGCGGTGTGTTCTCCGATACGTTTCTGGCGCTCGGCCGTCTGCGCGTGTTCGACGTGGTGCCGCTGCCGGTGCTGATCCTGCTTGGCGTGACGGTTCTCGCCTGCCTCGCGATGGAGACGACGCGCTGGGGCCGCGTGATCTACGCGATCGGCGGCAACGAAACCGCCGCGCGGCTCGCGGGTGCGCCGACCGCGCGCTACCGGATCGCGGCTTATGTCGCGTCGGGCGCGATTGCGTCGCTCGGCGGTGTGCTGATCGCGGCGCGCGTCGGACGCGGCGACGTCAGCGCCGGTCATTCGCTGCTGCTCGATGCGGTGGCGGCGGCGCTGATGGGCTACGCGGTGTGGGGCGCGAAACGGCCCAACGTGTTCGGCACCGTGGTCGGCGCGGTGTTCGTCGGCGTGTTGCTGAACGGGCTGACCATGCTGAATGCGCCGTACTACATGCAGGATTTCATCAAGGGCGTGCTGCTGGTGCTGGCGCTCGCGTTTACGTTCAGCGTCGGGCGGCGCGGCGAATCGCGTGCGTGAAGCCGGGCGGCGCGTAAGAACGTGGGCATATGAAAGCATGCGCGTGGGTGTTGTGCATACGCCGCTAAAACGTCGTTCGCGCCGTTAAAACGTGACGCGATTTCGACACTGACCGTTTGCCATCCGAAGGAATATCGATTGCCGAATCGTTCAGTTTGCGCGTGCCGTGCCCGCTGATAGATTGAGCGAACGGTCATTCAAACGGAGAGGCACATGGCAGAGGTTGACGAAGCGGCGACATCGAATGCGTTCGACGCGAACCGGCAGACGGCGCGCGTGATCGCCGACGACGCGCAGGCCATCGCGGTCGCGCACGAACTGGCGGCACGTCTCGCGCAGGGCGCGGCGGCGCGCGACAGCCAGCGCCGCCTGCCGCACGAGGAGATCGACTGGTTCTCGCAATCGGGGCTGTGGGCAATCACGGTGCCGAAGGCGTACGGCGGCGCGGGCGTGTCCTTCGTCACGCTGACCGAGGTCGTGAAGGTCATCGCGGCGGCGGACCCGTCGCTCGGCCAGTTGCCGCAGAATCATTTCGGTCTCGTCGACGTGATCGCGCTGACCGGCTCCGGCGAACAGAAGCGCTATTTCTTCGGCGAGGTGCTGGCGGGCAAGCGCTTCGGCAACGGTTTCTCGGAGAAGGGCACGAAGCACGTGCTGGACCTGAAGACCACCGTGTCGCGCGAAGCAGACGAGTACATCGTGCACGGCACCAAGTTCTATTCGACCGGCGCGCTGTTCGCCGACTTCGTGCCCGTGCTGGGACTCGACGCCGACCGCAAGGGCTGGCTTGCGTATATCCCGAAGGGCACGCCGGGTCTGAGCGTGATCGACGACTGGTCGGGCTTCGGGCAACGCACCACCGCGAGCGGCACCGTCGTGCTGGACAACGTGCGGGTGCCGGCGCCGCTGGTGCTGCCCGCGCACCGCGTGTCCGATTTCCCCACGCTCAACGGTCCGGTCTCGCAGATCATTCAGGCGGCGATCGACGCCGGTATCGCCAGAGCCGCGATCGACGATACGCTCAGCTTCGTGCGCTCGCGCTCGCGGCCGTGGATCGACAGCGGTGTCGAACGCGCGGTCGACGATCCGCTGACGGTGCGCGAGATCGGTCATCTGCATATCCAGCTGCATGCGGCCGAGGCGCTGCTCGAACGCGCCGCGCGCGTGATCGACGCGCTTGCCGCGCAGCCGCAGACCAGCGAGGACGACGTGGCGCAGGCCTCGGTCGCGGTCGGCGAAGCCAAGGTCTTGACCACCGAAATCGCGCTGCTCGCGAGCGAAAAACTGTTCGAACTGGCGGGCACGCAATCGACCCTCGGCGAACACAATCTCGACCGGCACTGGCGCAATGCGCGCGTGCATACGCTGCACGATCCGGTGCGCTGGAAATATCACCTGGTGGGCAACTACTACCTGAACGGCGTGAAGCCGGCGCGTCATCCGTGGAATTGACGGACGACTCCAACGCACTTCTCTGACGAACACATCATGGCCAAGGAAATCCGCCTCAACGCTTTCGACATGAATTGCGTGGGGCATCAGTCGCCGGGCTTGTGGGCGCATCCGCGCGACACCTCGTGGCGCTACCGGCAACTCGGTTACTGGACCGAGCTCGCGCAATTGCTCGAACGCGGCAGGTTCGACGGCCTGTTCATCGCCGACGTGCTTGGCCTCTACGACGTCTTCAACGGCAACGGCGAGGCCGCGATCCGCCAGGCCGCACAGGTGCCGGTCAACGACCCGATCCTGCTCGTCTCGGCGATGGCGAACGTCACCGAGCATCTGGGTTTCGGCGTCACCTGTTCGCTGTCGTACGAGCATCCGTATCCGTTCGCCCGGCGCATGTCGACGCTCGATCATCTGACCAACGGGCGGGTCGGCTGGAACATCGTCACGTCGTATCTGGACAGCGCGGCACGCAATGTCGGCTTGTCCGCGCAGGCCAATCACGACGAACGCTATGCGCTCGCCGAAGATTACCTGGAGGTCTGCTACAAGCTGTGGGAAGCGTCGTGGGAAGACGACGCGGTAGTGCGCGACACCGCGCGTCACGTGTTCACCGAACCGTCGAAGGTGCATCCGATCCGCCATCGCGGGCCGTATTTCGACGTGCCTGGCATTCACCTGTGCGAGCCGTCGCCGCAGCGCACGCCGGTGCTGTATCAGGCCGGTGCATCGAAGCGCGGCAAGGACTTCGCCGCCCAGCACGCCGAGTGCATCTTCATCGCCGCGCCGTCGCGCACGATCCTCAAAAACTTCGTCGCCGATATCCGGGCGCGCGTGAAATCGTTCGGCCGCGATCCGCACGACGTGCTGATCTTCAATCTGCACACCGTGATCACCGGCAAGACCTCCGCCGAAGCGCACGCGAAACACGCCGACTATCGCCGCGATGCCAGCGACGAGGGCGCGCTCGCGCTGATGTCCGGCTGGACCGGCATCGATCTGTCGAAGTACGACCTCGACGAGCCGTTGCGCCATGTCGAGAGCAACGCGGTGCAATCCGCGGTGGAGGCGCTGTCGAGCGCGGACCCAACGCGCGTGTGGACCGTGCGCGAAATCGCGAAGTGGGGCGGCATTGGCGGACTGGGACCGTTGTCCGTGGGCAGCCCCGAGGAGATCGCCGACGAGTTGCAGTCGTGGGTCGAGGAGACCGACGTGGACGGCTTCAATCTCGCCTATGCGGTGACCCACGAAACCTTCACGGACTTCGTCGACCTGGTCGTGCCGGAACTGCAACGGCGCGGCGTCTACAAGACCGATTACGCGCAGGGCTCGCTGCGCGAAAAACTGCACGGCAAGGGGCCGCGGCTGGCCGAGCCGCATCCGGGCGCAGCCTATCGTACACACGGCACGCAGCACACGCCGCACACGCGCGCGGCGGTAGCGGCGGATTAACTGCCTCGCCTGAGCATCGAACCATCATCGAACCATCGTCGAACCATCACTACATCGCTCAACGGGTTGGAGATCATCGGATGAAATCGTTTCTTCGTCGCACGCTGGACCTGAAGCTCAGACCGGCGACGCTCGCCGTCGCCGCCGCTACCTTGGTGACCGGCGCGGCCTTGATGGCCACGGTGAGCGCCACGGCCCAAGCCGCGCCGCTGAAGGGCGCGCCCGCGCCGTTCGACAAGGGCGGCGTGAAGGTCGCGCTGGTCAACTATCTGTCGACCGGCGACTTCTTCCAGGCTTACGAAGCGGGTGCGCAGAAGCAGGCGAAGGCGCTCGGCATCGACCTGCGCATTTACGAAGGCCGTCAGGATGCGGCCGAACAGCGCGAGCAGATCCAGCAGGCGATCAGCCTTGGCGTGTCGGCGATCATCGTCAATCACGGCTTGCCCGAATCGCTGAAGGACGTGGTGCAGCGCGCGCTCGACAAAGGCATCAAGGTGGTCGCGTTCGACGTCGATCTCGGCAACCCGAAGGTGCCGCAGATCGAGCAGAGCGACCACGATCTCGCGTCGCTGCTGCTCGACCAGGCGGTGAAGGACAACGGCGATCGCTTCGCCGCCGGTTACGTGTATGTCGCGGGTTTCGCGCCGCTCGACCGGCGCGACGCGGTGTGGCGCGACTTCAAGGCCGCCCATCCGCAGGTGCAGGAGAAGGCGCGCTGGGGCACGGTGGACAATCCGATCGCGCAATCGGTCGCGAATCAGGCGGCCGCCGCGTATCGCGCGCATCCCGAGATTCGCGTGGTGTTCGCGCCATACGACGAATTCGCGCGCGGCGCGAAACTCGCCGCCGACGAGGCGAATCTCGCGTCGAAGCTGCGTATTTACAGCGCGGATATATCGACGTCCGATATCGAGGCGATCCGCGCGCCGAACAGCGCGTGGGTGGCGACGGCGGCGACCAACCCCGCCGTGGTCGGCGCGGTCTCGGTGCGTGCCGCCGCGTTGCTGCTCGCGGGGCAAACGCCGGCGCACCGGATCGTCGTCAAGCCGACGCTGATCACGCGCGACGATCTGGTGAAGAACAACATCAAGACGATTGCGGAACTGGGCGAGAAATTTCCGGCGTTCCGTTCGAGCGATGCCGCGACGGCAGCGTGGATTCCGGCCGCTGATTGACAGACCAGCCGACAGACCGGCCGCGCATGCACAGTGTGCACGCGCGGCTGATCCGCTTCATCAAAACGGCCGGCTCCCCGCCAGGCTGATGCGCTTGAGCACGCGCCGCTGCGAAGGATCGAATTCCGTGCGCGCGTGCAGGGTGGCCTGATTGTCCCAGTAGACGATATCGCCCGCCTGCCAGCGATGCGTATAGACGAAGCGCGGCGACGCCAGATGCGCACGCAGGCGTTCGATCAGCGCCGCACCGGCCACGGGGTCGTAATCGACGATCTCGACCTCGGTGCGCGCGCCGAGATACAGCAGACGCTTGCCGCTGTGCGGATGCGTGCGCGCGAGCGGATGCGCGACCCACGGTTCGAGCGGCGCGATGTCCGGCGTGCGGTACAGCGGCGCGCCGCCGTCGAGCGGAAACTTGCGGCGCAGGAACGGGTTGTAGGTGATCAGCTTGAGCGTGTCGATATGCTCGCGGGTCGCTTCATCGAGTGCTTCGTACGCGGCCACCAGGTCGGTCCAGCTCGTGTCGCCGCCGTCGCCGGGCACTTCGAGCGCGTACAGCAGCGAGCCCGACGACGGTTCCGGCGTCCAGTGATGATCCGAATGCGCGGGCAGATCGTGATTGCCGAGCAGACCGTCGTCGACGTTCGATACGACGACGATGTCGGGCACCACGCCGGCCGCATCGGAGCCGAGCACCGGCGCATTGCGCGGCGGCGTGTAGACCGAGCCGAAATACGTGGCGAGGCGACGGAACTGCGGGTCGTCCAGTTGCTGGCCGCGAAACACGAGGATGCGATGATCGAGCAGCCCTTGCCTGAGGGCGAGCAGTTGATGCGCGGCCAGCTCGCGCGTGGCGTCGAGACCGCGCACCTCGGCGCCGAGCGCGGCGCCTTGCAGCCGTTCGACTGCGAACGGGGCGCACGTGCCCGGCTCGCCGCTCGACACCTCGCGCGAGCTAGCCGCCGATGGCGCGCTCGACGACACCTCATCCCGCCGATGCGCAAGACTGAACCGCTCGCTGGGCGCGGTACCGTTCAGATAGAACGCGCCGACTGCCTGCTCGCGCTGGATCGCCGGATTGTGCGACGAGATCACGCGTGCATTGCGCCAGTGACGGTCGAGCCGCAAGCGTTCGCTGGTGGCCGATGCGCCGCCCACTTCGAACAGCAGGGTGGTCGCTTCGAGCACCTGGGCGATCACCGTCTGTTGCGCCTGGTATGCCTCGATATCGAGCGCGACGTAATCCTCTTGCGTCGATGCATTCGCCGCGCGCAATCGCGACACGCGCTCCAGACTTTCGGCGAGCGTTGCCACGAGACTCTGCGCCGAATACGCGAGACTCGCGATCCGCCCGATCACGCGCTGCACCAGCGGGTTGTCGCGCGGACTCGACTTGCCGGGCACGCCGAACGTGCGGGTATGCGCACGCGCGAACGCGGTCGCATCACGCAGCGCCGCGCGGGCGATGCCGGCCAGCGTCGCGAGATGCACGTTCTGATAGAACGCGATCTGGAAGGTGTCGCGTTGCGGCGCCGACAGGCGATGCCGCAGCAGAATCTGCTCTGCCGTGACCTCGACGTCGGTGAAGCGCGTCGTGCCGCTCGCGGTCAGCCGCTGCCCGAAGCCGTCCCAGTCGTCGATCCGTTCGACGCCCGGCGCGTCGCCGCGCACCATCAGGTTGACGTCGTAGTCGCCGTCGTGCGCGTTGACGTTGATCCAGTCGGCGTACAGCGAACCGGTGCTGTAGTACTTCTCGCCGTTCAGCAGCCAGCGGTTTGCGTCGTGCGGCGCGCGCGTCAGCGTGACGGAGTTGTGCGTCGATGCGCTGCGTTCCGACAGCGCCGCGCCGACCAGCTCGCCGTTCGCCACGCGCGTGAGCCAGCGCTCGCGCGTCGTTTCATCATCGTTCTCCAAACGGTTTTCGACGAAGCCGAAGTTGAGCCGCAGAATCTGCGGCAGATTCGAATCCGCTTCGCCCAGGCGCACCAGCAGCCTGAAGAATTGCGGCAGCGTGACGCCGCTGCCGCCGTAACGTCGCGGTACGCGCAACGCATGGAAGCCCGCTTCGCGCAGCCATTGCACGGCGTCGTGCGCGAGTTCGCGCTGCTGCTCGCGCGCTACCGCGCCGGCCGCGATGCGGTCGAAGACATCGGCGAATCGGGCGAGCAGGGCGGCATCGGTTTTTTCGTCGACGGCATCGTCGGCGATTTCGTCAGAGGCGAGGCGTGTGCCGGACGAGGTGGCATGCGCGTTGAAATGCACATCGAGGTGCGGTTGCGGCAGTGTCGTCATGCTGGTCGGAGAAGGGTCGTGGCAACGCGTAAACATAAGCATGGCGATGCGGATCAACAAACAACGAAACGCCATATGAATATCTCGGCGCGGGCCAGGTACGCACCCCGCATCGATGTTCGTTGTCCTGGCCGCGGCCTACCCGTTGCTCACTCGCACCAGCGAACAAACCGATGCTTCTTTAGAAATCACAAAAAATTGGTTCGGGCGCGGCCGGCTCTCGCGCATAGTGCTGAAAAGATTCGATGCGGCGGCCTCGCGACTCATCGATCTATTCCCATCGATCCACGTTGCGCTCTACAGGGAGTCATCGCCGTGGCTGTGTTTGATGTCGACGAAATCGTGCTGGCCTTGCAGACCGTGCGTCAGCAATGGCGCGAAACGCAGCGACGCTCGCTCGAACCGGGCGGACGCGATCTGCCGGGGCGCGAGGCGCTCGCGGAGATCATCGCCACGCTGAAAGGCGTGCTGTTTCCGATGCGGCTCGGGCCGCCCGACCTGCGTCAGGAAAGCGAGAATTTCTACGTCGGGCACGCGCTCGACGCCGCGCTGCACGGGCTGCTGAGTCAGGCGCGCCTGGAGTTGCACTATCGCCATCGTCATGAGCCGCCGCCGGCCGCGGTGATCGAGGCGCAGGCCGGTATCGCGGTGCGCGCTTTCGCGGCGCGCCTGCCGGCCATCCGCAGTCTGCTCGACAGCGACGTGCTCGCCGCGTATCACGGCGATCCGGCCGCCGGCAGCGTCGACGAGGTGCTGCTGTGCTATCCCGGCGTGCTGGCGATGATTCACCATCGTCTCGCGCATGAACTATATGGGCTCGGTCTGCCGCTGCTCGCGCGCATCGTCGCCGAGCACGCGCATGCGCAGACCGGCATCGACATCCATCCCGGCGCGAAAATCGGCGCGGGCTTTTTCATCGATCACGGCACGGGCGTGGTGATCGGCGAAACCGCCGTGATCGGCGAACGCGTGCGCGTCTACCAGGCCGTCACACTCGGCGCGAAGCGTTTTCCGCGCGACGGGCAAGGGCATCTGGAAAAGGGCCACGCGCGCCATCCGATCGTCGAGGACGACGTGGTCATCTATGCGGGCGCGACGATCCTCGGCCGCGTCACGCTCGGACGCGGCTCGGTGATCGGCGGCAACGTGTGGCTCACGCAGGATGTGGCGCCCGGCTCGCACGTGACGCAGGCCGTGTCGCGCAACGAAGGCGCGGGCTCCGCCGTGGTGCGCGAATTCACCGCGTCGACACGGGGCGCCGCGCATCCGGCCAGGGTCGTCACCCTATGAGCTTTGCCTGGTTGCCGGGCGCCGCCCGTCTCGCTGATTTCCCTTCAGTTTTCCGCCGATTTCCCGCTGGGGTCCCGCTGATTTTCACAATCGGGCTTCTGGCCATTCAACCTTTTTATCCGCCACGCGTATGACATCCCGCGACTCTTCCGATACCCCGTCGTTCATCGATCCGGCCGATCCGCGCCGACGCACCCTGCTGAAAATCGCCGCCGCCAGCGTCACGACGTTTGCCGCCGGCACGCTGCTGCAATCGCCAGGCGCCTGGGCGCAGACGCCGGCCAAGGGCAAGACGCTGCGCATCGGCTTCCAGAAATACGGCAATTTCGTGGTACTCAAGGCGCGCGGCACGCTGGAGAAGCGCCTCGCCGCGCAGGGCGCGACCGTGCAATGGCTCGAATTTCCGGCCGGCCCGCAACTGCTCGAAGGCTTGAACGCCGGCGCGGTCGATGTCGGCACGGTCGGCGAAACGCCGCCGATTTTCGCGCAGGCGGCCGGCGTCGATTTCGTCTATATCGGTAACGAACCGCCCGCGCCGAAGGGCGAGGCGATCGTCGTGCCGCAGAATTCGCCGATCCGTTCGGTCGCCGATCTGCGCGGCAAGAAGGTCGCGCTGAATCGCGGCTCGAACGTGCACTATCTGCTGGTGAAGGCCTTGCAGCATGCGGGGCTGTCGTACACCGACATTCAACCGGTGTATCTGACGCCCGCCGATGCGCGCGCCGCGTTCGTGCAGAACAGCATTGACGCATGGGTGATCTGGGACCCGTACCTCGCGGCCGTGGAGCGCCAGGCCAACGCGCGGGTGATCGTCAACGGCGAAGGGCTCGTGAACAACACGCAGTACTACGTCGCCGCGCGCAAGTTCGCCGACGCGCAGCCGCAATTGCTGCATGAATTGCTGGCCGAACTCGATCAGGTGGACCGCTGGAGCCGCGATCATATTCCCGAGGTGGCGAGTCAGTTGTCGCCGCTCGTCGGGCTCGACGCGCCGACGCTCGAAGTCGCGTTGAAACGCACCAGCTACGGCGTGCAATCCGTGGATGCCGCCACCTTCGACTATCAGCAGAAGATCGCCGACACGTTCAGCGAGTTGAAGCTGATTCCGAAAAAGCTGGTGGTGGCGGACGCGAAGTGGCGCACGGTTTGAAGCGTGGCGTCCGCGCTGGTGGTTCATCAGCCATCAATCGGCCAGCGCGGCCAGCAGCTGATTCTTGACGATCGCGGTAGCCAGCGGCTGCCGCCCGAACTCGTACCAGCCGATATGCCGGCGCCACGCGGCGCCCGGAATCGGCCTTACCGACAGCAACGGATCGTCGTCCCATGCCGCGTGCCGCAGACGCGGCACGATCGACAGCCCCACGTTCTGCCGCACCAGATCGGCGATCGCGGCGATCGAGTTCATTTCCAGAATCGGCGTGACCTCGACCCGCAGACGCCGTAGCACGCTCGCCACGTGCCGCCCGGTCAGCGACGCCGCCTCGAAACCGATGAACGGATTGCGCTTGAGCAGCGCGTTCAGCGGCACATCGACGGGCGCGGCCGCCGGATTCACGAGCAGCACCAGCGGCTCGTCGTAAAGCCGCTCCCACGACTCGGGCAGCGTGGTCGCGCGCGGTTCGCTGACGATCACCGCCGCGTCGATCTCGCCCGCGCGCACCTTGCGCTCCAGCTCGACGCTGTCGCCATGCGCGAGCCGCACGTTCAGCCCCGGATAGGTCGCCTTCAGACGGATCACGTTGGCCGCGAGAAAACCCATCGACGAAACGGTCGAGCCGATCGTGATCGAGCCTTCGATGCGCGTTTCGTCGGCCACGCCGCGCAGCAGCGAATCGTAAGCGGCCACCACCGCGCGCGCCTGTTCGATGATCGAGCGGCCCGCGTCGTTCAACTGGATGCTGCGTCCGCTGCGGTCGAACAACTGCCGGCGGCACACGCGCTCCAGCGTGCGCATCTGCGCGCCGACCGCCGCGTGCGTAAGCGCCATGCGATCGGCGGCGGCGGCCATCGTGCCGTGTTTCTCGATTGCGAGAAACGTCCGCAGCATACGGATTTCGCTCATGCGGGGGTCTCCTTGTTCATCGCACGCTCCGGTTTAGTCACGTTGCCTCTTAAAAGAGGCATTTAGGATTGTTTTTCGGCTTATGGGCATCTTATAAGCGGCTTTTAGGCCGATCTCCATTGAGTCATGTTGGGAGCGACGGGATGGATCGCCGCTCATGTCCTGGATCGAAACGAAACTTTTTCTTTCCATTCTATAAAAAAAATAACGCTTTTTATTTTGTTTTCGGCTCATGAAAATGGTTCTGTCACAAATCGAGCCGATGACATCCCGAGGCCGGACAGGCCTGTTCCGGCGTCGTCGGCGGCAGCCAGGGCGAGGAGTCCCACCATGTCGCAAATCCAGCAATTTCCTTTCGTCAGCGTCGCCGGCAAGCCGTACGAGCGCGGTGTGCAATACGGCCGCGCGGTCGCGTCGCGGGTGCGCCTGAGCGCGGCGCGCTACGGTCAGACGCTGCGCAATCTCGGCTACAGCGAGGCGTCGCAAACGGCGCTGATCCGCTCGCTCGAACAGGTGATCGGCGACTTCCAGGCGGCCTATCTGGACGAGATGCGCGGCATCGCCGAAGGCGCGGACGTGCCGTTCGAAGACATCGTGATGATCAACGCCCGCACCGAGGTGCTGGCCAAGGCGCGCGCCGAGATGGCCCTGCAGGCCGACGACGAGGACGGCTGCACCGGCGTGCTGGTGTTGCCGTCGCGCTCGTCGAACGGCCAGCTGATCCATGCGCAGAACTGGGACTGGAAGGCGGATTGCGCGGACACCGGCATCGTGCTGCGGGTTCGCAACGAAGACGGTCCCGACTATCTGACCTTCGTCGAAGCCGGCGGTCTCGCGCGCAGCGGCCTGAACGCGACGGGTGTGTCGATCACCGCGAACTACCTGGAGTGCGAGCGCGACTACATGCAGATGGGCGTGCCGCTGTCGCTGCTGCGCCGCCGCGTGCTGGAGGAAGCGGTGTTCGCCAACGCGCTGCGGGTGATCGCCACCACGCCGAAGTCCTGCTCGAACAACATCATGCTCGGCATGGCCGAAGGCTTCGGCATCGACTTCGAATGCGCGCCGAACGAGGCGTTTCCGATCTATCCCGGCGACGATCAGCTGATCGTGCACGCGAATCACTGGGTCAGCCCGGTCGCGCGCACCAAGCTGCTCGACACCGGCGCCGAGAACTCGCCCGACAGCTATTACCGCGACTGGCGCGTGCGCCAGCTGCTGAACGCCACGCCGATGCTCGACCGCGACGCCGTCAAGGCCGCGCTGTTCGACTCGTTCGCCACGCCGTTCTCGGTCTGCCGCCCGCCGCGTCCGGGCACGCGTCACACGATGACGGCCACGGTCGCGATGATCGTCATGCAACCGGCCGCCGGCGAAATGGACGTCGCGCCGATGCCCGCGCTCAACCGCGTGTTCACGCGCTACAGCCTGCATCACGAGCCGCTCGTGGACGTGGACCACGCGGCGCGATGACCCGTCACCGATGATCGAATCCCTCACCCAGGACCCGCCGATGTTCGACACCCCAACGTCACCCGCAACCGGTCAGCAACAAGCCCAGGCGCTCTACGACCTGGGGTCGACCACGGTCTACGCGAGCCGCCACGACCCGCGCTTTCCGTATGTGCTGTACGTGCCGCCCGAAGTGCTCACGCCAGGCAACGACGTGGAACTGGTCGTCGTGATGCACGGCACCGGCCGCCAGTTCACGCAGTACCGCGATGCCTTCGCGCCGTTCGGCCGCTGGAACCGCTGCATCGTGCTGTGCCCGCTGTTCCCGGTGGGCGTGCGCGGCGACGGCGATCGCAACGGCTTCAAGCGGTTGATCGACGGCGATATCCGTTACGACAAGGTGCTGCTCGACATGGTCGCGGAAGTGGGCGAGCGTTACGGCAAGCGCTTCGACCGCTTCGCGCTGTTCGGCTACTCGGGCGGCGGGCAATACGTGAACCGTTTCGCGTACGCGCATCCGGAGCGGCTCTGGGCGGCGTCGATCGGTGCGCCGGGCAATGTCACCGTGCTCGATCATTCGAAGGGCTGGTGGCTTGGGCTCGGCGGTTTCGAGCGGCACTTCGGCAAGCCGTTCGATCTGGCCGCGCTGCAGCAGGTGCCGGTGCAGATGATCGTCGGCCGCGCGGATCTGGAGACCTGGGAAATCACCGTGCCCGAAGACAGCGCGATGTACCTGCCCGGTATCAACGACGCGGGCAGGACGCGTCCCGAACGGCTACGCACGCTGAAGACGTCGTTCGAAGCGGCCGGTGTCCGCGTGCGCTTCGACGAGTTGCCCAACATCGCCCACAACGGCATGCAGGTCGTCGACGTGGTTCAGGATTTCTTCGCACAGGCGCTCCGTACGCGGCGCACATTGCGCGCGGGAGGATAACCCCATGCACACCCCACGCGATCTGGCGGCCGGCGACCCGGCGGCCGGCGTTCCGGCGGCTGGCGATCTGACAGCCGGCGACCCGTCGAAGCTCTGGAAGACCATCGTCACGACCGTGATAGGCGGCACGTTCGAGTGGTTCGACTTCATGGTGTACTCGTATTTTTCGAGCATGATCGCGCGGGTGTTCTTTCCCGCCGTCGATCGCAGCGGGGCCTTGCTACTGACGTTCGCGACCTTCGCGGTCGGCTTCCTGGTTCGCCCGATCGGCGGCGTGGTGATGGGGCTCGCCGCCGACCGCGTCGGACGCGTGAAGGTGCTGTCGTGGATCATGGTGCTGATGTCGGTGGGCTCGCTGATCCTCGCGCTGACGCCGGGCTTCGCGACGCTCGGCGTGCTGGCGCCGCTGCTGGTGGTGGTCGGCCGGCTGGTGCAGGGCTTCGCGGTGGGCGCGCAGTTCGCGCTGTCGTCGGTGACGATCTACGAGGTCGCGCCGCCCGGACGCAAGATGTTCTACGGCAGCTTCAACATGCTGTCGCTCGGCGTCGCGGCGATGCTGTCGTCGGGGTGCAGCTTTCTGCTGTCGAAACATCTGTCGCACGGCGACCTGATGGCGTGGGGCTGGCGCGTGCCGTTCCTGATCGGCGCGCTGGTCGGGCCGATCGGTTTCTACCTGCGTCACCACATCGGCGAGTCGGACGAGTTTCACCGCATGCAGGCGCGTCCGGCCGCGCGTGCGCCGATGTTCGAGCGGCTGCGCGCGTTCATCCGCGAAAACGGCGACGCGGTGGTGTGCGCGATGGGCGTGATGATCGCGGGCACCTCGTTGAATTACGTGTGGAACGCGTATCTGCCGACTTACGCGCAACTCCAGTTGCATCTGTCGTTGAGTTCGTCGCTGCAAGGGGTGTTCATCACCAGCATCCTGATGTGCGTGCTGTCGCCGCCGTTCGGCCTGCTGGCGGACCGGATCGGCGCGTACCGGCTGTTCTTCTTTTTCATCGCGGGCTGGCTGATCTGCGTGTTCCCGCTGTTTGCGTATCTGCTCGCCGAGCCCAGCGAGCGAAGCCTGATGATCGTGCGGATCGTGGGGATTCTGTTTCTCACGCTGCAAGGCGCCGCGCATCCGGGGATGCTGGTGAAAATCTTCACCGTGCAGGGACGCTCGACCGGCGTGGCGGTCTCGTACAACACGTCGGTGATGCTGTTCGGCGGGCTCGCGCCGTTTTATATTTCGCTGGTCGCGCGGTTTACCGACGCGCGTTTCATTCCGCCGAGCTATCTGTTCGGCACCGGGCTACTGGCGATCGTGCTGGTGCTCGTCACGCGGACCGGGCGGCGGGTCATGCGGGAAGACCGGAGCGAACGCCTCACCGCTCATCCGGCGCCGTCGGGCGGCGCTGCGCGATGAACGCCTCGACATGCGCGATCGACTGCTCGCACTGTTCGAGCGACAGATGATGAATCGACGCGGGTAACGGATCGAAGCCGAGTTCCTCGGCGACCCAGCGGATCGCCCGCGCCCGCGCTTCGAACGGATTCACGCGGTCGCGCCGGACCTTGCCCGCGACGAGCGGTTCGAGCACGTCGTGCAGACGGCTCTTGGCGTCACGCAACGCGGCGTCGGCGAGCCGGCCCACCGGCACGTTGCGCGTGCTGCGCGCGTGAATGCCGATCCACGCCTCGCACGCGGTGCAGAGCCACAGCGGCCCGTGATCGTCGCGATACGGATAATGCTCGTCGCCGCCGCGCACCAGCACGGCGCGCGCGCCGCAATAGTCGCAGACGGGTTGGGGCAGGGCTTTGACGGGGCGGCCTACACGCAAGACTTCGATCTCCAGATGAATGAACAGGATTGACGCTCGACGCAGCGCGTTCGCGCGATTCAACGGCGATGATCCGTCGATGAATCTCCATGCCCGCGATTTTAACGGCCCGGCCAACCCCGCGCCTAAATCCGCTTTCCGCTTGCCGATCCACATGTCGTTACGGCTATCATTCTTCAGGCGCCGCCGGGAGGCAAGGGCGCACAACTTTCACTCGCCTTGCAGAACGTGTTTGCCAGAACGCGTGAGGAGAAGACCTTGGTCAAAGGGACCGACAGGCAGCCGGCGGACGAACCCGCCGCGCCACGCGCGCATGCCGACGTGGATGCCCAGGCCGCAGCCGAATCGCGCTATGCGCCGGCGCCCGGCGAGGTCAGCACGCTCGGGCTGTTCCTGATTTTTTCCCGCATCGGCTTGACGAGTTTCGGCGGCGGCCTGAGCGGCTGGTTCATGCGCGAGTTCGTGCAGGAGCGTCGCTGGATCAGCGAAGAAGACTTTCTCGACGGTCTCGCGTTGTCGCAGGCGTTGCCGGGCGTCAACGTGAAGAACCTCGCGATCTGGATCGGCTACCGGCTGCTCGGCTGGCGCGGCGCGGTCGCGGGCTTTTGCGGGATCGTGTTTCCGCCGGCCGTGACGATCGTGCTGCTCGGCGTGTTCTTCGCGGCGATCGCCTATCTGCCGCTCACGCGCGTCGCGCTCGCGGGCGCGGCGGCCGCCGCGATCGGTCTGTCGCTCAGCATGGCGATCACCGCCGCGCGGCGTTTGCCGCGGCGGTTTTTTCCGTATCTCGTGTTCGTCGCGACCTTCGCGGCCGCTGCGCTGTTTCGTGTGTCGCTGGTGTGGACCGTGCTGATCGCGGGGGCCATCAGCGTCGGCTACGAATATGTTCGCACGGCGCCTCCGCGTTAACGCGGTTTCCGGCTTCGCCCCTTCACCCATTCCGGCGAGACTCTTTCGTGTCCAGATCGCTCATCGCACTCTTCACCGTCTTCGCGCCGCTTTCGATCGTCACGGTCGGCGGCGGGCAGGGCATCATCGCCGAAGTGCAGCGGCAGGTGGTCGACGTGCATCACTGGATGACGCACGCGCAGTTCCTCAGCGACTTCGCGATCGCGCGGCTCGCACCGGGCCCGGCTTCGCTGCTCGCGACCTTGATCGGCTGGCAGGTGGGCGGTTTCGCCGGCGCGTTGATCGCGACGCTCGCGCTGTTCGGACCCACCGCGTTCCTGATGGTCGGCGTGGTGCATCTGTGGAAGCGGCACGAAGGTGCGCGTTCGCTGAATGCCTTGCAGGCCGGTTTGCGGCCGGTCGCCGCGGGCTTGATTCTCGCCGCCGTCTACGTGCTGATCAAGGAACTCGACGGCGGCTGGTTCGCGTGGGCCACGGCGGCGGGCGCAACCGCGCTGGTGATGTACACGCGGATCAACGCGATCCTGCTGATCGCCGGCGGCGCCGCGTTGTTCGTCGCGTTGCATTACGCGGGGCTGCTGTAGCGTGGCTTTGTTATCGCGAATGGCCGCATATCTAACCCTGATTTGCTTGGTTCGCGTTTCGCGCCGCAGCCGCTAACCTTGGCGGGAACTTCTCTTCGAGTTCTGCGAGCATGGATCCACTGATCGATAGCCTGATGCTGAAAATGCGCCACAACCGCGTCTACACGGCGGGCACGTTTGCCCGTCTGTTCGGCGTGTCCGAAACCGCGATCGACGCCGCGCTCGCTACCTTGATCGCGAGCGGCAAGGTGCGTTCGTGCATCAATGCACGGCGCGATACCGGCTATTGCCTCGCCGGCGCGAAGCCGATTCCGGCGACCCAGGTGCTCGCCGATATCACCACCGTCGCCACGCCGCCGCTTACGCGCCGCATCGACGGTACGCTCGCGGGCTACGACCGGCAACTCGACGTGCATCGGTCGCTGGCGATGCTGGCGCGTCGTTGAGGTAGAAGTTCGACGCATCCCGCTCGCGTGTTGACGTCTGTCCGCCACGCGATGCGGGCCGCAAATCGAAGCGCGTCATAAGCAAGTTCCAATTCGATGGTAGGCGTGGACTTCGCCTGCTGGTTCAATAGCCGATTGACCTGTTCACGGCGGTGCGCCTGCCGCATGGCCTGGTGTGCCCTGATGTGGCCTTAGGTGGTCTCGCGTGGCGCGCCGCTTCGCTGGTTCGCTGCGCCGGCTGCGCCGTCGCGAGTCGGCGACACGCCGGCAAGCGCGCCGCTGGCCAGGTCTCCACGATCCGCAAGAACCATCATGTCCAATCCCGAACTCGACACTACCGCGCCGCGCGTCGCGGCACGTCCCGATCCCGCTCGCGTGGCGAGAATCGCGGACGATGCCGCCGCGCTCGCCGCCTCCCTTGAACTCGCCGCGATTTTCGCGGAAGACGCCGCCGTGCGCGACCGCGAACGGCGCCTGCCCTGGGCCGAACTCGATCTCTGGTCGAACAGCGGCCTCGGCGCGATCACCGTGCCGCGCGAATACGGCGGCGCCGACGTATCGTTCGCGACGCTCGCCGACGTGTTCGTGAACCTTTGCGCGGCCGATCCCGCGCTCGGCCAGATTCCACAAAACCATTTCGGCGTGCTCGGCGTGCTGCGCGAGATCGGCACGCCGGCGCAGAAAGCGCGGCTCTACGGCGAAGTGCTGGCGGGCCAGCGTCTCGGCAATGCCGGCCCCGAACGCCGCTCGGCCGCCGCGGCCACGGTCCTGCAAGGCAGCACGCGGCTGCGTTCGACGCCCGACGGTCTGCGTCTCGACGGCCAACGCTTCTATTCGACCGGCGCCTTGTTCGCGCACCGCGTGCCGGCGCGCGCCACCGACGACGAAGGCCGCGCCGTGCAGGTCTGGGTGCCGCGCGACGCGCCTGGCCTCAGCGTGATCGACGACTGGCATTCGTTCGGCCAGCGCACCACCGCGAGCGGCAGCGTGGTGTTCGACAACGTTCCCATCGATGCCGACGACGTCTTGCCGATCTGGCAACTGGCCGACCGCCCAGGTCTCTACGGCCCGACGTCGCAACTGATTCAGGCGGCGATCGATCAAGGCATCGCGCAGGCCGCCGTGGCCGATGCGCTTGCCTACGTGCGCGAACGCGCGCGCCCGTGGGTGGACTCCGGGCTGGAGCGCGCCACCGACGATCCCTACATCATTGCCGACGTCGGCCGTCTGCAGATCGATCTGCACGCCGCGCATGAAGTGCTGATCGAAACCGGCCACACGCTCGACGAACTCGCGGCCGCGCCGCTCGATGCCGAGGCCAGCGCCCGCGCGTCGGTCGCGGTGGCCGAGGCGAAGGTGTTGACCACGCGCATCGCGCTCGAAGCCAGCGAAAAACTGTTCGAGCTGGCCGGTTCCTCGTCGACGCGCGCCGCGCACAACCTCGATCGTCACTGGCGCAACGCCCGCACGCACACGCTGCACGACCCGGTGCGCTGGAAACTGCATCTGCTCGGCAACTATCATCTGAATCACGTGCTTCCGGCGCGTCACTCGTGGAACTGAACCATGGCGATTGATCTTTCCTCCGCGCTGCTCGACAGCCTGCCTTCGATCGCGGCGAGTCCCGCTGCGCACCACGAATCGCCAACCGCCGTGCCCGAGTTGATCGCCGACGACGCTCACGCGTTGCTCGCCGCCCGTCGTCTCGCCAACGCGTTCGCCACCGAGGCCGCATTGCGCGATCGCGAACGACGTCTGCCGTGGGCCGAACTGGACGCATTCGTCGCGAGCGGGCTATGGGGCATCACCGTGCCGCGCGAATTCGGTGGCGCGGGCGTGCGCAACGGCACGCTCGCCGAAGTCACCGCGACCATCGCCGCCGCCGACGGCTCGCTCGGCCAGATTCCGCAGAATCATTTCTACGCGCTCGAAGTGCTGCGCGTGGGCGGCAGCGTCGAGCAGCAGCGCTTTTTCTACGGCCGCGTGCTGGCCGGCGAACGTTTCGGCAATGCGCTCGCGGAAATCGGCCACAAGGATTTCAAGCGCCGCACGCGGCTCACGCGCGCGGCGGCGGGCTGGCATATCGATGGCCGCAAGTTCTATTGCACCGGCGCGCTGTACGCCCATTGGATTCCGACGCTCGTCGTCGCGGAAGAGGCCGGTCGCGAGATCACCTATCTCGCGTTCGTGCCGCGCGACACGCCCGGCGTCACGATCACCGACGACTGGGACGGCTTCGGCCAGCGCGTGACCGGCAGCGGCTCGGTGCAGTTCGAACACGTGCGCGTCGAGCCCGAATGGGTGGTGCCGTTTCAGGTGTCGTTCGAACGGCCGACGACGATCGGCCCGCTCGCGCAGATCATCCACGCGGCGATCGACCTGGGCCAGGCGCGCGGCGCGTTCGACGCCGCGCTCACCTTCGTGCGCGAGCGCTCGCGACCCTGGATCGACGCGAAGGTCGAGCGCGCCGCCGACGATCCGTTGACCATCGTTCAGTTCGGCGACCTTGCGGCGCGGCTGCGCGCGGCCGAGGCCCTGCTGCGCCGCGCGGGACGCTTTGTCGATGCCGCTCAGGCGCGGCCCGACGAGCGCTCGGTGGCGCAGGCATCGATCGCGGTGGCCGAAGCGCGCGCGTTGACCACCACCGTGTCGCTCGACGCCGGCTCGCGGCTCTTCGAACTCGCCGGCACCGCCGCGACGCTCGACGGTCTCGGCCTCGACCGCTTCTGGCGCAATGCGCGCACGCATACGCTGCACGACCCGGTGCGCTGGAAGTATCACGCCGTGGGCAACTACACCCTCAACGACACACTGCCGCCGCGGCACGGAGCCTTGTGATGGCCAGCAAACAGATTCTGCTCAACGCGTTCAACATGAATTGCGTGGGTCACATCAATCATGGGCTATGGACGCATCCGCGCGATACGTCGAGCGATTACCGGCTGTTGCCGTACTGGACCGACCTCGCTCGCACGCTGGAACGGGGGCTGTTCGACGGGCTGTTTCTCGCGGACATCGTCGGCGTCTACGACGTCTATCAGCGCAACGTGGACACCACGCTGCGCGAATCGATCCAGTTGCCGGTCAACGATCCCACGCTGCTGGTCCCGGCAATGGCCGCCGTCACCCAGCATCTTGGTTTCGGCGTCACCGTCAATCTGACCTACGAGCAACCGTATCTGCTGGCGCGGCGTTTTTCGACGCTGGATCATCTGACGCAGGGGCGGGTGGGCTGGAACATCGTCACCGGTTATCTGGACAGCGCGGCGCGCGCGATGGGCCTCAGCGAGCAATTGCCGCACGACGAGCGCTACGAGCGCGCGGATGAATATCTGGAGGTGCTGTACAAGCTGTGGGAAGGCAGCTGGGAGCAGGGCGCGGTGCGGCGCGACAAGGCCGCGCGCGTGTACGCGGACCCGTCGAAGGTGCATCGCGTGCAGCATGCGGGGCGTTATTACAACGTCGACGGTTATCACCTCGCGGAGCCGTCGCCGCAACGCACGCCGGTACTGTTTCAGGCCGGCAGTTCCGGGCGTGGCCAGCGCTTCGCCGCGCGCCATGCCGAGTGCGTGTTCATCTCGCCGCCGAACCGCCAGGCCGCGCGCGAGACCGTGCGAACGTTGCGCGAGCAACTGGTGCAGGCCGGCCGCCGGCCGGACGACGTGAAGGTCTTTACCGGCGCGGCGGTGGTGGTCGGCGCCACCGAGCGGGAAGCCCGCGAGAAATACGCGGACTATCTGCGGTACACGAGCCGCGAAGCGGGGCTGGCGCATTTCGCGGCGAGCACGGGTATCGACTACGCGCAGTACGACCTCGACGAGCCGGTGGACTACCAGCCGGGCAACGCGATCGAATCGGCCACCCGCACCGCGAAACAGCACGGCTGGACCCGCCGCAAGCTGCTGGACATGTTCGAGATGGGCGGCCGTTATCCAGCGATCGTCGGCAGCGCGGCGCAGGTGGCGGATGAACTGCAGGGCTGGGTCGAGGAGACAGGTGTCGATGGATTCAATCTGAGCCGTACCGTGGTGCCTGAAAGTTACGAGGACTTCATCGACCTGGTGGTGCCGGAATTGCAGAATCGTGGACTGTACAAGACCGCGTATGCGGAGGGGACGCTGCGGCGCAAGCTGTTCGGCGAAGCAGATCAGTTGCCGGAGCGGCATGCGGCGGAGGCGTTCCGGCGAGGCCGGTGAGCGCTTCGCCTTGCTCCGTCATTCAACCCGTCGTGCCGAGCGTCGATCCATGAACCCGTCGATCGACGAACAGGCACGCCGGTCCGCAACGTCTTTGCATGGCCATCAATAGGCCGTGTTGAAAAAGCCTTTAAATACCGTAACGCGCAATTCATGCGGGCCGCTTTAAAACCAGTACGAATGGTCCGCATTTAACAATTGCCGATTTCCCCGGATTGCATTCCGCAATCTTTACCGCCCCGTAAAACCGGCATTCGCAAGCTTGACGAAAGCTATTCCGCGCACGCCTGTCTCCCGATACAAACGCCGATTGTCTTGTGGTATCGTGCGCTAGTTTTAAAAACCCATCGTCATAAAACGATTTAACAATGCGCGGCGGATCGTTGTGTGCCGCATTGATAAAAATTCGTCACTCGACTCCCATGAAAACCAAGCTCTTTTTGATTGCATCGCTGGCGTTCGTCAGCCTGCTGTCCGCCTGCGCCGATATGTCTCCGTCATCTTCGGCGTCTTCCTCATCTTCGGCATCGTCTGCGCCGCCGCCCTCGTATGCGTCCACGGAATGCGGACGCAACTTCACGACCACTGGCGATCCGCGTAATGGCGCAACGGTCACGACTTTCGTTAAATTCCAGAATCTGGATGTCCGCAGCGCAATTGGCCAGGTCGAGAAAATCGCCATGGATCAGGGCATGCAGGTCGGCTCGGATCAGGTCGATAATACTTTCGGCAAAGTCACCCTGATCGTTAAAGATCCGGCTGGTGGACATGATTATCCGATGATCGCCGGTGCGATGAAGGGCTCGGGCCGCCTGACGCTGATCGCGCAACTCATGCGCGACCAGATCGTCGACCCCGCCGTGATGCGCGACCGCATGTGTAACGTCATCGCCAAGGTGACCATGGATGCGGCGGGCGCGAGCGTCGCGGCGGCCACGCAAAACAAACTGGGCACCGGCCAGATTATCGACATCAAGGCGCTGGATCTGGTGAAGCAGGTCACGCAGGATCTGCACGATAAAAACGATGCCACCGACGTGACGATGAAATACGCCGGCAAGGTTTATCGAATCGACGGACGCGTGTCGCGACCCACGGACGGTATGTCGCTGTTTGGCGATATGCAGATTGCCAGCGCCACCAAGTCTTTCAGCATTCCGTATATCACGGAAGTGCATGCGGGGCTGTTGGGTATTGGGCCGATGGTGCAGACCCGGGTTCAGATTATGTGCCGTACTGCGCCGAATCAATTCGCGCGATTCGGTGCTTTGCGCAATGGCGATTACGCCACCGTGATTGCCCGCGTGGTCAACTTCAATGGCAAGGGCCGTCCGAAATCGATGATCGTCGATAACCCGTTGACCACGACCGGATCGATTTTCACCGACCAGTCGTATGGCGGTATTCTCAACGTGGATTGCTCGTTCGAGAAGTAAGCTCGAATTCAGCGCGAAGCGCGCTGTCAATCAATCAGGATCAGGTGAATCGGTCGGGGAATAGCGATATTCCCCGATTTTTTTGCCGGTTCTCTCCCGCGCCGGACGGCGATTTACGTTTTTTTAAAAGTCCAGGCACCGCCGGATGGCCGCCGAAAACGCCACGGGATTGTCCAGCATCATCAGATGACCGCAGCCTTCGAGTGTCTGATGGCTCGCGCATTGTTCCAGTGCCCAATCCGGCACATGCCAGCCGTCCAGCGACAGCGCGCCGGAAATCAGATGCACGGGATGGCGCTGAAACACGGCCGCGAGCGCAGCGGGATAACCCGCGTCGCCCGTCGTCGCGACGACCGATCGTCCCATCGCGCGCAATGTCGTAGCCGGCTGATGATCGAGCCAGCGGGCCGCGGTTTCGCGCAGCTCGGGCGCGGGGGCCGCGACGCCGCCGCTCAACCACGCCAGCGGATCCGCGCGAAATCCGTCGAGCATGGCGGACGCTTCACCCGGCGTCATGCGTCCCACTGAAGCCGACCAGAACGCATCGTCCAGCGTGAAATTGCCCTCGACGTTCACGATCCGGCGCACGTATTCCGGATAAGCGTGAGCGAACAACATCGCGATCGCACCGCCCACCGAATGACCGACGACATCGACAGGCCCCGCGCCAAAACGATGGTCAATAAACGCGCGAAGGTGCTCGACTTGCGCCGGCAACGCAATCCGTTCGAAGGGCACGGACCGATGCTCGCCATAGCCGAGCAGATCGGGCGACGCGTACCCGGATTCGAATCGCACCGGCTCGAACGTGCCGATGAAGCCGTGAATAAAAATAACCGGGGGAGTGCCCTGCATGTTGTGGGTCATGGTGTTGAACGCGTTTCGGTGTTTTTCAATTCGTCTTCCAGCTCGTCGAGTTCCAGCCAGTGCGTCCGGTCGTGATCGAGCAACTCGCGCACGAGTTCTTCGAGCGTCATTCGCCGCACACCGTCGCGCAGGCCGCAACGCGCAAGCTGTTCCGGCCGCAATCTTCTGAGCGACGCGCACAGACGCGACCTCGAATGCCGGAACGCTTCGACGGCAGCCAGCGGGTCCTGATCGAGGTAGTTCAGCGTGCCGGCGAGCGCGGTGCCGTCCACGGAATCGATGATCGGCAGCGTGGCCGTGCGAACCGACTTGATTCTCCCGGCAAACACGGCGTCGAGATCGCGCAGATGGCACGCATGCTCCACGAGCGCGAAGCCGGTCCCCCGCGGCCGCCGGCGCCACGCCGCCGCCGGAATACGCGAGACGATGGCGCAGAGTGTGCGAGGCGCCGGCAGGAGGGCGTCGATCACCTCGTCAAACGACAGGCGCTGCGGATACGGGCTGAATACCGCGCCATAGCTGAAGAGCGTCCCGCCTACACGCCCGCGCGCCTGCACGACCTCGTGGCTATGCGATCGCATCACCTCCGCGACCATCGCGCCGCAAAATTGCCGTGCCGTCGTGTCCTGTTCGAGCTCCGGAAACTTGTGCGCGAGTTCGTCCGCGAGCGCCGCGATCGCGGCCACGCCGACGCGGGAGAGCGCCGCGAATTCGATGTAGCGGTGAGGCGAATCGATCAGCGCCTCAAGCTGCTGGCCTAATGACGTGGTTCTGAACCGGTCGAAGCGCGAGTGCATGGGGGAGGGAACCGCTCGTCGTAGTAACGTATCAAAATGCTACGTTATTTGACGTCTGCGGGTCAAGCCGGTTACCGGCAATGCCTATGCCGGTGCGGACACCGAATGCGCACCGCCCGAGTCCATCAGGTTCGTACTGAAGTCGCAGTGTTGCGCCGCAAGCCGGGCGATCGCCGCATGGAGCGAGTGCGACTGTTCCGTGCGATGCAAGGCAACGTACGAAACCGGCGGCAGCGCCGGCCGCGTACGCACGATATCGAGCGAGCCCCGTTCGACCATATGGTTCAGGCACGCTCGCGGCAGATAGCTGATGCCAAGCCCCGACAGCGTCAAACCGATCTGCGCAATCAGACTATTGCTGGCGAGCAGCTTCGGCATGCCGATGCCATGCTCCTGCAGAAAGCGCGTATAGAGAAAGCCCGTTCCGGAGCGCATGCCTTGCAGGATCAGCGGGAACTGCGCGATATCGGCAAGCGGTACCACGGCCTTCTTCGGCGCCATATCCGGCGCGCACATCCACGCGTTTTCAACCTCGCCGACCTTGGTGGTCGTGAACGGCTCGGCGCTGTTGATGCGCGGCACGATGATGAGATCGATCGTGTCGGCGGCGAGCCGTTCACGTAGTGAAGCGTTGAGATCGACCTCCGGTTCCACCACGAGTTTCGGGTACTCGGCCTGGATCGCCGCGATGAGTTTCGGCAGCCACGTCAGCGCGGTGAGTTCGGTCACGCCGATACGCACCTGCCGCACCAACGCTTCCTTCGAACTGATCTGATCGACGATCTGGTCGCGCCGTTCGAGCAGTTCCTTCGCGTAGCCGAAGAAATCGGCGCCCTTGTCGGTGAGCCGCGCGCTGCGGTGGGCGCGGTCGAATATCGTCAGGTCGAAGGCCCGTTCGAGTTCCTGAATCCGCTTCGATACCGCCGACTGGGTCGTGTTGAGCCGGCTGGCCGCCGCGTCGAACGAACCCAGCTGAACGATCCAGTAGAGCGCTTCCATCTGTTTGAACGCCAGCATCGCGGCGGCCTTCAACATGAAATAAAGCGATAGTTTCTCATACCAAAAAATCGCTTTTTTTACTTATTTCGGCTGCTTATCGTTCGCTCGTTGGTTAGATCGCCCCCATCCGGACAGGAGAAAGCAAGCATGGATACCGCTGTCGATCACCCCGCCGTACCTCGCAGCCAGCCGAAGCCGCGCGTCGGACTCGCGTGGCAGATACTGATCGGCCTCGTCGTCGGCATCGCGACGGGACTTGTTCTGAACCGCTTTCCGTCGCTGCGCGATGCGACCGTCTCCGGGCTGCTGCAGCCCGCCGGCGATGTCTTCATCAAGCTGATCAGGATGATCGTCGTGCCGATCGTTTTCACGAGCATGGTGGTCGGGATTGCCGGCGTCGGCGACGGCAAGTCGTTCGGGCGGATCGGTCTGAAGACGCTGATCTATTTCGAGGTGATCACGACGATCGCGATCGTGCTGGGTCTCGTGCTGGGCAATGTGCTGCAGCCTGGCGTGGGCACCGACATGGCGCAACTCGGTCATGTCGACATTTCCCGCTATCAGCAGGGTACGCAGCAATTGCAGGGGCATCACGGCTTCACGAACATTCTGCTCGGCATCATTCCCGACAACATTTTCGCGTCGATGGCCAAGGGCGATCTATTGCCGGTGATCTTCTTCTCGGTGCTGTTCGGGCTCGGCCTGCAATCGGTGCCGGAAGAGTTCCGCAAGCCGGTGATCGCGACGCTCAAGGGCGTCGCCGAAGCGATGTTCAAGGTGACCAACATGGTGATGCGCTATGCGCCGGTCGGCGTATGCGCGCTGATCGCGGTGACGGTCGCGAGCTTCGGTTTCGGTTCGCTGCTGCCGCTGCTCAAACTGGTCGCGGTCACCTATCTGGCAATCGGACTCTTCGTGGTCGTCGTGCTCGGCGCGACCGCGCGTCTGTTCGGCTTTCGCATCTTCACGTTGCTGCGGGTCATCAAGGACGAACTCATCATCGCGTTCTCCACCAGCAGTTCCGCGACGGTGCTGCCGCAACTGATGCGCAAGATGGAAGACTTCGGCGTGCCCAGGAGCATCACGACCTTCGTGGTGCCGACCGGCTATACGTTCAATCTCGACGGCGCGTCGATCTACCTCGGCATCGGCACGCTGTTCGTCGCGCAGCTCTACGGTATTCACCTCGGCTGGCAGGAACAACTGCTTCTTACCTTGACGATGGTGGTGACGTCCAAGGGCGCGGCCGGCGTGCCGGGCTTCATGTTCGTGATTCTGCTTGCGACGCTGGCGAGCGCGGGTCTGCCGCTCGAAGGGCTCGCTTTCATCGCCGGCGTGGATCGCGTGATGGACATGGGACGCACGGCATTGAACGTGGTCGGCAACGCGCTGGCGCCGCTCGTCATCGCGAAGTGGGAGCATCAATACGACGAGGAAAAGGCGCGGGCCTACCTCGCGTCGCTCGATGCATAAGCGCATGCCGCCGATAGCAATACATTCCAGTGGAACGATCAGGAGCATTTCGATGAGCAGTAGCCAAGGCGAGTTTTTCCCCGATTCCTTGATGCAGGACATCCGGGCACGCTTTCATCACGTCGACCGCGACATCGACGATCGCGAGCGTCTCTTCTTCGATAACGCCGGCGGTTCGTTGCGCCTGAAGGCAGCCGTCGACGCGTTCGCGCGCATCGACGCGTTGCCCGACTGCCCGGAGCGCATTCACGCACGCGCGCGGCAGCTTCAGGACATTCAGGCGCGCGGCGAAGCGGATATCCGGACGATTCTGAATGCGCGCGGCGGCAGCATTTATACGTCGCTGACCGCGTCGGGCGCAATGTTCGACATGGTGCGTGCCGTCATGGAAAACGTTCCCGGCACCAACGCGGTGACGTCGATTCTCGAGCACCCGTCTTCGTTCGACGCGATGACGTACTACGCGCAACACACCGGCCGCGCGCTGCGCATCGCGCCCAGCAATCCGCGCACGGGCGGCGTGGACGTGGATGCGGTCGTCTCGTTGATCGACGCGGACACCGTGCTGCTCAACGTGATGTATGCGTCCAATATTTCCGGCGCCAAATTCGACATGGCGGAGATCGTTGCGCGAGCGCGCGACATCAAGCCCGATCTGTTCATTCTCGTGGATGCGGTTCAGCACGTACCGCATGGCGTCGTCGATCTCGGCGCAACGCCGGTGGACGGCATCAACTTTGCGCCCTACAAGTTTTTCGGCTGCCGCGGCTCGGGCATCTCGTGGCTGTCGCCGCGCCTGGCCGATTTGCCGCATCACAAACTCGACGCGAAGGAAGAGGGCGCGTGGCAACTCGGTAGTCCGGCGCCCGCGCAGTTCGCGGTAGTGAGCGAGATTGTCGACTACGTGACGTGGATCGGCCACCATGTCAGCGACGCCGACGATCCGCGCGAGTTGTTCGTGCGGGGCATGCAGCGTATCGAATCGCACGAACGCGCACTGCTTGCCGCGTTGCTCGACGGACCGGGCAACGGAGAAGCGCGCGGCCTCAGGAACATGGATGGGGTCGAGGTCTACTGGGATCATGACGACATGGAGCAACGCGATCTGATTCTCGGCATCGGCTTCGCCAACCTGAATCCGACCGATGCCGTGCGCGAGTACGAGAAACGCGGCGTGATCGTGTATGAGCGGATCGCGTCGAGTCTTTATTCCGGCCGGATGCTGAAGTCGTTCGGGCTGACGGGCGCGGTGAGGCTTTCGCCGCTGCATTGCCACAGCGTGCGGGACGTCGGGCGGTTTCTGGCGATTACCGAGGCGTTGACGAAGCTTTGAAAACTTGAGAGTGCCTGCGCCCAGCCACCCGGTCGCCATAACGCCAGGTTAATCCTGAGTTATTTCTGGGCGCATGGCGCGCGTCGTTCGTGGGACCAATACTGACGCCAGTTCGGCAGCCCAATGCCGACCACCGGAGTCAGGAGACACCCCGTGAACGATCATTTTCCAGCGCCCGGAGGCGCTGTCACAGCGCATCCCACGCCAGCGCTGTCGGCCCGCTTTGCCGCCGACATGGACGAACTCGTCGCGCTACGGCGCGACATCCACGCCAACCCGGAGATCGCTTTCGAGGAAGCGCGCACCAGTGAGCTTGTCGCGGCGAAGCTCAGGGCGTGGGACATCGAAACGCATACCGGTATTGGCCGCACGGGTGTCGTCGGGGTGATCCACGGGCAGCGCGGGGCAGGCCGCAGGATTGCCTTGCGCGCCGACATGGACGCGCTGCCGATGGAAGAGGAGGGGCGCCCGTTCCACCGCTCGTTGCGGCAGGGCGTATTCCATGGCTGCGGACACGACGGCCACACGGCGATGCTGCTCGGCGCGGCCAGGCACTTCAGCGCCCACCGCGATTTCGCGGGCACCATCGTGCTGGTGTTTCAGCCCGCTGAAGAGTCCGGCGACGGTGCCAATGCCATGCTTGCCGACGGTATCGAAACGCGCTTCCCGTTCGACGAAATCTACGCGATACATAACGCGCCGCAATTCCCGCCCGGCACATTCGGCGTGCGCGACGGCGCGATGCTCGCTTCGTGCGACGAGATGCGGATGACGATCACCGGCGTCGGCGGACACGGCGCGGCGCCGGAGAAAACCCGGGATCCGATCGTCGCGGCGGCGCACCTGGTCTGCGCGCTGCAAACAGTCGTCAGCCGTTCGAGCGATCCGGGTTCGATGGTGGTGCTGAGCATCGGCAGCGTTCAGGCCGGGACGACATCGAATGTGATTCCGGGCCACGCCGAGTTGACCGGCACGCTGCGAACCTTCGACGAGAAGCAGCGATCGCTCGCGAAGTCACGCATCGAAACGATCTGCGCCGGCGTCGCGCTCGCCACGGAGTGTTCCATCTCGCTGGAGTTTTACGGCAGCTCGCCGGCGACGGTGAACCACCGCGAGCAGGCTGAAGCAGCGGCGGCGGCGGCCGTCGAGGTGTTCGGCGCAAGCCAGGTCTATCGCGAGTTCACTCCGTTGGCGGGCGCGGAAGACTTCTCGGAATTCTTGCTGCGGTGTCCGGGCGCCTACATGTTGCTCGGACAAGGCGGCGTGAATTGCCACCACCCCGAATTCGATTTCAACGACGACGTGCTACCGCTCGGCGTCCGTTTGTTCGTCACGCTGACGCTTGAACGCCTGTCGGCCTGAATAAAAAAAACCAGTCACATCGACATCGAGGAGAACGCCATGAAAGTTCGTTCATTACGCGCGCCCGTCGTGGCCGCGACGCTTGCAGCCATTGCCATGACCGCCAATGTGGCCAGCGCCGGGACACTGCGCTTCGGGACCGATCCGACTTACCCGCCGTACGAATACAAACTCCCCAGCGGCCAGCTTGCCGGCCTCGACATCGAAATTGGCAATGCGCTTTGCGCGGCGAGCCATCTTCAATGCAAGTGGGTGGAAGGAAGTTTCGATGGGTTGATCGCAGGCCTGCAATCGCGAAAATTCGATGCAATCAATGCGTCGATGGGTCCTACCGCGTCGCGGCGCACGGTGGTCGACTTTACGCAACCGCTTTATCCCGCGGACATCCGGCTCGTCGCCGCCAAAGAAAGTCATCTTGCGCCGAACGTTGCGACGCTCGCCGGAAAGCGCATCGGCGTGCTGCAAGGTTCCGTCGAGGAGGCCTTTGCCAAGGCGAACTGGGCGAATCGCAAAGTCAACATTCTGGTGTATCCGGATCAGGACAGCGTGTACGCCGATCTTGTCAACGGTCGCCTCGACGGGACACTCGTACTTGGAGCGGCGGCCCGGCTGGGCTTTTTAGGCAAGCCGCAAGGCGCGCGGTTCGAGATCGCGGGCCCGCGCATCCAGGATCCGATCATTCTGGGCGAGGGGAGTTCGATCGGCGTGCGCAAGGGCGACGCACACACGCTGCAGATGCTCGACGCAGCGATCGTCCAGCTCAAGCAGAACGGCACGATCGACCGGCTCACGCATCAATACCTGGACGCGGAGCCCGCCGCGAAGTAAGCGCCGCACCCAACAGACGCGCCCCTGCCGGCACGCGAGACACGCCTCGCGCGCGGCATGTCGTTCGACCTCTACTCGCTGAACCACACCATGAAAAAACACGCACTGTTCGGCTGCGTGCTGAGCGCGGTCGCGCTTGGCGCACACGCAGGCAGCGACAATAGCATCACGTTATTCGGCATCATCGATCAGGGGATTGTCTATACCCCGAATCAGGCAGGCGCTCGCGCTTTCCAGATGGTCAGCGGCACGACCGCGCCAACGAAATGGGGACTGCATGGCACCGAAGATCTCGGTGGCGGCAACAAGGCGCTGTTCATGCTGTCCACCACCTTCTCAGGCAACAACGGCACGGCGTGGCCAAGCGGCCGGATCTTCGGCGACGCCGCGTGGGTCGGCCTGTCCAATGACCGGTTCGGCACACTTAAACTTGGTCGCCAGTCCGATTCGATGGTCCCTTACCTCGGCGAATTTTCCGCGGTGGGCAGTTGGGGCGGAACGTTCTTCGCCCATCCGTTCGACAACGACAATTTGTGGAACTCCTTCCTGCTGAACAACGCGGTGCGTTACGAGAGCATCAGTCTGGCCGGCTTCGACTTCGGCGCCACCTACGCATTCAGCAACAAGGCCGTATCGACTTCGGGAAGCGGCTCGGGTTTCGCCGACAACCGCGTGTGGGAAGCGGCCGCGCGCTATCACGGTGGCCCGTTCAGCGCTGCGGTCGTCTATGAGCAGATCAGCCATCCGGGCGACGACGGACCCGGCGCTCTGGGCGCGGTCGACGTTGCCGATGCCAATTTCACCGCGAACGGGCAGCGTATTTACGGCATTGGCGTCGCGTATGCATTCCAGCACGCGGAGCTGCATGCAAACTTCACACGCACGACCTTGTCGCAACCTTCGAGCGAGTATCAGAGCACGAGCTTTACCGGGGCGCCCTCGATGAGCTTCAACAATGTCGAGATCAATGCGGTCTATCATTTTTCGCCCGCGTTCAGCGTCGAGGGGGCGTATATGTACACCGCGGCCAGGGTGAACGGTAGCGCGCCACATTGGAATCAGGTCGGGCTGGTGGCCGAATATGCGCTGTCGCATCGCACTACCGTCTATGCGCAGGGGGTGTATCAACGCGTCACCGGTGATGGTTCGCCGTTCGCCCATGCGCAGATCAATGCGCTGTCGGCTGCCTCCGGCGATGTTCAATCGGTGATGGGGATCGGTTTGCGGCACTTCTTTTAGGATCGCGCCCGGGTCCTTCGAACTTTCAGGCCTGTCGCGCACCCAAAGGCAGGCAGGCCTTGATCCCCGACGGAATAGGGCCGCGGGGCCGCAGGGCCGCGGACCTTCAGGGGAAACCATGCCAAACCATTCTTTCGACGGATCTTCCCAGCCAACGACGACCCGCGGCTTCGTGGAAGTGCGCGGCGCGCGTGAGCATAACCTCAAGGAAGTGGACGTCGATATCCCGCGCAATGCCCTGGTTGTGTTCTCGGGGGTCTCCGGTTCCGGCAAGTCCTCGCTCGCCTTCGGCACCGTCTATGCCGAGGCGCAGCGGCGCTATTTCGAGTCGGTGGCGCCGTACGCGCGGCGTCTGATTGACCAGGTCGGCGTGCCCGATGTGGATGCGATCAGCGGCCTGCCGCCGGCCGTGGCATTGCAGCAGCAGCGCGGGGCGACCAACGCGCGTTCTTCCGTGGGCAGCGTGACGACCTTATCCAGTCTGGTGCGAATGATGTATTCGCGGGCCGGCGCGTATCCGGCTAACCAGCCGATGCTTTATGCCGAGGATTTTTCGCCTAACACGCCGCAAGGCGCCTGCACAACGTGCCACGGTCTCGGCCGCGTCTACGAGGTCACCGAAGCCAGCATGGTGCCCGACCCGTCGCTGAGCATCCGCGAACGGGCGATCGCAGCCTGGCCGCCGGCCTGGCACGGCCAGAACCTGCGCGATATTCTGGTCACGCTCGGCTACGACGTCGACCGGCCGTGGAAAGACCTGCCGAAGAAAGACCGGGACTGGATTCTGTTCACGGAGGAAACCCCCACGGCGCCCGTCTATGCGGGCTTGTCCCCCACGGAAACCCGTGCCGCGGTGAAGCGCAAACTCGAGCCGAGCTACATGGGCACCTTCACGGGTGCACGTCGCTACGTGCTGCACACCTTCGCGAATACGCAGAGCGCGCTGATGAGAAAGCGCGTGTCCCGCTTCATGGAAGGCAAACCGTGCCCGGCCTGCCACGGCAAGCGGCTCAAGCCGGAAGCGCTTGCCGTGACCTTCGCCGGCGTGGACATCGGCGAATTCATGCACATGTCGCTGGACCAGTTGGCGACCTTGCTCGAACCGATCGCCCACGGCGATTTCCGCGCCCACGCCGCGGGATCGGGCGCGGGCAGGGACGCGACGCGGCGTGACCGCACCGAGCGCGCCGCGTCGGGCCGCGCCACCCATTCGATCGCGCCGGATGTGCGTCGCACCTCGGCGCTGTCGGAGGAAAAGCGTCTCGCCGCGCAGCGCCTGGCGATTGGGGTGGTAGGGCGGTTGCATCAGTTGCGCGGGCTAGGCCTTGGTTACCTGACACTCGACCGCGCTACGCCAACCCTTTCGGCAGGCGAACTGCAACGCCTTCGGCTGGCGACACAACTGAGCTCGATGCTGTTCGGCGTCGTGTACGTGCTCGACGAACCGTCGGCGGGTCTGCATCCGTCGGACAGCCAGGCACTTTACGATGCACTCGACACGCTGCGCGACGCGGGCAATTCCGTCTTCGTGGTCGAACACGATCTCGAGTTGATGCGCCGCGCGCAATGGCTGGTGGACGTCGGACCCGACGCCGGCGAACGGGGCGGCCGCGTGCTCTATAGCGGCGCGCCGGCGGGTCTTCGGGAGGTTGGCGAATCCCGCACGGCACGCTACCTGTTCGACGAGATGCCCGCGCCCGCCAGCCGCCGGCGCGAGCCCTCCGGCTGGCTCGAGTTGCAGGGGATTCATCGGCACAATCTGCGCGGCGTCGATGCGCGTGTGCCGTTGGGCGTATTGACCGCGGTCACCGGCATTTCCGGCTCCGGCAAGTCCAGCCTGATGGCGCAGGCACTGCCCGAACTGTTGCTGCTGCATCTGGGCCATGAACCCGAGGATGAGCCCGCCGAAGGTGCCAGCGAGGGACCGACGGTGGTCGAAATAACCAGAGGCCACCTCGCCGGCGATGTGGATGCCGTGCAGCGCCTGGTGCAGGTCGACCAGAAGCCGATCGGCCGTACACCGCGATCCAACCTCGCTACTTACACCGGCCTGTTCGATCATGTGCGCAAGCTCTTCGCCGCGACGCCCGACGCGCGGCGCCGACGTTTCGACGCAGGACGGTTTTCTTTCAACGTGCCCAAGGGACGCTGCGAAACCTGCGAGGGCGAAGGCTTCGTCAGCGTCGAGTTGCTGTTCATGCCCAGCGTGTACGCATCTTGCCCGACGTGCCACGGCGCACGCTACAACGAAGCGACGCTCAAGGTGCGGTGGAACGGACGGCACATTGCCGAGGTGCTGGCAATGACCGTGGACGACGCTTGCGACTTCTTTACCAGAGAGGACGCGGTGGTACGCCCGCTTCAAGTGCTGCGCGAGATCGGACTGGGTTATTTGCGCCTGGGGCAACCGGCTACTGAGCTGTCCGGCGGCGAGGCGCAGCGCATCAAACTGGCGACCGAATTGCAACGCAGCCAGCGCGGCCGCAATCTCTATGTGCTCGACGAGCCGACGACCGGCCTGCATGCGTCGGACGTCGACCGGTTGATGGTGCAGTTGCAGCGGCTGGTCGATGCGGGCAATACGGTCGTGATGATCGAGCATGACATGCGCGCGGTGGCACAGGCCGACTGGGTGATCGATGTGGGACCAGGCGCGGGCGATGCCGGTGGACGTGTGGTGGCTGACGGCGTTCCGTCGCAAGTGGCTACGGTATCGCATGGCCGAACGGCGGGTTTTCTTGCGCGGGAATTGGCGCGCGGTGAAGCTGGTGGACGGGATCGACGTAGGAAACACGGATAGGGAAAACACGACATTTCAATTTAGCGGAAACACGACATCTGAACTTTGGACTAACACTCAATGTCTCCGCCAAGTTCAAATGTCGTGGTCTGCGCTAAATTGAAATGTCGTGTTTTGCTGTACCTATTCTTGTGTTTTTGGGGTGGGGCGGCGCAGCCGCCCCCCGTTGCCGCCTTGTTTTTGTACCGACCTGACAGACAGCTTCATTGATGTCGGCAAGCTCAATGGCCCGCTGCTTCTTCAGCCCGATGAGCGCTTTCTTCGCCCGCACCGCTTCACCAATGTGCGTGCGTGAGGGTGAACCGGCTGCACGCCGATCGTCACGCATCGCCTGCACGCAACGGGCTACCTCCAGCACACTCGCGAGCCGCTTGTTATCGACTTCCGCCCCCTGGTCAATGTTTGTGATCCGGTCATACTCGCGATACGGCAGGACACGCCCATCGGCCTGCACCTCGATGCTGCCATCCGGATACTCGACGACTTCCACGTATTCATGGATCAGGCGACGATTGGCCAGCGTGTCCTCCAGCAGGTACATCACGCGGTCGTACTGCACGGTGAGCGAATGCGTGACCTTGCGCGCCACGCGATAGGCGAGGATCTGCCTCAGGTCCTCGTCATCACGCACCGGCCGATGCGCGTTATGGTCGCTCTTCGGGGGCTTGCCGAATCGCCGGTTGAAGTCCGCGATGAAGGAGGGCACATACGCATTGGCCAGCTCCCGCGAACTGATGCCGCGCAGCCTCAACTCTTTTACCAGACGGTCCTGCAGCGTCAGGTTGGCCCGCTCGACACGCCCCTTGGCCTGGCTCGTGTTCGCACAGAAAGTCTCGATGTTGAGCTCGTACAGTGCGCGGCCGAACTGCGTGACGCCTTTGCCCGCGGTCTCCGAGCGACCCTTCACATAAAAGACGCTGGCCTTGTCGCTGTAGAACGCGACCGGCTTGCCGTGTGTACCCAGATACTTATGCAATGCCTCGAAATAGCTGAAGGTCGACTCGGTCGCCGTGAAGTGCAGGGTCATCAGCCGACCCGTTGCATCGTCGATGAACACCAGCAGCGTGCAGGCCGGCGCCCGGTCCTCGAACCAGCGGTGGTCGCTGCCATCGATCTGGATCAGTTCACCCTGGCACGCGCGGCGGTTGCGCGGCTGGTACACCTTGGGCGGCCGGTCCCTGCGGGGAATCCACAGACCAGCAGCAATCATCAGCGCGCGCACCGTCTCGACCGACAGACCGATGCCGTGACATTCCCGCAGCTTCTCACACGCAAGTGTCGGCCCGAAATCCGCGTAGCGCTCGCGAATGATGGCCAGCGCGCGTCGCGCCACGCCATCGGATAACTGATGGTTGCCCGGGCGCCCACGTCTGCCAGACACCAGTCCGGCCACACCTGCGGCCTGGTAGCGCTGCACCAGCCGCTCGACCTGACGCACGCTCAACGCCAGCCGGTCCGCCGCCTGGCCGGGCTTCAGACGCCGCTCGCAAACGGCCTGTACCACCTTCAACCGGTCCAGCTCGGTCATCGACATGGTGATCGTCCCAGTTGCGTTCATGGCCAGCGCCCCTCAAGCAAAGCTGGCCACCAGCCTGAACCCGCAAACACGACATTTCAATTTAGCGGAAACACGACATCTGAACTTTGGACTAACACTCAATATGTTGATAATTTATCTTATGTCAAATTATTACGGTACCACTTGAGTTGGTTTCAGTGCACCGTGCCGGCCGCCTCTTCGGCATGGGTCCCGGAAGATTGGCTCTGGGTGGAAATCATGCGTTTTGATGCGCAGCGGTGCGATTTGATGCAATGATTGGGAAAACCAATGTTTTGCATTTCCGGCCCTCCCATGGGTTTGATGCGATCACTTTCGACTAAGCACCATGAAATTTCATTTCACGGGAAACGGATCAACCAAATCATTCGAGCGTAACCAACCGAATGTCACGCGACCATCAAACTTTGGTCCCGTATCGACGTAACGGACGTATGAAAAATCGCGGCTAATTTTCAGAACCACAACGCCGTTCCACTTTGTCAGATATCCTTTTCTGGGGACAAATTTTTTATCTTTTAAATCATAAAAAAATGATTTTGATTTTACGATGCGGATTCCCATGGCGGGAACGGTGCTTTCAATTTCGTAATTTTTTGCACGGAAATCTGGTGGGTCAAATTCAAAGACACCTTGCGCGCTAGCGCATCCAGCCTGCGGATGCGTTGTTCTAATTACCCACCCGTCGTCATCCCTATACAACTTCCCGCTAATATCGAAAGCTCTGTCTCTATTTTCGAAATCAAGGATTTTTTCACCGGGAAGAAATGTTTCGATTTCTGAGGCAGAGTATCCGTTATTATCAGAATGTTCTTTTTTGAACGATCCATAGAACAAGAAATAGCACGAACGTGCATTTCCAATCGACGAATAAATACCTGTTATTTTATCCGAATCCTTGTATGCCAAAAAATATGGATCCTGAAATAATAGTGCACTCCCTGAAAATACCGAAGTCGCTACACTCAGAATTCCAAAAAACAGAAAAATTTTACCTAAACGAATCATAAAATTTCCTAAAGGGTTCGAGCATATTGCTGCACGCCCGGCGATACGTCCAGCGGCGGTCCGCATATCGTGCCCGCGATGCGGCGCGCTGCCGCTGACACAAAATGCTATCGTCATCTATTTCGGATGGCATTTCCCTCCCGCCAGCGGACTTCGCTTAACTGCGAAGTTATAGTGAGGGTGCGACCGGCCGCTCCCCGCGATACCGGTTTGCCGGGACAAGCGCCGCGCGGAAATCGTGCGTTTGGAGGCAGGACGGTGCGTACTTATGCATTGATTCAGCAGCGACGATTGGTTTTTATTTTGAAGGAAAAGGATCAACTAAAGCGTTTGTACGCAACCAGCCGAATGTCACATGCCCTTCAGCCGTCGGCTTCATGCCCACATAACGAATATATGAATAATCGCCCTTGGTTTTCAGCTCAACTACGGCGTCACCATCGACCAGATAGGATTTTTCAGGCACAAAGTTTCCGCCACGAATATCATAAAAACGTGTTTTTCCACTTACAATGCGAATGCCAATGGCTGGCATTTTCTGTGTTACGTAGTAAGTTACTGACTGGAGATCTTTGAGGCCAAATGTGAATGTTCCAGTGGCATTTTCACAGCCAGCTTGGCCTGATTTTGTTTGTATCACCCACTCATTGTCCCGGCGATACAAATCTGCTTTGATGTCAAAAAGCTTATTTCTATTTGAAAATTCAAAGGATTTTTCACCCAAGACATAGGTCAATAGCGAGGTGTCCGTATAGCTTTCGACGTTGGGTTTTTTCGGTGCGCCTTGGTCCTCTATAAATAAAAATCGACAGGAAAACGTGGCATTTCTCGAATCGTAAATACCAGATACTGCTCCTCCTTCGCGAAATCCGATTAAGCCGGAGTCGTTGAATATGAGGGCTTCGCCCGCAAAGGCCGAGCCAATTGAAGTGAAATAAAATAAAAAAATATACGCAATCTTACTTGAATTGTTCATAGTATGTCTTGAGATTGTCCGCGTAGTCAGGGTTTTTATTGCGCCAGCCGTCTCCGTTATATGATGCGGCAACGTCCGCCCATTTATGCTCTCTCAACGCAACCACGCCGGCAGATTTCATGTTTTTCATGAAGGCAACGAATATTTCGGCTTGCCCATCGGAGCCTGACATAAACTTATTGGCAAATTCAAATGGTGTCGAACACCCACAGGACCTGTAATATTCCCCTAAAATTTGAAAGCCACCCCAAGAACATGACATTATAGCAATTTCGAAATCAAGATCAGCCGCACGAATCAGTTTTTCATACTGATGTAGGCCCCCACTCCCGTATTCATCGCCATTTGGGAAGCAGATATCTGGAAATTTGGGGTACGGGTTTGCCGGCGGCCCCTTTTTTTTCGGAGTGGCCTTCTTTTTGGTTGAGGCAGCAGAGTTTGTGTTTTTTTTCTCCGCTACCTTTTCCTTTGCTTCTTTTTCTTCATCTTCCTTGTCTCGCTTCTTAACCGAAAGCTCAAAAAAATGCCGGCGTTCGTATAATATTTGGGGCAGCCCGTTTTCTAAAAAAGGATGCCCCTGAGACTCCTGTTGCACGATCGCCTTGACGGCTGCAACTTCAACGTTCAGTTCGGATGCCATATGCTGATACTGTGCGTCCGAAAAGAATTCCGGCTTGGGATAGTTCAATCGCGAACCCAACACATTAAATGCAACGGTATTGGGTTTACCAGTATCAACGACTTTGTAGTGATGCTCGATCGTGATCTTGGTTTTCTTCTTGTGCGTCTTGGGGTTTACAGTGACTTCCCTGTTTTTCTTGGGGAAATCCTTATTCGCCCTACCTTGCTCAGTGACTTTCTGGGTCCATGCAATATATGGCCCAAACTCACGAACCAGCCTCTCAATCGTCATGACTTCACCTTCTTTCACGACCGGAAGATTGAGGTCCTGCTCGAACTCGTCCTTGGGCGTGAGCTGCGTCGTGGCCTCCAGATGATATTCAGGGCTGACGACGGTGAAAGCGCTAACGTCTTTCCTGGGAACAATCCGGGCTTTCCAGGCATACTCCCCTCGACGATTCCTAACGGCCACATCGATTGGCTGGTTGCGAGCAGCATTGGTGATCGTCACCGCGAAGCCGTCCTTGTCGGTGACGGCTTCGGTCTTGTTGTCTGAAACGGGAGGCAAAGCCGCAGCAGCCGACGCGCCTTTGGTATCCGCTGGCGTTTGTGCTGGCGATGCCGCCGGGCTGGATGCCGCGACAGGCGAAGCAGGCTGAGACGGCGATACTGTCGTCGAAGAGGCTGGGGCCACTGAAGCGGCCGACGCCGCAGATGCGGGTGTCGCAGTCGTCGCGTCGTTTCTCGCGGCGGGAGTCTCCTGGACGGCCGCCGGGTCTGGACCGGTTTGCCACTTCGGCGCCGGTGGGGTATTTTTCCCCGCCGTCAACTGTACGGACAAACCTTCGATAGGTTTGCGCAGCACGTCTCGAAAGAGAACGGTCACCTCCACGGACGCTAAAGGTGGGGCCTTGGCCTTCGATGCCAGCGCTACGTTGGATTGAGCGTTTGCCACGTATTTTCCTTATCCTTTTCTTTGCTGTCGGAAGTTAAACCCATCACGCTTCCTGTCGTTCGTCGTCAAGGTCGTCTTCCGCCTCGTCGTCCGGCTCTTCATGATCGTAAGCATCCTCAATCGCATGCCAGTCACCGCCACCGATTTCGCACTTCAATTTCGTTGACGCAGGGGTGTGAACGGTCGCCGTTGCGCCATCCAGCAGGCCGCCTTGCTGCTGAAGCGTTCCGTCGGGCAGGTAAATGCGATACGTCTGGGCCTCGAGCGTTTCGCCTACCCCCAGATTTGCGACGACCGATGACACGTCGAATGTCTGCGTATAGTCATGGGTCAGGTTCTGCGGCAATGTGCTGACCGGGAGCGGCGGGATCGCGTAGCGCATGCTCGCCGGTCCACTGAACGAATGCTGCGCCCCCTTGAACTCGACGGTCCCCGGAGCGTGCCCGCGGATATTGCCACCTTCAAGCGTGATCGATGCGCCGCCCGCTGTGAGCACAAGTTTTCCACCCGCCGCAATCTCGATGTCTCCCTGTGCCAATAGCTTGAGGACGGCTTTCGCGATCACCTCGACATTGGCATCGTGAGACTGAATCTGGACGGGTCCCTTGCTGAATAGCCTGATCGCCGTCTGCGAGAACATCCCGATCGCCTTGGCCGCATTGACGATGAACGCCCCCGCCGACCCTATGTGAGTATTCAGGCCGCTGATCAGATTGATATGACGGTCCGCTGTCATGTGCAACGAGTCTTGCGTCGACGTTCCGATGCCGAACGGGCTGGCGAGTAACAGGACGGCCTTCTTGAACGCATTCGCGCTGCCTGTTCCACCACCTGCGGTACGCCCGCCTTTAGCGTCAGGCGTTTCCGACTGCTGGCTGGCGTCCGTAAATTGCTTGAGCGAATCGTGGCTGTCTTTCAGGCTATCTGCGCGGTGTTGAACGCCCACGTCAGAGAGCGTTTCAATGACGCTCCCGGCTCCGATCAATTGCCCTTGTGCTTCCTTGATGTCGAGCTGGTCATCGTTATGCGCCTTCGGGTGCGTCCCGATGTACGCGCCGCGATTCGCCCGGATGCCGAGGTATTCATCCGTGTGCAGCAACGCCCCTTTACCGAGGTATCGACCGCGAGAATTGTTGTTGCCTGCATGGTCGATCAAAACACCCTGGTGATACAAGCTGTAGCTATTCCCGACCTTGCCGGTGTAAGTCGTCAGCCGCGTAGCGCCCTGGTGCGTCGAATCGTCGTGCACGAACGCATTGTATGCACCGCTCCTGCCGAATCCGCTCGACATCAGCCCCGACAGTAGAACGTTGGTATGCCACTGCGGCGGTGTCGTTTGGGACGGTAGGCGCCCGAGGACATACGGTCGGTCGCAATCTCCCTGGAAATAGTCGACCAGCACCCATTCGTCTTTGCGCGGCACGTGAACGCCACCGTATCCGTATCCCGTATCCGCCTGCATCACCAGCAACGGCGGCGACGTCTGCGTCAGATCGGTGCCGCCACGCTGGTCCCACGGATAGATCACGTAGATACGATTACGCTCGTCGGCCCATGCCTCTTCGTTGTCCGGTCCGTTCACGAGCGCGTGTTCGGCATGCATCAGCGGCTTCTGATGCTCGAATGGACTGCGGTACTCGACATTGGTCCGCTGTGCTTCCACCTTGACGAGATAGACGCCGGCCACACCGTCGACGGGATTGGCTCGCGAGCCGAACTGACTGCCGTGGTCCCGGCGCAGATCGGAGAACATGCCTTGCAGACTCAGCGGATAGGTTGCCGCGTGGCTGGATAGCGGCACATTGTTTTCTATGAACCACTCCGCCTCGACGATCATGAATTCCCGAAGCTTCGGATCGTTCGTCATGTGCCGCGTGTGATGTTCGAGCGTGAAGCGCGATCCAGTATCGAGCCACCGCACCCCGCCGACGCCGATGTATCGGCGCGCGGCGGATGTCCACGCCTCGGTGCGACTGGAAGCGCGTCGGCACCCGTCGTCGCTGGTTGGGTAGGCATACGACAGGGCTTCGCGCACGACCATGGGCGCATACGGAACGCCGCGCTTCACCTGCTGCCGTCGATTTTCCACGACGTACGTGCTTGCGCTGTCGCCCAGGTCGCTGCGCACAGAATAGTCGTGCTTCGGATTCTTGTAATTAAACGAAGTCGTTTCATAGGCGAGACTCTGCGCTGTCTGCGTCACAGCCCATTGCGAAAATCCGTCTACCTCGTCGCCGGTCGACCGGTGGGAAAACTCGATCGGTTTCGCTTCAGGCAGCGCCGATAACCGGTCCACAATGACAAGCGTTGTCACGCGCGGGTCGTCTTCGTACTGTACCGGCGCGTGCTCGAAATAGAAGTACCACCCTTCGTCCTCCAGAATCCGGTGGAAGAAGTTCAGATCCGTATCGCTTTGCCGCGTGTACGAACGCTCGCGCGGCTCGGCCGACAAATCGAAGCGGACACGGCCGGCCAATTGCGGATAGGTGCCGAGCAGGTCGAAGAGAATTTCACGCGCGCTCTTATTAAACCAGTGATCGTCCTTTCTCGCCTTGCCGAGAAAGAAAAGTGCCGATTCAAATTCGATTTGATAGACGGTCAGATTTCCATCTTGCCCAAGTGTATGGAATTTGTGAACAAATCCATGAATCGGGCGATAGGTCGATTCGGCAAACGGTTTTGAGATCTGCTGGATGAACAGCGTGACCGGCTGGTGTTCTAACTCGAGGTTATCGATATCGTCACGCAACGATACGACGTCGACCACCCAGCAGTAGCCTCTTCCAACCTTCGACCATCCTTTTGCGCGTACCGGGATGAGCGTCTGCGCGCCTAACGGGGACCGGAACATGAGAAGTCGCTCATGCTGCATCAAACCCCGATGTATCGATTCGTAGAGCGTGGTCGCCTTCAATGTGGCGGGATCGACGGATGGTCGAAGCACCATTTCTTTTTCCTTGCCTGTCAGGTTCGACTGCCCAGGAAACGACACCATGGACGGTCGGCTATTGCGAGAGCAAATCGCGCCCGTGATTCTATCGAGAATTGAACAGACGAACTGCTCGAAATGGCGGTTTCGAATATATTGATAGCCGATTTATCCCCAATGAATAAAGCGCAATGCTTTTTGAATTATTCTCCGTCAGTTCCCCGCTTTGCCGATGCTTTTGGCGGCAAGCAGTCTGGATGCCGACGTATGTCCGCGACTGTCGGGCGCGATGTCCGGTTTCCGATAAGCGCCTGCGCTATCGTCGTGAGCTTGCCGTGACGAAAAAGCCGGCATGATCGTCCGCGGACGACAGACGAAAAAAAGGGCGTTCAACGCCCTTGCGACACCCTCAAATCACCGTTGTTCGCGTCGCCTGGCCTATTGAAGGCCGAGCGTGTCATCAACCTTTGTAATTCTCCACGCGTTCGCCCGCTTGCCTAGAAAGACCACGACGCTGATTCTGTCGGTCGAGCCGAACGTAACGGCGACGACAGCAACGTCACCCAGCATCACGGTTGGATGCGTCGCGATGTTGTTCGCCCAGTCTTTATCGTCGTCCTGAACTTTGGTGAAGTAATCGCTGTCACCTGGAAGCCGGTTGTGGCGATAGTCATCGCGCAGTTTGTCTACTGTGCTTTTCGCCACGTAGGTGTAGATGTTCTTGTCGAGCAGCGGAAACCGGGCCTCTGACTGCACCTTGAAATACCAGGAATAAAACGCTTTCGTGGTTTCTGCTGGCGTCGATGCGTCCGCAAGCGCCGACCGGGAGAAAACCACAGCACTAGCGATCAACAAAACTGCGACCGCAAGCGTCGTTAATTTTTTCATTTGCGTCTCAGTTGTACCGTTTCCCGCATCTTGCCATTTTTAAACGGGTGCAGCCGCACCCCAGCCCCCGCAAGCCACCCAGCGTTCGATCTTTTTCGGCTTTAACACCTTTGTTAATCCGGAAACCCCGCCGGATTCGTCTCCGACCGCTCAATCCCCTCCCCCTCCAGCCCCCACCTACCCAACGCCGCCCGATACTGCCCGCCACGAATCAACGCATTCGTCGCCGCGGTCAACACCGGCGCAAGCCCCACCCCTTTACGCGTCGCGATCGCGACATCGGCCTTGAACGGCCAACCCGCGTTGACCGTGCCGACCTCACGCATCTGCCCCTGCGTTTGCGCTTCATACGCGAGCGGCGCATGCGGATTAAAAATCGCATCCGCGCGCCCCGACAGCAACGCAAGCCGCGCCGACGCCGCATCGTCGAAATACAGCAACGTGGCGGCCTTCACGCCTTGAGCCGCGTTGCGCCGGTTCCATTCGAGCAGGATGCGCTCCTGGATCGCCCCCGACCCGGTGATGATGCGCAGTCCCGCGATATCGCGTGGCTCGCGGATCGACTTGATCGCACTGCCGGCGCTCACGTAGAACCCATGCAGACCAAGCCGATAAGTCGTGAAGTCGAACTTGCGCTTGCGCTGCTCGGTCACGCCGACGTTCGAGATCACCGCGTCGTAGCGGCCTGACGTCAATCCGAGCGGCCAGTCCGGCCACGCGATCGGCACCAGTTGCAAACGCAGACCAAGCGCATCCGCGACCAGTTGCGCGTAGTCCGGATCCGAGCCGACCACGCTCGATGCATCGGTCGCATAGGTGGCGATCGGCGGCGCAAACGGCGCGATCGCCACCGTCAACGCGCCGGGCGTGACGAAGCGGTAGTCGCCGAGCGCATGCAGCGCATCGGCATCCTTCGGCGCGCGAACGCGTCCCTTCTGCTGCGGACTGAAGTCGAACGTTTGCGTCGCGGCCCGCGCACTGCCGGCGGTCCAGAGAAGCGGTAACGCGGCGAGCGCGGCAGCCTCGAACAGAAAAGCGCGACGGGAATCAGGCAACGCGCTGGCGGCATGTCGTCGTTTGGTTGGGGTCATACGTGTCGTACGTGTCATCGCTTCAAAGCACCTCTCACAGCACCTTCGACAGAAACTCGCGCGTGCGCGGATGCGTTGGCTTACCCAGCACATTCGCGGGCGGCCCGGATTCGACGACGCGTCCGCCGTCCATGAACACGATCGTGTCGGCCACTTCCCGCGCGAAGCCGATCTCGTGCGTGACGATGATCAGTGTCGTGCCGGATTGCGCAAGCTGTCGGATCACGTCGAGCACTTCGTTGACAAGTTCGGGATCGAGCGCCGAAGTCGGTTCGTCGAACAGCAGCACCTTCGGCTTCAGTGCGAGCGCGCGGGCAATCGCCACGCGTTGCTGCTGCCCGCCGGACAGTTGACGCGGCCATGCCTCGGCCTTATCGGCAAGCCCGACACGCGCGAGCAGCACGCGCGCTTCCGCTTCGGCCTGCGCTCGCGGCACGCCGGCCGCGAGCGGCGCTTCGATCACGTTGTCGAGCACGCTCAGATGCGCGAACAGGTTGAAGCTCTGGAACACCATGCCGACATCCGCGCGACGCCGCCGCAGAATGTCCCTCTCCTTCAGCTCGTACAGCGTGCGGCCATCGCGGCGGTAACCCACCAGCTCACCGTCGATATCGATGAAACCGTCGTCCACGCGTTCGAGATGGTTGATCGTGCGCAGCAGCGTCGATTTGCCGGAGCCGGATTGCCCGAGAATCACCGTGACACTGCCCGACGGGAACGACAGCGACAGATTGTCGAGCACCTTCAGCGAGCCAAAACTCTTCGACAGATTGTGAATGCCGACCCGTCCGCCGACTCGCCGCTGCGCCCAACCGGTCGCTTGCGTATTGGCTTCATTGCGTGCTTGAAGCGCTTCAAGCGTTTGCATCGCCCGACGCTCCCGGCGCCCCGCCCTCCACCGCCCGACCAGCGCGCTCAACGGCGACGCCCTCACCTGCTCGCGCGTCGCGCCGCGCGCGAAATATCGTTCGATATGCACCTGCAACGCCGACAGCACGGTGAGAATCACCAGATACCAGACAGTCGCGACCATCAGCAGCGGAATCACTTCCAGGTTGCGGTGATAGATGATCTGCACCGTGTAGAACAGATCGGGCATCGCGAGGATATACACCACCGACGTGCCCTTCGCGAGGCCGATCACGTCGTTGAACGCGGCCGGCAGAATCGCGCGCATCGCCTGCGGCAACACGATGCGGCGCACCTGCCGTCCGCCCGGCAAGCCGAGCGCGGCGGCGGCCTCGCGCTGCCCCTGATCGACCGAGAGCAGCCCGCCGCGAATCGCTTCGGCCGAGAACGCCGCGTGATTCAGCGTGAGCCCCAACACCGCGGCGAAAAACGGGCTGATCAGATCCGTGGTCGATTGATTCAGCAGCACGAGGTGCGTGAACGGTACGCCGATCCAGATCGTTTCGTACAGGTAGCCGAGGTTGTTCAACAACAGCAGCAACACGATCAGCGGAATCGAACGGAACAGCCAGATGAACGTCCACGCGCAACCAGCAAGCAATGGCGAACCGGACACGCGCGCGAGCGCGAGCGGTGTCGCGAGTGCGAAGCCGAACAGCGAACCGAGCGTGGTCAATGCCAGCGTGCGCAACAGTCCCGACAGCACCGGTTCGGCGAAAAACCACTGCACGAAGACGCCCCAGCCCCAGCGCGGATTGCCGAGCACGGAATTCAGCACGAGGCCGATCAGCACGATCGCCAGCACCGTACCCGCCGTTCGCGCATGGTGCCGCGCCGGCACGATCCGGTAATGCGCGTAGTCGTGGCTGCCGTTCTCGTCGCGTGCGTGACTGGCGTGACTGGCGTGACTGGCGTGACTGGCGTGACCCGCGTGACCGGCCGGGCTTGCATGCGGAACATGTGGCGCATGTGCTGCGTGGACGCCGGTGGGAAACTGCGTGGTGGTATCGCTCATGATGCTGTCCTCCTGCGTCGCGCGCCGTGGTGGTTCATGCCGTTTCCGCGGCCGCGTAGCGGCTTTCCCGTCGCGGTAAACCAAGGTGATCGCGCAGCGTCGCGCCGGTCAGCGTGCGGCTATAACGGCCGCGTGCTTCGAGCGCCGGCACCACGTGACGCACGAAATCGTCGAGCCCTTCGGCCTGCACCGGGAAGCCAAGAATGAAACCGTCCGCCGCGCCCGCGTCGAACCAGCGGATCAGTTCGTCGGCGATCGTGTCGCCCGTGCCGATGAACTGCGTCTTCGGCGTCGCGACTTCGAGCGCGACCTCGCGCAGCGTCGATCCCTTGCGCTTCGCTTCGCGCTTGATGCGCTCGGTGGTCGAACGGAAACTGTTCGCGCCAAGCTCGCCGAGTTCGGGGAACGGCGCATCGAGCGGGTATTGCGTGAAGTCGTGGTGCTCGAAGTAACGGCCGAGATAGGCAAGCGCGTCCTCGACGGTCAGCAGATCACGGATCGCCCGGTACTTCGCCTCCGCTTCTTCAAGCGTCGCGCCGACGATCGGGCCGATGCCGGGAAAAATCTTCACGTCGGTGGCCGCGCGGCCATGATCGAGCGCGCTCTGCCGGACCTTCTGCGCGAACGCTTTCGTTTCGTCGAGCGACGGCGAATGCGTGAACACCGCGTCCGCGTATTTGCCGGCCAGTGCAATGCCCGAGTCCGACGAGCCAGCCTGGAAGATCACCGGCTGCCCCTGCGGCGAGCGCTGAATGTTCAGCGGTCCGGCCACTTCGAAGAAACGGCCTTTGTGATCGAGCGTGTGCAGCTTGTCGCGGTCGAAGAAACGGCCGCTAGCGCGCTCGCGCACGAACGCGTCGTCGTCCCAGCTATCCCACAGACCCTGCACGACATCGAGGTATTCGTCGGCGATTTCGTAACGTAGTTCGTGATCGGGATGCTCGCCGCCGTAGTTCTTCGCGGAGCCTTCGAGCGGCGATGTCACCACGTTCCACCCTGCCCGCCCGCCGCTGATCAGATCCAGCGACGCGAACTGCCGCGCCACCGTGAACGGATGGCTGTACGAGGTCGACAGCGTGCCGGCCAGACCGATCTTCGTGGTCGAGGCCGCGAGCGCCGAGAGGATCGAGATCGGCTCGAAACGATTCAGAAAATGGGGAATCGATTTCGCGTTGATGTACAGACCGTCGGCGACGAACGCGAACGCGATGCCGTTCGCTTCCGCCTTCTGCACGATGCCGGTGACGAAATCGAGGTTGACGCTGGCATCCGCGGGGCCGGCAGGATGGCGCCACGAATTCATGTGGCCGCCCGCGCCTTGCAGCATGAGGCCGAAAGAGAGGTGTCGCTGGGTCATGGTGGGGTCCGTCGAAGTGTCGGTGTCGGAAAGTCGAGGAATCGCGAAATCGGGGAATCGGGGAATCGAAATGTCGGCTAGCGGGATGCGCACAGATCAGCGGCGCAGTGCGCGTGAAATCAAACGCGCGCCGTCTGCCGCGCGCCCGCCAGCGCCAACGCCTCCACCGACGCAAGCCGCAGCGCGTAATCCACGACCGGAATGTCGATCACGAACTCCTCGATGCCGTAGCGTTCGTGCAAGGTTTCGAATTCCGCGTGCACGTCGTCGGCGGTGCCGGTGATCACGTGGGGCCGGAGTTCGTCGAGCCGGTAGTCGGTCACGCCCATCTGCCGCGCGAATTCCGCGGCCAGCTCGACGCTCGACAGATTCACGCTCTGGCCGGTCGCGAGCCGCACCTTGAACACGCGCAGCGCGCCGACGTGATGCTGGGCCGCTTCCTTCGACTGCGCGGCGAACGCATACACAGCCAGTAGCGGCGCGCGGCCCGTCGCGTTGCGATACGTGTCGAGCGAGCGTTCGATGTTCGCCTCGTCGCCGTTCAGATGCCCGGCGTAGCAGAACTGCCAGTCGTGCCACGCGGCAAGCGCCGCGCTCTCCGGACTGCCGCCGAGCAGAATGCGCTGCGGCGGCTCGGGCGGCAGCGGCAACGCGACGGCGCCCGCCAGCGGATGATCCTCGTCCACACCCCATTTCAGGAACGCGTCGAGTTCGGCGAGCTGATGCGCGAAATCGGGCTTCTTCGTTTTGTCGTGAAACCATTGCAGCGCGCGCGTGGTGAGCGGCAATCCGCCCGGCGCCTTGCCGATGCCGAGATCGACGCGATCCGGCGCCAGCGAAGCGAGCACACGAAACGACTCCGCAACCTTGAACGGGCTGTAGTGTTGCAGCATCACCCCGCCCGAACCGACCCGAATCCGCGACGTATGCGCGAGCAGATGCGAGATCACGATCTCGGGCGCCGAACTCGCGAGCTTCGGCGAGCCGTGATGCTCGGCGATCCAGTAACGCCGGTAACCGAGCGCTTCCGCGCGTTGCGCGAGATGCACCGTGAAGCGCAACGCGTCATGCGCCGTCTTGCCATCGGCGATGGGACTTTTGTCGAGAATCGAAAGTGAATAGGACATAGCGAGGCCTCCTGGTGCACCGCCAGGTACATGAAGAAAAACCGGTGAACATGCGTGGAAGGTTTGCGGCGCTAAGGCTTCTGCCCGAGCGGTTCGGCACGGCGCAGATCGTTCAGCGAGTCGATCGCGCCCGGCGTCAGCAGGTCCTTACCGAACGGCAGGCGAAAATGAATCTCCGGCGCAATGGCCCGGTCGAACAGTTCCTCGTAACCGCTGCTTGCATAGAGACCGGCCGCTTCCGGCTGCCTGAAACCCGTGGTCAGATAGACGCGCTGGTAACCCTGGCGCAACGCGCGCGCCTCGAGCTCTTCCACCACGCGTCGAGCGAGTCCCTGACGGCGTTCGCTTGCATGCGTCCAGATCCGCTTGAGCTCGGCGGTCACCGCGTCATAGCGCTTGAACGCGCCACCGCCGACGGTCCGCCCCTCGCGCACCACCACGATGAATGCCCCCTCGGGTGGCGCGAATAGCGCGGGCGGATAACGCAGCATTTCCTCGGTCGCCGACGCCGCGCTGTCCTTGCGGAACTCGCGATAACGCGTGGCGTATTCGAGGCTCAACGCATCCAGCAACGGCTGGGCGATGGGATCGAGCGGCGTCGTGTCGATAATCTCGTAGGTCATGGCGAATGCGCGAAACGTGCGTACCGTAGGCTCTTTTAAAGAAGATATCAGCCCGGTCGCGCGGCGCGAACCAAACATTTGATGAATGGTTATTCCACGATCAAAGGTTATTTAAACAAGCAGCGTTATCGGCGCTATAGCCGCGTAATGCGCCTTGTAAGGCGACTTGTCACGCCGCTTCATCAAACCGGTTCGGCGAGATGAAACAGACAGTCGCCGCGCTCCACGGCGGCCGGCACCCGCTTGCAGACCACCTGGCCGCTCGCCGCAAAGTGCGCGACGACCGGCTCACGCAACGGCGTATCGGGGAAGTGAATACGCGCGGCGGGCTGCCCGGCTTCGACCCAGTCGCTAGGTTCGACGAGCGGTTCGTACACGCCGCGCTCGTACGCGTACACGTAGTCGCGCGAGCCCGTGACGCTGAAAAAACGCGTGACGGCAGGCGGCTCGTGCGGGACGAGCGGCCCGTCGAGCACGCCGATGAAACCGAGCAGATGCAGCAGCCCTTGCCGTGCGTCGCGCAGCAGCTTTGGCTGCACCGTGCCGCCCCCGCCGAGTTCCGCGAGGATCGACACCGCGCCTTGACGGCGCGCCGCGCTCGCCGCATGCAGCGGATTCTCCCGATGCAGAAACGCGCGCGGCAAGCCGAACGCGGCGAGCAGCGCCTTGAGCCGTTCCTCTTCGACGGGATCGCGTGGCTCGATCGCGAGCAGATTCGCGCCGTCGTAGAGCAGCGAACTGCCGCCCGAATGCAGATCGATCAGATACTGCGCGCGGGTCAGGAGCCGGGTTTCGATGTAGTCGGCAATCGCCTGGGTCGGCGTGCCTTGTGGATCACCAGGAAAACTGCGGTTCAGGTTACCGCCGTCGAGCGGCGAGGTCCGCAGGCCGGCCGCGGCGGCGGGGAAATTCGCCATCGGCAGGAAAATCAGTTGTCCGCGCACCCATTGCGGGTCGATCTCGCGGATCAGGCTGGACACCAGTACCTGACCTTCGTATTCGTCGCCGTGATTGCCGCCCATCAGCAGCACGACGGGGCCGTCGCCGTTGCGGATCGAGGCGATCGGAACCGGAATCCAGCCGTACGCGGAGCGATGCACCGAATGCGGCAAGCGCAGATAGCCGACGTGGCGTCCGTCGGCGTCCAGATCGATTTCGCTGTGCAGGAGAGTCATGGGGGCCTCGGCGCGGTGGTCGCAGGTTCATCGCGGGATCATCGCGGGTCCGGTTCGGGCAAGACGGAAACGCGCGATCGAAAGAGGACTACGTTACCCCGTTTCCCGTGTCAGCGTGAACCAGGCATTGCTGATTTGCATTCCCGTCGCGGCGTCAAACCTCGGCTGACCCAGCCGTATGCGGATCGACACGGCGCCGCGTACGCATCCACGCGAGCAAGGTCCGCCCCTGCCCGGCCGCGAACCAGCGCGCGTGATCGAGCAGATAGGTCGTGTAGGCGACTTCGCCGTCAGCGGGTGCGTGCAGAATGCCATCGAAGTACGCGAGCTCGGACAGCGCGAACTCGGTATGGACGATCGGCAGCAACGCGCACAGCGCGGCATACGCAACATCGCTCAGCGGACTCAGCGATTCGTAGCCGTTGAGCAGTGCATCGATCTGATCGGTGTACACGGGATGCGTGCCGCCTTCACCGAACGACAGCCACTCGATCGTATTGCGCTCGATTGCCAACGCGAGGTCGTACACCGCGCAGGTGCGATCCGACAGGCCGAAGTCGAGCACTGTGCGCACCTGCGCATCCGGCGCGTCGGCGCTCCATAGCAGGTTCGACGCGTGCCAGTCGCCGTGCGTCCACAACGGTTCGAGCGCGGGCAGCAACGGCGCCAGCGCCGCGTGAAACGGCGCGATGCAGGCGGCGATATCGGCGCGCCACGGGCGGGTGGCCAGCGCTTGCGCGAGCAACGGTTGCGCGCCGATCCACGCATCGAGCGCGTCGTCCAGGCGCGCGGCGCCGATGACGCGAAAACTCTGCATCAATGGCCGGATGGTGCGTTCAGGCGCCATGTAATCCGCCGACGCGCGATGCAACCGCGCCAACGCGCGGCCCGCCGCATACGCGTGCGAAGCGTGCGAGAACGGACTCCACGAATGCGAGTCGCGATACAGATCGACGCCGGCCGCGAGGGCATGCACTTCGTAGGTCCAGTCGTCGACGCGCAATGCGGTGGCGCCGGTGAGCGTGCACAGCACGTCCGTGACCGGCACGCCGCGCGACTGCAGATGCGCGATGAAGCGATGCTCTTCGTGCAGACCTTCGACGTCGCGAATCGATACGTGATGACGTTTGACGAACAGCGTGTCGCCGTTCGCGGTATCGACGAGCGCGCCCGATGCGAACTGCCGCGGACTATGCCAGCAAAGCGATGCAATGGGGCCCAGCGGCGTGCCGTTTTCAGCGCCGTGGTCTGGCGGATCGCGGCGAGCTGGATAGTCGGCACGTCCACGATGACGGAACCCGGCGAGCACCGCGCCGACTTCCTCGTGCGTCATCAGCGGCCAGTCGCGTTCTTCTTCCACGCCGCCGACGCCGAACTGTTTCGGCGCGACCGGCTCACGCGCCACAGCGGACGCTTCGTCAATGCCTTGTCCGTCGATCGACGTCGTGCGTTTTTCCGTGTTCATCGAAACAATCCGCGAAAGAAAGCGGCGCGTAACCACCCGTTCATCACAGCGCCGCCGCTTCGCCGCGCGCGGCTTGCGCGTCGTCGCGGCCGATCGCGCGGCTCCAGTCGCGCCAGCCGATCACCGCGAGGCCGATGAACAACGCGTACAAACCAGCCGTCGGGTAAAGACCCTTGAACAGAAACATGCCCACATACACCACGTTGACCACCGACCAGACCCACCACGACGCGATATAACGACGTGCGGTCCAGTACTGCGCGACGAGGCTGAACGAAGTCAGCGTGGCATCGACGTAGGGCAACGCGGCGTCGGTGAAATGCGCCATCAGCGAGCCGAGCGCGGCGCTGCATACCAGTGCGAACGCGAAACCCGGCAGCAATGCGCGTAACGGTACCACGCGCACTTTCACGGCGCCGGTGTCGGTATCGGTCGCACTCACGCTCACGCTGGCGAAGGCGCCTTCGTCCTCGGCAGGGTGTGCCTGACCGCCATGCTCGCTGCCCGGCCGCTGCGCATCAACCCGCCGCGCCTTTCCGTCCGCCTGACTGCGTTGCGCGATCCAGCGCCACCAGCCATACACCTGCAACAGCGCGAACGCGCCTTGCAGCAGCATGTCGGAATACAGTTTCGCGTCGTAGAAAATCCAGCCGTACAACGCGACCGACGCGAGGCCCACCGGCCAGCACGACATGTAACGTCGTGCCGTCAGCCAGATCGCGAGTGCGCTGACGATCACGCCGGTGATTTCGAGTGCGGACATGAAGCAACCTCTAGAAGTCGTAAGTCAGCGACAGACGCGCGGTGCGTGGCGCGCCGAGGAACAGATACGCGTCGCCCTGCTGCTCGCCGGCGTCCTGCCAGTAGTACTTGTTGAACAGGTTATCCACGGCCAGACGTACGACGGTTTTATGGCCGCCGAGTTTCGTCGTATAGCTCGCGCCGAGGTTGAACACGAAATACGCGGGCACGCTCGCGCTGCCCTCCTCGTTCGCGTTCTTGCTGCCCACGTAATTCACGCCGCCCAGCAGATGCAGCCCGGCGACGCCCGGCATCGCGTAGTCCGCGTACATCGTCGCGCTCAGACGCGGCACGTTGATCACCTGGTGCCCTTCGTACGCAGGCGAACCGGAGTCGTAAGCCCGCGCGCGAATCGCGGCGAGACTTGCGCTCAGCGTCAGACGCTCGGTCGCGCGACCGGACGCGCCGAGCTCGATGCCCTGATGCCGCTCGGTGCCGTGCTGCACGAACGTGTAACCCGCATCCGACGAATCGGGCTGCGCGAACTCGAACGGTTTGTCGATGGAAAACACCGAGGCCGTGAGACTCAGCCGATTCTGCCAGTCGTACTTCGCGCCCGCCTCGACCTGGTGCGACTCGATCGGCGGCAGGAACGCGTACGCATTGCTGGCCCGCACCGGCGCCTGGTCGCCGAGCGACAGCGCCTTGCTGTACGACACGTACAACGACAACGGCTGAACCGGTTTGTAGACGAGTGCCGCCTGCGGGAGAAATACGGTTTTGTCGGTTCCGGTTTCCGGACCGCCCATGCTGGTCCAGCTCTTCTGCCGGAGCATCAACTCGCGGCCGCCCGCCAGAATCTGCCACTGATCGTTCAGCGTGATGCGATCCACGCCGAAGACCGCGTACTGATGCGCGTCCAGTTGCGGGAACGACGCGCTGGTCGAATTCGGCGACGGCGGGAACGCCTGCGCCGGGCCATCGATGTTTTCCGAGCCGATGTAGTCGTACACCGCGTTGGACAGATCGACCACGCGACGCTGCACGCTCGCGCCGAATGTCAGTTCGTGGCGGATCGCGCCGGTCGAGAACTTGCCGGTGAGCACCGCTTTCAGTTCGTCGTTGCGGCGGTATTCGCCGGGGCTGCGGAAATCGTAGACGTCGTAGTCGCCGGTCGAGCTAAAAAAATACGGCGACGTGCCGCCCGCGCCGCAACTCGACACGTAATAGCAGCCGTACGCGAAGGCGACGTTGTCGTCGATCATCGTGTGGCTGCGGCCGGCTGCGATATAGCCCTGCCACGCGTCGTTGAACTGGTAATCGAAACGCGCGTTCAGGTTGAGCGCGTCGGTGGTGAGCGGCTTGGTCCAGCTTTGTCCGCCGAGCAGCGTCGATGCCGATGCGGCCGGCGGCACCACCGTGCCGCCCAGCAACTGGTATCCGGACACCGAGCGTTGAATCAACTGCTGAAATTCCGCGTCGAATTGCAGCGACGCGCGCGGGTTGATGTTCCAGTCCGCCGCGATCGAACCGAAGGTGCGCCGGCCGTTCGCGCCGTCCACGTACGAGTGGATATTCTCCTTCGCGGCGTTGATGCGAATGCCGAACTGGTCGTCGACACCGAAGCGGTGGCCGAGGTCCACCGCTGCCGAGGTCGAGCCGCGGCTATCGACGCTGGTCGTGACGCTCGCGACGTCGATCGGCCGCTTGGTGACGAAGTTGATGACGCCGCCCGGGGCGATCACGCCGGCGTCGATGCCGGCAAGGCCTTTCAGGATCTCGACCTGTTCCTTGTTTTCCAGCGCGACGTTCTGCTCGCCGGAGATGGTCAGGCCGTCGATGCGGATCGCGCTGGCGAGATCGATCGGAAAGCCGCGAATCTCGAAGCCCTGGTAGTAGCCGACCGGCGCGTAAGCGTTGCCCACGGATGCATCGTTGCGCACCACGTCGCTCAGGAGCCGGGCCTGCTGGTCGTCGAGCATCGCGCGGTTCACGACACTGACCGAGGCGGGCGTGTCGCGCAACGGCGCGTCGTCGATGCCCGTGACCGATGCGGTGGACGTGCGGAAGGTCGTGCTGCGCGCGCCGTCGACGGTGACGGTCGGGAGTTGGGTGCTGGCGCTTGCGTCGGACGTCTGGTCGGCGGTTGCAGCGGTAGCGGTTGCCGCGCCATGGGCGGCTTGCGACCACGCAGGCTGGCTGGTCAACAACGTGGTGGCCATCGCCACGCCGAGCGTGGAGCGCTTCAAAGGGAACGTCGCGGGCAAACCGGCGCGGCCCGTGGGACGGGTGGATCGTGTGCTTGTCATAGTGTTGTTATCGGTTCCGCCGTCTGGCCGCGCTGTTTAACGGCTTGAACCGCCCGGACGCCTGACGCGCCTTGAGCGAACCTTACGCGACGCTAACGGGAGACGTGACGTTGCGGCGGAACCTTGTCGATGTCGGTCGATCGGTGCGGCGCGCGACCGCGCACAATGGCGGCTGCCTTGCGCGCCGTTTAACGCTGACGCTCCGAAGGACCTTGAATACTGCGTTGCTGGCGAAGGGACGGATTCCACCACGACCCCGCGCGCCGGTCAAATGGGATCGGCGAATTCCGGCGATAAGCGGGGGTTGCGCGACGTTCGGGTGCGCCAGATTGCGGGAAAGGCTTGCGGGATAGGTTGAGTTCAGGTATGCAACTCGCCGGCGCGAGTCGAAGCAACTTTACATCGGGCTAATGGCACGGTAAAACACGCCGTTGAAGAAGGTTACTGGGAAGCGCAGGTAAAAGCGTCGATAAAAAACGACGCGCGATAAAAACCACGATAAGAACGAAAGGCCAACGGGTGAAGGACCTTAGAAAGCAATTGCAGCAGGAAGCGTTCGAAGAACAGGGGTTGCGCTCGTTCAGCAGGAATGTCAACGCGCCCAGCCGCAAGAAACGCCGGATGACCATCACGGAGCGGATCTGCTATCTCCTGGCTTTTCTGTGCGCGCTGGTGCTCGCGGGCATGACGGCAATCCATTTCATGCCGGACCCGCCCGCGAATATCATGCAGCAGGATCAATGATCCTGCGTTGCTGGCCGGTGATGCGTTGGGTGAGGCGTTGGGTGATGCGTTGGGTGATGCGTCACGCAGTGCAGGTCAATTGCTCGCCGCCTCGAGCGAATCGTTCGCGAGCGCCATCCGTTCATTGATCCAACTGAAAACGATCGCCCTCGCCGCCTGTTGCGCGTCCTGCTCCGATAGACCGCGCTGCTCGCGCAGCCACTTCGCCGTCGTCGTCTGCACGTCGGGCAGTACTTTAAGCGCGGCCTGACGCTGGGCATCCGGCCAGTCCTTGCTATCGCGCCAGGCGCGAAGATCGCCGGTGGAATCTTGCGCGTTCTTGCGCATGGCGGGTTTCAGAAAGTCTCGCGGCGACAGCGTGGCGCGCAGCTCCAGCACGGAGAAGCTCGCATACGACGCGAAACGGATCGTGCCGCCCTGGCTGCCGATCGCTTCCATCAGCGGCTGGAACGCGTCGTTCAGACGCTTCCACGCCGGTTGTTCGAAAAGATTCCCGGCCGGTTGGCAGACCGGCGCGCTGCCGTCGCGACTCGATCCGTATAGCCCGCCCATCGCGTCGTAAGCCGCATCGCCCTGGCGCGCGAACACGAAGCAATGCACATAAGGACGTGCGCCGCCATAGTCCGCGCGTTCGATCTGCATTCGCAGCAGCGTCAATACCTTCTGGTCACGGCTTAACTTCGGGTCGTTCTCGACGTCCTGAAGCACCGATTGCGCGAACGTGTCGTCCGACAGCGCGTTGACGGCGATTTTGTGGCGCGCCTGTGCTTCCGAGCCGGTGACTGCCGCCGTGGGCTCGAATTGATGCAGATAGACGAGCCACGCGGATGCGAGACCGCCGCGATATGCACGTAGACGCGTAGCGGCATCGGCGGGTTTTGAAGGGATGTCGGCAATCGCGCTATCCAGTGCTTTAGCGCCGTTGTCGCTGAGTGTCTGCAGCGCTTTCAGGCGACCCGACATGCTGCTTTTCAGGCAATCGCGTTCGTTGGCTGCCTGGGATTCACATGTATTGCGTTCGGTCAGCCAGTTGCGTTGAGCAGTGCGTGTGTTCGTTGCTTCGTCCGCGGTCAGGTTGGTTAGTGTCTCCTGATATTGCTGGCCGAGTTGTTCGTCGAGTGCGTTGAGCGACTTGTCGGCACAGATCGTCTTCTCGACGTTGGACGCGGCTTTCGCGCAATCGAATGACGCGCCGAAAGCGTGGGAGGCGCATAGCAGCATGGCGATGCAGGCGGCGTGGTGTCGCATGGGGTGAACCTTTTGTTGGTCAGTCGAGAATTTGAATTTTGCAGGGTTGCGGCGGGCAGCATGCAGTTACGGCAAGTCAACTATCCGTATTGATTCGATAACCGTCGAACAGTGAATAGCGTGGTCTCTCCAACCGCGAAGCCCTGCCAATCGTTGCTAATGCATAGCGCAATGTGCCTATACTTGCCACTTTGCTTGTCGACAAAGTGATGGAACGTGACGCTCTCGTAGAAATAGAACTTGGTGACATCACATCTATGAAGCAACTGCACGAAAGATTGATGACGCAGTTGAATTTTCCCGACTGGTACGGAAGGAACTGGAACGCGTTCTGGGACGCTATCACCGCGCTTGTGGAAATGCCGCTTGTTCTCCGGTTGAAGAACTGGTCGGACTTCGAGAGCCGATTTCCCTTCGACGCGGAATTGATGTCAGGCTGTCTAGAAAACATCGCGCAAAAGTATCCAAACCTCGCACCATGTGTCGAGTACGTCGCATAGTCGGCATTCGCTTGGTAGAAGCCGCTCACCATCCGCCTCCTCTCGCACTGACTTGCTCAGTTCGATTGTCGACGGCGTGTGTCGATCCGTCTGACATCTCTTCATAGTCGATCTTGGCCCGACACCCGTCCGGTCACCGCCTCGTCCGGCGAGAGCGAAACCAAACCCTGCTTTCACGTGTAAAGAGAAGCGCAGAGGCAGCGCCAAGCATCAGGAAGACTGCCGTGCCCGTATCGGCATGCAGTTTGACTGAGTGCATGAAGCGAAGGACAGATAGACCACCGAACGCTACGAGTATCGCAAGACGGCCGAGGGCACGTTTTTGCCCGATGAGTGCCATGATGTATAGGCCGAAACCGAGTTGTGCCAGCAGGACCGCTTCTATGAGGATGCTTGTGATGATGGGTTGTCTCCAGGTCGGAGACGGAATTGTTTTCTGAAGGCTCGCTAAAAACATCGCATAAGCACCCCATACCGCTGAAACAAGAAAAATCGCGGCTTTTATCGATGCTGGCGTTTGTGTCCACCAGACTGCCGCCTTACTCTTCGCATGGTTCCATTTGTCCAAGGTATCCCCCGACGAGCTGATACTGGCGATGGTACCCGAGTGTCGGTGACGAATGGTGATGGGAGCGTTTGCGCGTGGCGGTGTCCACTCAAACCAATCCGAAGAGCAGCGCGGCAATAACCTCGATCGCCGAATCGGTCGAATATCGGCGCGGTCCGACGAAGTTCGTCGACGCGACGCCCGGCTCGCCCGGTGGCCGGGCGTACCTCGGCTCTAACGCGAAACGAATCGCGTACCGAACCGAATCAAAACCCACCCATCCCGATGCCGCCAGGTACCACCGTGTAATGCCCAATCGTCGCGCCGATGCCGCCGGGTCCGACGGTGTAGTTCGCACGATCGCCTTGCTGTGCCGTCGACCCTCCGCAGATGTTTTTCCCCATGGGCGACAGGCAGGGATCGGGCTTGCTGTTGCCCAACGCGCTGCCAGTGGCATTGGCAATCGCATTGTTGCGGGCCATCGCGCTTGCGTTGAATTTTTCCATCGCCTTGTTTCTCGCTTCGATCAACGCATTCATTTTCTTCGCCCAGATAGGGCCTTTTACCTGATCGTGAGCCGCAATGAGTTGCTGACCTTCCGGAATCATTTTTCCAATCTGGAGATCGTAGGAAATGACTTCTTTCGGCATTCGACCGGCTCTCACCGACGCGCGGTCGCTATCCGTCACCTTGTCCCAATCGGCCGTAGTCAGCGATGTATTGGAAGAGGCGGTGGCCCGGTTTTGCGCGGGAACCATACAGCCGGCCAGCGCGCTCGCGATGAGAACGGCCGAGAGGGATTGGATCGCTATGGCTTTCATCGTTCTTTTCCGAAGATGCGGCGTCGCCATACCGCGCGACGTCGCCCCTGTCATTGATCAGGTCGAATCTCATCGGTCCGGACATGCGCCGTTTCCTGCGGACTCCCGCAGTCCCGGATGAGAAATGATGGTGATGAAATTGTAGAGTGGCACCCCGGCAACAAGGGTGTCGATCCGTTCCTAAATAGGTGGACTTGTGTCTCGGGTGACAGTGTGAAGATGGTAAAAACCAGAACTTCGAACGCACATCGATTAACGGGGTACGCCCCAAGGCACGTTCCACCCGGCGGGACGATCCGCGCCATCGCGGCGCCCGCCAAGCGAGGGATCCGATGAATGCCGGGCGCGCTCCAGGGTTTCGCTCGGAGTGTGTCCAAACTCCGCCTTGAACGACCTGTAAAAATGTTTTTCGTCGGGAAATCCGTGACTCCACGCAATCTCCGCGATGCGTCGCCGCGGCAGGCTGAAATCGGCAAGCACACGATAAGCCCGTCGCAAGCGCTTGCGCTGGATCTGTCGCATGACACCGCCGGCGCCTTCGAATAACTGATACAGCCTGGCGCGCGACAGGCCGATACTTCGACAGATCCGCTCAGGCGTGAGATCGGGATCGAGCAGATGAACGTCGATGTAACGCAGCACGCTGGCTCTCAACGCATTGCGGATCGGACTCTCCGCTTCGCGCACCGTGTCATCCGTAGGCGACACGGCGGCCGTCACCAGTTGCAGCGTGGACTGAACGACATGCTGAACGTCCTGCGGCCGCAAATCCGGCAGATTGCGGAACAGCGACAACAGATGATCGCCCAGCAGCCGGCCTATGCCGCTGGAGAGCGTCTGCCCATGCAGATTGCCGGCACCACGCGGCATGAAATCCCGCGGGACCACCAGCGAAATGCCGCCGCCCGGTTTGATCTCGTACTCGTGGGGCTGCGCGGCATCCGACAAGCACAGATCGCCCGCGCCTCGGCGCGATTGAACGTTCTCCGAGCGAAACAGATTTCTGCCGCCCGTCAGCAGCATCAGATAGAAGAAGTCCTGTCCATCGGTCCGGATACGCCGTTCGGTTCGATGCATCTCGTACACCAGCGAGTCTTCCTGATGCAACCAGCGTCGCCCCGAAAGAATCAGCGGGCCGAGCGTCGCCGCTGATGACTCCATCGCAAACGCGGCGGAATTTCCATCCTTCAACCGGCTGTCGCAGTGACTTCCCTCCATCCAGAGGTGAAACCGGTCTGCCTCGGGTAAGTCGAGCGTTGACGACTTGAAAGTGGGAACGGTATCCATTCATCGACGGCGCGTTGTCTTGGGTACGCGCTCCAGAGAGGTCATTCTTCAGGGGGCTCGGTGGATTCTACGCCCTGCTGACTGGGGCCCTTTCGCGTGGACGGTTCGAACACGTTGCAGATTGTCGGTACATTGGAGCAGGTGCATGTTCGAGCCGAGGCAGGTCATACGTCGACAGTATCGTAAGCCATTCCATGCGAATTGAAGGTGGCGTGGTGTCTACCCCAAGGTGGATGTGCGTTTTAATAAACATGGGTTGATCGCCACACGCTCGATTTTTTGCGTGCTGGCTAAAGACCAACGCGACGCGCCATGGCACATTGATCAACCGATCAGAATTGCAACGTCGTCCCACGCAAATACGATGTTTTGTGATCGCCAGATCGGTCCCGGATCGGTGTATTCACCTACTTGCTGGCCGTTTAACTTTCCGTAAAACGCGATTGCGGGTGCATTTCCCTTGACGACGCTTAAAGCGACTCCCTGACAATGTATGCTCCTCAAGTGGGTCGCAAGTCGTGCCAGCAACGCGCGGCCAATGCCCCTGCGCTTGAAGTCGGGGTCGACATAGAGGGACTTGATCTCTCCACGCCCCTTGAATATCGCATCCGAAGACCGGGCAGCGGCCCCTATGCCGACTATTGTTCCGTCGACTTCGGCAATAAGCACCATCTGACTGTTGTCGTTTGAAGATAGCTTCTCCGTCCACATCTTGCCGCGATGTTGTTCGTCTAGCGCGGCGTATGCTTCCGTGGGCGCGAGATCGCGGTAAGTATGCCGCCAGACCTTGACATGGAAATCGGCAATCATTTGCGCATCACCAATGTTTGCCGATCTGATGGATATTGCAGTCATTTGAGGATCACTTTATGGCTCTGGAATAGGACTAGTGGACGCGGGTGCATGCGAGGAATTGTCACCGATGTGCGTCGCAACGTCGAACGTCTTAATGTGGTCGAACTGAGCCCTACGACGACCGGCTCTGATCGACCCGAAGCAGTCTGTCGCAACTCTCCGGAGCGGACGCTCAACTGACCTTCGTCGGGTATAAATCAACGGCAATAACCGGCACAATTCCTTGTGAGGTATGGAGGACATACGATTCAAGGCCATCCACGTCGGGAACGATTCGAACGATCAAGTCACTCTCCAAGGTCAGCGTCAGCACTTTCTGTTCGTCGAAATTGGCGTCGACGACAAGTTGATTCAAGCAGCGCTGCAGACTGCCACTGGACTGCGGGGAACTCGCGTCGCCGATGATTTCGTCTTCCGAGTGTTGTAAAGAAAAGCCGCATTGGATCAAAATCCATCCGCTTCCACTATCACGGCATCCGCGGCCAAACTCCATCGAAACTGACGCTGGATTAATGCCGACCCCCGTAATCTCACTTCCGATAATCTCTGCGAGATCGCGTTTGCTAATCATAAGTAACTGTACGTTTAGTCGCTCTGGATAATGTGCGCATCATGAGAGAATTCGTGCGCCTTCAGAATCGGCCCAACCGTTTTGACCAGCAGGGCGACATGCCGTGCGGTCATGTAAATCGACGCCCGGCTACCGTCCAACGCCACCTCGTCTCCGTCAAGTTGACCCGCCTCCGCAGCCTTCGCGGCGGCATCCAGTTCGTCCTCAAGATCATGCAGTCGCGTCAAGTCGCGGTTGCCGTAGTTCACGACAATTTCAACCTGGCTCCCCTTGACGACATTGTCCGCCCAGCTTCGAGTCGTAGAAAGGGAAAGCGAGAGAGACACGACAATTGGAATCAGCGAAACACGTCTCATACGTTGGCGGCTTGTTCGATTGCAGCTCTTATCCATTTGCGTTTAAGATGTACGGAGCGGAGCGTTGATTGTCACCGTTCATGGTGTGGATGTCGAACGTCCCTTCCTGTCCGCCAGCAGCCGAAAATCTACTCGGTTCCGTCAACCGCTGACGCGGCGAGCACAGAATCTTTGTACACACTCGCGTCGAAGAAAAACGGTCCAAACGCGTCAAGTCTCTTCAAGTCAGATTCACCTGTCTGGTAGGCGAAACTTTCCCATACGTAGGCTTCGTGATCGCGCCGCACAACGACCGAATATGCGCCGCAAGCGATGTCGCCGCACTCCGGACAGATGTAGATTAGTACGCGCTTTTCACTTTCCGCCGAAACGTCAATGAGCATCGAAGACGTGCGCTCGCATTCCTTCGCGTAACCAGTCACGAAGCATCCCATGAAATCGGCGTGTCCCCCGGTACTTTCAACCAGCATTTCCAGCAACGACTGTCCGTCTATCAAAAAGTCCGCAGACGTTCGTTCTGTGCGGGAGGCGCCCCCCGCCACGATTGCGGGTCGATGCAGTCTGCGATGTCCAAGCACGTTCATGTTCGTTCGTGGAATAGGTTTGACTTGCCGAGATTGTTACGGATTAAGGAGCCTGTGTCGAACGGCTAATCACGGGCGAAGCCGGTGCTGTCGCGAGTTTCCTCGCCCGGCAAGTGATCCGTGGCGGAACTCATCCACGGATTTGTAAGGTAAGCGTTAGTAATGCAGTTAGTGCAACCAAAGCGCTCAGTGCCGTGACTGAAGAAGTTTCAAATGTTCCCGACAATGGTGATCGGAATTGCTAATTCCGCGTTGAGATGACATCGACTATCAGCCAACTTTCGCAAGGAACCACGAGCCACGCATCCTAACGTGCCCCCATAATAATGTCAGCCGACAGATCACAGCACGATATAGCTACAGCGTCGACTGTCGCCAATCTTGACGAGTTAGTCGAACGTCTTTTCATGAGCCGTTCACCGACTGACGGGCTACTAGAAGTTGCGATCGCGGAAACCCAATGCATACACTCGTGAAGCCCGCGACCGCTAATGGCTGTATGACACAATCGAATTATTTGTACTGACGGCACCATCGCATGACAACCACCCAAACTGCAGGCACCGCCGCTCAAACCAATCCGTTGACAGCGTCCTTCCCCGCCGAACTTCGCTCCGAAGTGACCATCGTCACGGATTTGATTCGACCCAGTGCAGCGACCCATCCCGGTTCGTCGGTCGTTGTTCGAGGTGAATCACTCAATATTCCATATCGAATTCACCACGATTGCGACGACACGCTATTCCTTGGACTGAACGAGGTTCAGGCGGCGATCTATGCGTGTGCACTGACGAGGCACCACGACGGACATGTACGCCAACGCCATGTCGAGCGGCTGGTCACTTCGCCCGAACCTTGGGTTGCACCGTTCGTCGTACACCTCTGCGGTGAGTATGTCGTCGAAATTCTCGCCGTGATCGAAGCGAGCTTGCCGTCAATGGATCAACACGTTTACGGGGTGTTCTTTCAGGAAAACCCGACGTTCTTGAAGCGAACGCATGATCGGATGGTGAGTTATTGGGATTGCTACTATCGCTGGCTTTACAAGCGAAAAACCGACTATGTTGGGTTTCGGATATTCGAGCAATTCGATGCATGGCGTGTTTCTGCCTGACAGGCGAGATCGCCTTGGTTGCGCCCCCTACGCACACACGCCTATTCACATGAAAGATCGATTTGGCTTGTTCTCGTGCTCGCCCCAATCTCATGGGAATCTATGACACGTACGTATCCAGCTCAATTCACGTGGGATGTTTTGGAACCTTGCCTGTATCCGTCGGCGCGATACTCGCGACAATAGCTGCTTACCGATCGCCGTAAAAAACCACTACCTAGATAATCTCAGCCACCCGCACAATAACCAATGCCGCCGGCACAAGCAGCACCTGCGCCAGCAACGTCCCAACAACACGAGCCCCCACAAGCGTCGTAATAGCGCGCCGAAAGCCATTCTCCGCAACGCGCCCTTCGATGACATCGTCCGTCATGACCGAAACCTGCGGGTCGATGACCACCGCCAGCACCACGGTCGCGAATCCGTTGATCACCGACGACAGATTCGCGCACGTAACTCGCAATTCCGGCTTCAGATAACCGGCGTACAGCGACGCGAACACGCCCACCGTCCAGATCGCCATCGCAATGACATTAAGTCCGATGACTTTCCGGGAAACGCCTGCGCCGGACGCGAGTTGCGTCACGTTATGCCGGGACGGAAGCCGTGCTCCAATCCGGAGGTAGTTGATGCCCCCACGACTGAATATATGGAGTAACAGACGCGGAATGGAGCGATTGGCGTGAAAGTGATCGACGGCGCGACTGAAATAACGCTGGAAGGTGGGAATCAGAAACGCGCCGGCAATGCTTGCCGCCGTGGCGGTCAGCAGAAAAAGCCGGAAGTCACCCAGCAAACCACGCCCCGCGTGATGTGCGATATCCATCTCGACCCGCTTCGCGATGAACGGCCCCTGGAAGGAGTTAGCCGTTCGGGAAACCAGGGCGATGATCCCGAACAGCGAAAATGACACGGCGATACGCCGCGTTCGAACACCTGCAATCCGCACGGCGTAAGCCAGTGTCGCGATCACGTGAATGACGAAGGTCAGCCCACATATGACCAAAAGCTGAGTGTCCATACGATTGAATAACTTCCTTCCGTCTCAGATTGACACCCGCGCCACCGCTTATCCCCCCACCACCTCCGAAAACCGCTCGATCCACACCGCCAGCCGATCCTTCGCAAACCCATCCGCCCGCGCTCCCGCGCGGCAAACGATCGCCTCCCCTTCCCGCCCGAACCGCAAAGCGCCGCCCGTCTCTTCGAGCCACAGCAATCCCGCCAGCCATGCAGCGTGCTCGTCCGACACCGCCTGCCCCACCGGCCGCGTCAAGAACTCGCTCAGCGTGTCCGGCGTATTCCACACCAGCGCATCGCCATCGCCCCGCACCGAGCCGCCCAGCACCTCCGCGAAAACCTGCACCGCCTCCGCCGCGCCACGACCCGCATAGCGCGTGCGCAATTCCGCCAACCGCGTTCCCAGCGCATGCCCGAAGCTGCCGCTGCACTCGCTCTCCGCGCGCATCAGATCGGCGTAGTCCATCCGCTGCCAGTCCGGCTCCGCATTGCGCGTTCCGGCCAGCTCCGTCCCGGCGAGATACGTCTCCATCGGCTGAAACCGCCCCGGGCCGATCAAGCTCACGCACAACGTATGAACCGTACCGATGCGGCTCGCCAGCGTCTGCGTCTGCAACACGCCCAGCTTCTCCCGCACGAGCTGGTCGCGCTCCCTGCGCAGCCCCGAGAGCTCCAGCGCCTGCTTCATCTCCATGCGCAACGCCGCGATATCCCACGGCTTCTTGATGTACCGATGGATCTGGCCTTGATTGACCGCTTCGACGGTCTGCTCCAGTTCCGAATACGCGGTCGTCAGAATCCGCACGATGTGGGGATAGCGCTCGCGCGCATAGCGCAGCAGTTCGTTGCCGTACTCGCCCGGCATCCGCTGGTCGGACACCAGGACGGCGAGACTCTCGGCGTGGGCATCCAGCATGCGCTTGCCTTCCTCGACGGAGGCGCCCGTCACCACCGGCGCGATCGCACCGATGGCGCGCTCGAAGTATTTGACGGAGGTGGCTTCGTCATCAACGAACAGAATCGCCGGGGGCGGTGTCTGATTGGCAATCGTGGTGCTCATGGGTAACTCCTGTGCATTCGATCCTTAGAAATTCTTTAACCCCAACGCTGCGCCCGTTCGGGCATCACTCCGGTCGCAATCCGGGGGCCTTTGTCGCCGAAGCCAGCACCTCGCGGACCGTGCCCACGCCAAGCGGCTTCTCCAGGATTCGAAACACGTCGCCGGCATTGCCCGCTTCCCGTAGCGCGTCCTTGTCCGCATAGGCCGTCACCAGAATCCGCACGATATGCGGATAGTGCTGGGCAACCTGCCGCAACAGGTCGCCGCCATGGCGCCCCGGCATGCGGAAGTCGGTCACGAGAACCGCCACCCGTGCGCCCTCCTGGCGCAGGATCGACCACGCCTCATCCGCGCCGCCGGCGAGCAGCACTTCGTAGTCGCCGCTGGCCGCGCGCGCAAAGTACTTGCGGGCCATCTCCTCGTCGTCGACATAAACGACGGTCGGTCGTACTGGTTGGGTCTCGCTCATTTCGGTATTACCCGGTATTGCCTGACATCACCCGGCGTCAATCGACGCGCGGCAGGTCGAAGTTGAACGCGGTCCATTCGCCCAACTGGCTCTCCGCATACAGCGTGCTGCCGTGCCGCTCGATCACCGCATAACTGATGGACAGGCCCAGCCCCAGGCCCTGACCGATCTCGCGGGTCGTGAAAAATGGCTCGAACACCCGCGCCAGATTCTCGGCGGCGATCCCCGGGCCGTTGTCGCGCACATTGACGTGCAAGCGGTCCTCGTTCCAATGCGCCTCGACATGGACGTTCGGCGCGGTCGTGCCGGCCTGTTGCATGGCCAGCGCGGCATTCGAGAACAGATTGATGAGCACGCCGATGATGGCGGCTTCGTCGCCCAGCACGAGGGTGTCGGCCGGGATGTCGCGCGTGATCTTCACGCCGCGCAACTCGTGCGCGCTCAGGCGGATCGACGAATCGAGCGCCTTCTCGAACAGGAACGGCACGTCCTCCTTGCGATAGGCGAAAGTCTTCAGGTCCGACACGATGTGCTGGATGCGGTGCATGCCCTGCTTCGCATCCGTCAGGCATTCCTGCAGCGACGGGCTTTCCTTCGCCTGCGGCTCTTCCATCGCCAGTTCAATGGCCATCAGACAGAAGTTCACCGGGTTGTTGACTTCGTGAAGCAGCCCCGCGGACAAGGTGCCGATCGCCGCCATCTTCTCCTGCTGCAACAACTGGCCTTTGATCTGCGCGAGGTTTGCGTTGGTGCGGGCGAGCTGGTCGTTCTTGTGCGCCACTTCGTCCTTGAGCCGGAACAGCTGGAAGCGCCCTTTCTCGTTGAAGTACGTGTAGATGGAACTGGCCACCGCGCAGAAGAAGATCAGAATGAGCTGGAACTCGAACTTGCTCGGGTTCTGCATTTCACCCGGATGCGCGGTACAGGCGACGTAGTAGAACGCCACCGTCGCGAGGCCGAATGCCAGCGTCTGCCAGTAGCCGGACGGAAACAGTATCCCGACCGCGAAGATCGTCAGCATCAGCCCGGCATAGAACAGCGAGTCGCCGCCCTGTGTGGCATAAATCATCCAGGAGATCATCGCCTGCGGCAGCAGCAGCCAGAAGAAGGTGATGATCTGCACATGCCGCCTGCCCGCTTTCGTATAAAGCGAGAGCAAGGCGAGACCGATCGCCACGCTGGTCAGCACCCGAACGATCGCGAAACGCTTCTGCTCGTCCGGATACACGACGTAGTCGAGCACCACGCCCATCAGCACCAGCAGGATCACGGTCAGGCCGCCGGCCTTGCTGCACAGCAAACGGTAATCGCGCAGTTCCTCGCGATAGTTCGACTGCAGCCCAGTCAGGGACGTTGTCATGTCAGGTTATGGGTGGCTTGGCCGATCACCGCCTCGGCAAACACGTTGACGCCGGTGGCGTCCGTGTACAGGCGCGGCTCGCCGCCGCTCTCCGGCATGATCTCGGCCATCTGCGCCTCGTTGCGGTAGATCAGGTACCACTCCAGCACGTGCTCCATGCTGAAGCGCTCCGGATTGTCGGCGTGAACGTTGGTGACGAGAAGGCGGCCGCCTGGCCGGGTGCGGCTCGCGAAATGCTGGTTCAGCCGCGCGCAGACCTTGTCGGACAGATAGTCGAACAGCCCCGCGCAATACACCGCGTCGAACTCGCGCACGTCGGGCGCGTCGGCGTCGATCCGGCGCTTGAGCAGATGGTGGACCGACTCGTGCGTGAAGTTGATCGTCATGCGCTTGCCCGCTTTCTGCGCGATCGACGCCAACTGGTCGCGGGTCCAGTCCAGCGTCTCCTGGCTGAAGTCGAGCAGTTCGAAATTCAGCCATTCCGGTTCGTCGTATTCGCGGATGAAGCGCTGGATTTCCTGAGCGGGACCGCAGCCGACATTCAGCACGCGGAACGGCCGCCCCGCGGCGCGCGCGTCATTCGCAATCCGGGTCAGGTAGTTCACCAGCAGTTCGACGCGATTGCGGTGCGCCCGCGCCACCGCCGTCTGCAGGAAAGCCGCGTTGACGATCTGGAAATACGTGCTCGGCCCCTGGCGCGGATCGTCGAGCATCTGGTTGACCATCATGTAGTCGCCGGCATAGCCGAGCGGTTTCGTGAAGGTGCGGAAGACGAAGGGCGAGCGCAGCAGCAGCGGATGCAGCGCGGCCTGGGCAAAGGCACGGTGCGCCGGCGCCAGTTCCTCGTCGACGAGGCGTGCTTCGCCTTCGAATTCGTCGAAGAAGACCTTGGTTCTTTCCATCAGCGGCGAAGCCAGCTCGAAGAAGAAGTCCTCGCGCAGCGCCTTGCCGTCCTTCGGCATGGTGTCCGCCAGGTCGGCCTGCTCGACCCAGCGCGACATGTCCGACAGGAAAGCCCGGATCTGGTTGACTGCGATCTGGTAGTCGCGGCGAATCTGGAAACGTTCGGCCCAGCCCTGCACGAAACGGCGGGCCTCTTCGCCCACCGTGCGCGCCTCCAGCGTGCCGCCGCTCAGTTCGCGCCACTCGGCGATCAGCGTCACCGAGACGATGGCGGTCAGGCCGGTGTTGACCATGCTGATGACGACCGCCTTGCCCGAATAAGCGTGGTCCACGCCCATCTTGACGGACAGGTCGCTCAGCACCTCGCTGACCTGGACGATCGAATACGGGTTGTAGACCTCCATCACCAGCGACTTGCGCTGAAGATTGATGATCGTGCCCCGTACCTGCTCGCCCTGCGAGTTGAGAAAACTAACTACCGGATCGATTTGCGTTTTGGAATACACAGTATTGCGGCCGGGTAAGTACCACGAGAGCCTGAAGGCCGGTTTCGGAGCAAAAACGGACGATGACGATGGCAGGATTCTACTGATAAAAAAGAATGCTGTCGTCCTATGCGGATTCGCGCGTTGACGCAGTCCGGCGAAGCACGACGGGCGGGCGTCAGAGGCCTCGGGAGATGCACGCCGGCGCATGCTCGGTGCATGCTCGAATGGCAATCCGGCGTGGTGCGGGCGATCCAGGTGTGCGACGCACCATGCCCGATCGGCGCGCTGCCACGATTGCGCAGATCGATAGCAGAAATACTTGGTTGGCTCCGCGCGGGACGCTCCCCTAGACTGCTGCTTAACTTGTTATAACAAGTTATGATCAAGCCTGCTCGAACCCAAAGCCGAACCCAAAGCCGAACCCAAAGCCGAACCAAAGCCGAACCATGCCGCCCGCCGCCCAACTCATCCCGCTCGCCCCCGCGCCGCTCTACGCGCAGATCAAGGACGCCCTGCGCGCCCGCATCCTCGACGGCAGCTACGCGCCGCACAGCCAGATGCCGTCCGAACACGAACTCTGCGCGATGTTCGGCGTGAGCCGCATCACCGTGCGCCAGGCGCTCGGCGATCTGCAGAAGGAAGGCCTGCTGTTCAAGCTGCACGGCAAGGGCACCTTCGTCTCCAAGCCGAAGGCGTTCCAGAACGTCAGCTCGCTGCAAGGCTTCGCGGAGGCGATGGCCGCGATGGGTCACGAAATCGTCAACCAGTTGCGCAGCTTCCGCGTGGTCGAAGCCAGTCGCCAGATCGCCGCGCGCCTGAATCTCGACGAAGGTGCGCCGGTCGTCGAGATTCATCGTGTGCGGCTGCTCAATCGCGAGCCGGTGTCGCTCGAACTGACGTGGCTGCCGGAAGCGCTCGGCAAGCGTCTGGCGAGCGCCGATCTGACCACGCGCGACATCTTCCTGATTCTCGAAAACGACTGCGGCGTGCCGCTCGGTCACGCGGATGTCGCAATCGACGCGACGCTCGCCGATCAGGACATCGCGGACGCGTTGCGCGTCGACGAAGGCAGCCCGGTGCTGCGCATCGACCGTTTGACGCACGACGCCGACGGCGCACCGCTCGACTACGAACATCTGTATTTCCGCGGCGACGCGTTCCAGTACCGGCTGCGCATCGACCGGGAAAAAACCGCGAAGCCCGCAAGCAGTTCCAGCGACAGCGACATCGACAGCGGCAACGGCAACGACAACAGCAACGGCAACAGCAAGGCCAACGCGACCGTCGCCACGACGCCCGCGAAACCACCCGCTGCGACCCGCACGACTCGTCCAAAGACAACCCGCCCCACGCGAGGACAAACACGATGACAGGCACGATGAACACCCACATTCTCGAATACGACGTCGTCGTGGTCGGCGGCGGCACGGCCGGCCCGATGGCCGCCATCAAGGCGAAGGAAAGCAACCCCGCGCTGAAGGTGCTGCTGCTGGAAAAGGCCAACGTCAAGCGCAGCGGCGCGATCTCGATGGGCATGGACGGCCTGAACAACGCGGTGATTCCCGGCCACGCGACGCCCGAGCAGTACACGCGCGAGATCACCATCGCCAACGACGGCATCGTCGATCAGGAAGCCGTCTACGCGTACGCGAAACACAGCTTCACGACGATCGAGGAACTGGACCGCTGGGGCGTGAAGTTCGAGAAGGACGGCACCGGCGACTACGCGGTGAAAAAGGTGCACCACATGGGCTCGTACGTGCTGCCGATGCCCGAAGGCCACGACATCAAGAAAGTGCTGTACCGCCAGCTCAAACGCGCGCGCGTGGCGATCACCAACCGGATCGTCGCGACGCGTCTCCTGAAGGACGCGCACGGCAACGTCTGCGGCGTGCTCGGCTTCGACTGCCGCAGCGCGGACTTTTATGTGGTGCGCGCGAAAGCGGTGATCCTCGCGTGCGGCGCGGCCGGCCGTCTCGGTCTGCCGGCCTCCGGCTATCTGATGGGCACCTACGAAAACCCCACCAATGCCGGCGACGGCTACGCGATGGCCTATCACGCGGGCGCCGCGCTCGCGAACCTCGAATGCTTCCAGATCAACCCGCTGATCAAGGACTACAACGGCCCCGCCTGCGCGTACGTGACCGGTCCGCTCGGCGGCTTCACGGCCAACGGCAAGGGCGAACGCTTCATCGAATGCGATTACTGGAGCGGTCAGATGATGTGGGAGTTCTACCAGGAACTGCAAAGCGGCAACGGCCCGGTATTCCTCAAGCTCGACCATCTCGCCGAGGAAACCATCCAGACCATCGAGCAGATCCTGCACACCAATGAACGCCCGAGCCGCGGCCGTTTCCATGAAGGGCGCGGCACCGACTACCGGCAGCAGATGGTCGAGATGCACATCTCCGAGATCGGCTTTTGCAGCGGCCACAGCGCGTCCGGCGTGTACGTGAACGCGCGCGCCGAAACCACCGTGCCGGGTCTTTACGCCGCCGGCGACATGGCCGCCGTGCCGCACAACTACATGCTCGGCGCGTTCACCTACGGCTGGTTCGCCGGACAGAACGCCGCCGCGTACGTCGCGGGCCGCGAACACGCCCCGCCCGATCAGCAACAGATCGACGAAGAACGCGCGCGCATCTACGCGCCGCTCGAACGGGAGAACGGGCTCGCGCCGTCGCAGGTCGAGTACAAGCTGCGCCGCATGGTCAACGACTATCTGCAACCGCCGAAGGTCACGCGCAAGATGGAACTCGGCCTGCAACGCTTCGCCGAGATCGCCGGCGACATCGACGCGATCAAGGCCGCCAATCCGCACGAGCTGATGCGCGCCGCGGAAGTCCGCGCGATCCGCGACTGCGCGGAAATGGCCGCGCGCGCGTCGCTGTTTCGCACCGAGAGCCGCTGGGGGCTGTACCACCATCGGGTCGATTTTCCGCAGCGCGACGACGCGCAGTGGTTCTGCCACACGCATCTGCGCAAGGACGACGCGGGCCGCATGGTCAGCGAGAAGCGCGCGGTCGAACCGTACGTGGTGGCGCTCGCCGACGCCGAAGTCGACTCGTATCGCAACCTGCGCATCCCCGACGCGACGAACCGCTCGCTCGCCGATGCCACCGTTTGAAGGAATTCCCGCCATGTCCTATACGCCTCATGAGATTTTTCAGCGCAGCAGCGCGCCCGTCACGATCGACGAAAGCAAATGCATCGCGGACAAGGGCTGCACGGTGTGCGTCGACGTGTGCCCGCTGGATCTGCTCGCGATCGACGTGCGCAAGGGCAAGGCCTACATGCAGTTCGACGAATGCTGGTACTGCATGCCCTGCGAACAGGATTGCCCGACCGGCGCGGTGAAGGTCGAGATTCCGTATCTGCTGCGCTGAGGCGCGCGCGGCGCTCGCGATCTTGCGCGATAGCGCGCAACGCTCGCGCCGCAGCCCCGCAGCGCCACGCGACGCCGGCCGCGCACGTGCCGGCGCCACTCCAACCATTCAGGGCGCTCGAACGCCCTCCCCGCTGATGACCCACTCCACGTTGTTGAGCCACGATCCCGATGCGCTCGCCCCCGAAGCCGCCGCGCTGCTGCCGCGTCTTGCCGATGCCGACCCGGTCGTGCGCCGGATCGCGCTGCTCGAACTGGCCGATCTCGAAGACCCGGAGACGTTGCCGCTGATCGCGCATGCGCTGGCGCACGATGCGTCCGCCGAGGTGAGACGCGAGGCCGCGCGCGTGCTCGGCTCGTGGGAAGAACCGTGGATCGCCGACGCGTTGTGCCACGCGTTGCTCGATACCGATGACGATGTCCGCGCGGCGGCCGCGCACAGCCTGTCCGCGCTGAAGGACGCCGCGTGCGCGCCGGTGCTGCGGCGCTGGGCGGATCACGCCGAGCCGTTCGTGCAGGCGGCTGTCCTGCGTGGTTTGCGCGAACTGCGCCATGCCGACGCGCTGGAGCCCGCGTTGCACGCGCTCGATCATCAGGACGATTCGGTGCGTACCGAGGCCGTCGTGCTGCTCGGCTGGCTGAAAGATCCGCGCGCGCTCGGCCCGCTGGCCCGGCTTGTCACGTCGGACGTCAATGCGGATATTCGACGTGCGGCGGTCGGGGCGTTGGGCTTTGCTTCGGCTTCGGCTTCGGCTTCGGCTTCAACGTCAACGTCCTCGCCGGAATCAGACACGCCGACTATCGCCGCGCTGCTGCACGCGTTGCACGATCCTGTCTGGCAGGTCCGCGAGGAAGCCGCGACGACACTCGGCAAACTGCGCGCCCTCACCGCGCTCGATGCACTGATCGCCGCCCTCGACGACGACTGGTGGCAAGTCCGCCTGCGCGCCACGCGTGCCTTGGGCGTACTCGGCGAGCGCCGTGCCGCGTTGCCGATCGCCGCGTTGTTGACGAATGCGATCAGCAATCTGCGCAAGGAAGCCGCGCTCGCACTGGGCGAATTGCGCGACCCCGCCACGCTCGACGCGCTGAACCACGCACTGAACGACGCCGACCCCGACGTACGCAAGGCAGTACGGATCGCGTTGCAACAGATCGAGGAAACCACACGATGAACGTGCCCGACGAGATTGGACTGGATGCACGCGCAATGACGCTCCGTTGGCCGGACGGCAGCGTGCAGCGAATCGCGTATGGGATGTTGCGCGATGCCTGCCCATGCGCGGGATGCCGCCGGCAGCGTGGTGACGCGGGAACCTTTCAACTGGCGCGGAGCGCCAGCGCCAACGCCGGCATAGACACCGATGCCGATACTGGCACCAAGGCAAACACCGCCGCTGCAATCCGCGTCACCGAAATCCGCCCAATGGGCTACGGTGCGCAACTGATCTTCAGCGACGGCCACGACCGTGGCATTTTCCCGTGGCCGTATTTCTCCGCGCTGCCTGCCGTCACGGACGACGACGCGGACGACGTCACGGACAACGCGGACAACGCGGACAACTTGCCTCCCGCCGCCACCCACGACGCGCTTACGCCCCGAACCCATCCACGGCCAGCACCGCCAGCGACAACGTCCCGACCAGCACGAGACTGACTGCCCAGACCGCATCCAGATTGAACCAGCTCCGCGACACGAACTTGAGCCCGAGGTAGCGATACACCAGCCAGGCCAGCGTACCGCCGGCCAGCATCATCGCAGCCGCATGCGCGGCGGACACCAGCAAGGCCATGCGCAGATTCGCGTCGATCAGCGTCTGCGCGGCGCGATGCGCGCGATCCATCCCGTACGCGCGGCACAGCCCGAGATAAACCGGCACCAGCATCAAGCCAGCGCCATGCGCGATCGCCACCGCGAACGACCACAGCGCGAGTTTCGACGGCGCGATCCGCGCGAGAAAACGCGGATGCCGTTTCTGCACCAGCAGCCACGCGCCGAAGCCGATCACGAGCACGCTCGCGCCGGCCTGAATCTGCCGCTGCCACGCGAGCAATACGGCCAGCATCGCGAAAGGCAGCATCACCGCGAACATCGCCAGCACATGACCGGCCGCGAGATACAGCAGCGCGCGCCACAACGCCTGGCCGCGCCGCTGCATCAGACCGCTCGATACCGCGAGCGGCCAGCCCATCGCCGGATTCAGGCCGTGATAGAGGCCGCTCGCGAGCACGGCCAGCCACAGCCCGGTCTGCGACCAGGCCACGCCGCTCAACTGCCCACCGACGGATAACAGAACGAATCCGTCGAACAGTCGCCGCCTTCGAGGCGAATCTGATGCGAGCGGTAGCCATCCGGAAACGTGACCCAGAAGTCCTTGTCGAGAAAGAGGCCGCCGTTCGGCTCCACGTGCGCCATCACCTTGGCGGCCGGCACGCCGTCCGGATAGAACTGGTCGTCCCAGCTCGAATAGAGCGAGTTGGTCCAGTACACGCGTTTGCCGTCGCGACTGATCTCGACCATCTGCGGACCGCCGCCGTAGCGTTGCCCATTCGGATGCGGCGCGCGCCGCGCAATTCCGCCGATATGCACCGAGCCCGTCAGCTTCGGCTTGCGTGGCTCGGTCACGTCGTACTGCCGCAGCTCGCCGGTGCCCCAGCACGCGACGTAGAGAAATTTGTCGTCGATGGAAAGATCGATGTCGGTGACGAGCGGCGGCACCGCGCCGAAGCCCTGCAACAGCGGCGGCAACAGTTCGGCGGCAGCCGGTTCGGCCGGAATCGTCGCGGTCTTCTCGATATGGAACTGCCCGCCTTCGCGCCACCACGTCCAGATCGATCCTTCCAGATTGGTGGTGTCGATCACCACGCCGACGAAGCCGTATTCGCGGCCCGGATCGTGCGCGGGCCGTACTTCGAGCGCCATCTGATGGTTCGCGCCGAGGTCGAGTGTCTGCACGTTGCGGCGCGCGCGCAGATCCCAGAAGTGCAGACGGTGGCCGTATCGATTCGCGAGCAGGTCTTCCGGCACGATGCCGTTTTCGAATTGCGGCGGCAATCCCCACTCGCTCGACACCATGTAATCGCGCGGCAGATTCCACCAGAAATCGTAGTGCTTCTCCTGCGCGCCGCGATCGATCTCCCAGCGGCCCAGCACCTCGAAGGTCTCGCAATCCATGATGAAAATGCCCGGCGGCCCGTCGGTGCCGTCCTTGCCCGCGCCGCCCAGCGTACTCACGTAAATCCCCTCGGGTCCGCAATGCACGGTGTGCGGGCGCGAGTAGCCGGTTTTGCGGAACACTTCGTCGGGTTCGATGATCTTGTGGATGCGCGCCTGGGTCGGATGCGGCTTCGTATCCACCACGTAGATGCGCGAGGAACGCAGCCCAGGAATGATCAGATAGCGCCGTTCGAGAAACGCATGACCGCTCAGCGGCGACAGCGACGACGAACACGCATTCCAGCCGAAGTGATGAAACTCGTCGCCGGTATTCGGCATGGTCACCGTGTGCACGACCTGACTGTAGGTCGGCGAGCCGGGCTTCACGTCGATTACCGCGAGCGCGTCCGGTTGCGAGAAGTCGGGACTGAGGAGCAGCGTGTACGCGTAGTCTTCCGGCGGCGCCTCCATCGCGAGCCGGGGCGAGGCGTGGAAGGTGGGATCTGGGCGCATACCCATGACGGACGTCTCCTTATCGGTGGGATTCGAAACCCGGGGTAACGGGTTGCGGGGAATGCCGAAAAGCGTGTCGGCAGCGCGCGCGGGGTAACGCGCGCGGCTGCGCTCCGGTTTAGATTTGTAGTCCACGGGAGCGGCGGGCGCAAACCTGAACCGCGCCGCTGCGGCTAAGACACGAGACGATACCGGCGCGCCTGACGAACGGCCACTACCAGAAGGGACAGGTTGCCGCCGCGCGGAATGCGGGCCAGTCGAACCCGTTTGCGGCAGCTATGCGGCGATCGACGATCGACAACCGTCGCGCCGCGCCCGGCTTGTCAGGCCGCCACCATCGACGACTGGTTCGCGACGAGCCGCGCATACGCACCGCCGGCCGCCAGCAGTTGCGCGTGACTGCCCGCTTCGACCACGCGCCCCGCGTCCATCACGAGAATCGTGTCCGCGCCTTGAATCGTCGACAGCCGGTGCGCGATGATGATCGACGTCCGTTGCGACATCAATTCCTCCAGCGCAGCGCGGATCTGCTGCTCGCTGATCGTGTCGAGATGCGAGGTCGCTTCGTCCATGATGAGGATCGGCGCATCCTTCAGAAACGCGCGCGCAATCGCCACGCGCTGCCGCTGTCCGCCCGACAGTTGCACGCCGCGTTCGCCGACGCGCGTCGCGAGCCCTTCCGGCAGTGCCTCGATGAACTCGCTGAGCGCCGCGCGTTCGAGCGCCCGGCGCACGTCGGCATCGGACACGTCGCGGCCGGCCAGGCGAATGTTGGCCTCCAGCGTGTCGTTGAACAGATAGGTGTCTTGCGCGACCAGCGCGATGTGCTGCCGCAAACCGTCCGGGTGCAGGCGGCGCAGATCCACGCCGCCCAGCGTGATGCGTCCCTCGCGCGGGTCCCAGAACCGCAACAGCAGATTCGCGAGCGTCGACTTGCCCGCACCCGAAGCGCCCACCAGCGCGATCGTGCTGCCCGGCCGCACCGCGAAGCTCACGTCGCTGAGCGCGGCTTCGCGGCGTCCCGGATACGCAAAGCTCACCGCATCGAAACGCACCTCCGGATTCGCCGGCACCGGCAGATCGCCGTCGACGACCGGTTCCGGCTCCGACTCGACGACATGCAGCCGGCGCGTCGACGCGATCGTATCGGCCAGCTGGCGCGCGACCTGACCGATCTCCGCGACCGGCATGAAGGCCGCCACCGCGACCAGCACCAGCAGCGGCAGCCACTCGTGCGCGAACCAGCCGCGCGCGGCCAGCACCGCGCCGAGCAAGGCGACCGCGAGACCGCCGAGACCGGTGGCGATATCGAGCGCGGCGCTCTGCCGCGACAGGTCGTCCTGCAATGCCGAACGCTGTCGCTGATAGGCCGCGAGATCGTCGAGAAAGACCGCGCGGCGGCGCCCCACCGCCTGGAACGCGATCAGTTCCGCGAGTCCCTGGATCGTCTCGGTGAGATGCGCGCCGAGCTGCCCCAAGGCCGCGCGCGCCGCGCCGCCCAGCCGGTCGATCTTGCCGCGCGCCAGCACCGGCGTTAATCCCGCCACCGCGAGGAACGGCAACAGCACCAGCGCGAGCGGCCATGCGACCCATGCCAGCACCGCCAGCACGGCGGCCGGCACCAGCACCGCGACGAACGCCGGGGCGACCGTGTGCGCGTAAAAATACTCGACGGTTTCGACGTCCTGCGTGGCAAGCGCGACCAGATCGCCGGAGCGGCGGCGCAAAAGATACGCGGGCGCGAGCCGTTCGAGCTTGGCGAACAGCGCGATACGCATCTCGGAGAGGAGGTGATACGCCATGTCGTGCGCGAGCCAGGATTCCAGCCAGTGCAACGCCGCCGCGACCGGTGCGCTGACGAGCAGCGCGAGGGTCAGCGCCGTCACCGGCTTGCCCGATGCGATGCCCGCCACCACCAGCGCGCCGAGTATCCCGACACCGACAAACGCCAGCACCCGGCCGATCCCGCACAGCACCGTCAGCGTGAGTTGCGTGCGCCACGGCCGTACGAAGCGCAAGAGACTGCGCAAGGTGTCGGCCCAGCCGATTTCGGCGGCATCGGCGGCGAGCGCGCGCACGTCGGGCTCCGTGGCGCGCGACGTCGTTGCCGTACGCGGCGCGGGCGCCGGACGCTCGACAGCCGCCGCGGCGACCTGCGGTCCCATCAGGCGCTGGTACACCCCGTCGCGCGCGATCAATTCCGCATGCTTGCCGCTCTCGACCACGCGCCCCTGGTCCAGCACCAGAATCCGGTCCGCGCCGATCACGCTCGACAGCCGGTGCGCGAGGATCAGCGTGGTGCGGCCGCGCATCAACCGGTCGAGCGCCTGCTGGATCACCGCTTCGTTTTCCGCATCGACGGCCGAAAGCGCTTCGTCGAGCACCAGAATCGGCGCATCGCGCAACAGTGCGCGGGCAATCGCGATGCGCTGCCGTTGCCCGCCGGAGAGCGTCGCGCCGCGTTCGCCGATCCGCGTCGCGTAGCCTTGCGGCAACGCCGCGATGAAGTCGTGGATGTTGGCGGCCGTGGCCGCGGCGATCACGTCCGCATCGCCGGCATCGGGACGCCCGAGCCGCAGATTGTCCGCGATCGTGCCGTCGAACAGCGTGGTGTCCTGCGCGACGATCGCGATCATGCCGCGCACCTGATCCGGATCGAGCGCGCGGATGTCCTGCCCGCCGATGCGGATCGTGCCGCTTTGCGCATCATGCTGACGCAGCAGCAGACGCAGGATCGTCGACTTGCCCGCGCCGCTCGGCCCGACGATACCGACCGTTTCGCCCGCGCCGATCGCGAAGCTCAAGCCGGCATGCGCGACCGCACGGCGGCCCGGATAGCTGAAACCGACCGCCTCGAACGCGATGCCCGGGCTCAAGCCGGCGACCTGCGCGCCGCCGGCGGCGGGTGCCTCGCTGCGTGCTTCGAGCAGCGCATGAATGGCGCTGGCCGCCGACTGCCCGATCATCCCCTGATGCAGCACCGCGCGCAGATCGCGTAGCGGCCGGAATACCTCCGTGCCCGCCATCAGCACGATCAGCAGCGCCTCCAGGCTCATCTCGCCGTGGCTCACCCGCCATCCGCCGACGGCGATCGCGGCCGCCGCGCCGAGCCCCGTGCCGAGGTCGGTGAAAAAGCGCGTGAGCAGACCGAGCGCCAGCACCCAGAACGTGCTGTTCGACAATGCCCGCGCCCGTTCGGCGAGCTTGCGGGCAAACGCGCCGCTCTGGCCGAACGCCTTCAGCGTGGGCAGCCCTTGCACCGCGTCGAGAAATTCCTCGCCGAACGCCTTGAACGCCCTGGAACGCGCGAGCGCCGCCTGCCGGTCGGCGTTGTGGACCAGCATCGGCAATGCGAGCGTGACGAGCGCCGCGACCAGCAGCACGGCGGCGGTCGGCACGTCCCACCAGGCCAGCACCGCGAAGATCAGCACCGGCGCGCAGGCCGCGATCACCAGTTGCGGCACGTACGCGCCGAAGAACGTCTGCAACTGCTCGACCCCGTCGATGACGGCCAGCATCACGCCGCCGGTGCGCTCGGCGCCGAACCAGGCGGGTCCGAGCGCCGCAAGGCGATCGAACAGCCGCGCGCGCAGCACCGACTGCACGCGCCCGGCGGTACCTTGCGCGAGCACCACGCGCCGGTGATCGAGCCCGGCGCGCAGCAGCACGCAGACGGCAACGCCGGCCGCGGCCAGCGCGACCTCGCGCACCGGCGCGCCCTGGAAGGCGAGCGCCAGCATCCGCCCGAGAAACACGAAGCGCAACACGCCGAACACCAGCGCGGCGAGGCCGAGCCCGACCGCCGCCGCCACGCGCAGTCTCAGCCCGGCCAGCATCGCCCATAACCTGCTGTCGAAATACATGCATCGCCCCTTGTGGATTGTCTGTCGTATCGAATGGATGCGACGTTACAGGCGCCCGCACGGCGAGGCAAAAGATGGTTTTTCAACGGGTGTTGAGTCTTCTACAATACCCCGCATGTCCCATATTCCACCCCTCGCGTCGCTGCGCGCGTTCGAGGCCGCCGTGCGGCTCGGCGGCTTCGCGCGCGCCGCGGCCGAACTGAACGTGTCGACCAGCGCGGTCAGCCATCAGATCCGCGGCCTCGAAAACCTGCTCGGCGCGCGCCTGCTCGAACGCAGCACGGGGGTCGGCGGGATCAGCCTGACGGCGGCGGGCGCGAATCTGCTGCCCGGCGTCAGCCGCGCGCTGGCGCTGCTGGAGGAGGCCTGCGCGCAGGTCAAGGGCGTGCCGCGCACGCTCACGGTGTCGGCCAACGGCTCGTTCTCCGCGCTGTGGCTGGCGCGCCGGCTCGCCGAGTTTTCGGCGCGCCATCCCGAGACGCCGCTCAACGCGATCACGCTCGACGGCGAGCCGGACTTCGCGCGCCACGGCATCGATCTGGCGATCGTCCACATTCACGCGGACGAGGTGCGCGACGACGATCTGGTGCTGTTCCAGGAAGAGGTGTTTCCGGTGTGCGGGCCGGATCTGTATCCGCTCGCGTCGAAAGCGGTATGCCGGTGCCGGCTGCTTCAGGAAACCCACGATCGCGCGCCCGAACTCGAATGGCGCAACTGGGCCGCGCATTTCGGCCTGCCCGCCGACTTCGATACCAAGATCGTGCGCTATAGCGGTTTCAGCCAGGTGGTGGGCGCGGCGATCGGCGGCGCCGGCATCGCACTCGGGCGCCTGCCGCTGATCGAAGCGGAATTACGTAGTGGACGCCTGATCCGGCTCTTTCCGGGACTGTCGCGGCCGGCTTCGTGGCGCTTCGTGATGCGCGCCGAGCCGGAGCGCCGGCACAAGCTGCTGGAGCCGCTGGTGGCGTTTTTGCGGGAGGAAGCGGCGGTCGCGGCCGCGCCGGATGCCCAGCCATCCGCTGCCCCCGTTGCGGCAATCGGGACAGGCCGCTAGCCGCACCGAAAACCACCCGCCTCGCATCCGATGGCATCATTACGCCCTCGCGTCTTTTTCCTCGAAGCTTTCCGAACATGTCCAATCTGATCGTTCACGGCGGCGTGCCGTTGCGCGGCGAAATCATCCCGTCCGCCAACAAGAACGCCGTGCTGCCCATTCTCTGCGCGACCCTGCTCACCAATCAGCCCGTGCGCCTGATCGGCGTGCCGGATATCACCGACGTCAAGAAGATTCTCGACATCTTCCGCACGCTCGGTAGCGACGTGTCGGTGGATTTCTCGACCGGCGTGCTCGATCTGCATCACCACGCCACCGCCTTCGATCCGGCCACGCACAAGCTGCCCGAGGAGATGCGTTCGTCGATCATGCTGGTGCCGCCGCTGCTCGCACGCTTCGGCGTGGCGCGGCTGGAGAGCGACGTGAAGGGCTGCACGCTCGGCGTGCGCGAGATCGATCCGCACGTCGAGGTCTTCGAGCGCTTCGGCGCCCGCGTCGCACGCACCGACGACTCGCTGATCGTGCGCAACGACGGCCGCATGGCCGCCAACGATCACTGGCTCGATTACGCGTCGGTGACGACCACCGAAAACTTCGCGCTATGCGCGGCCGCCGCGCACGGCACCTCGACGCTCGTCAACGCGGCTTCCGAGCCGCACGTGCAGGAGTTCTGCCGCTTTCTCGCGCTGCTCGGCGTGCGCATCGAGGGCATCGGCACGTCGCGGCTCAGCGTGACCGGCGGCCAGCGGCTCGGCGGCGGCGAGTTCCGCTTCAGCGAGGACTTCCACGAAATCGCCACCTTCCTCGCGCTGGGCGCGATCACCGGCGGCGACATCGCGGTGAAAAACACCGCACCCGAGCAATTCCCGCTGATCGACCGCACCTTCGCGAAGTTCGGCATCGACCTCGTGCATCGCGACGGCTGGTCGCGCGCGCACAGCAGCGGCGCATTGCGCGTACGCCGCCCGTTCACGCAGAACATTCTCACCAAGGTCGAAGCGGCGCCGTGGCCCTACGTGCCGGTCGACCTGCTGCCCATCTTCGTCGCGCTCGGCGTCAAGGCCGAGGGCAGCGCGATGTTCTGGAACAAGGTCTACGACGGTGCGATGGGCTGGACCAGCGAACTCTCGAAGTTCGGCGCGCATGTGTTCCTCTCCGATCCGCACCGGCTCATCACGTTCGGCGGTCTCACGCTGACGCCGGCGCGCGTCGAGAGTCCGTACATCATCCGCGTGGCGATTGCGCTGCTGATGGTCGCGGCGAGTATCGACGGCCGTTCGGAAATCATGAACGCGCTGCCGATCCGGCGCGCGCATCCGCGCTTCGTCGAAAATCTGCGTTCGGTCGGAGCGAACGTCGAATGGACGAGCAGCGAGTGACCAGGCGAGCGTACGAGCGTGCGGATGCGGATAAAAAAGCCCCTGAATCGTGCCCAAAAAAACCGCAATCAATGCGCGATGCGTGCGCAAACGTGTGCGCTTTGAATAAGCCTTATGCACGCTGACTAACCCGCCTGGCCCGCCCCTGTTCCGGCTCATCTTCTGACACAATAGCCGGACATTTTCCGGGCCGGCGGGCTGCTTGCGCTCCCCGCCACGCTCCCTTCAGCCGATCAGCGGGTCATGTGCAAGATGCTGTCTTCAAACTCGATTACCGTCAGAGGCGCGCTGAAATCGGCCGGTGCCGAACTCGTGCGCTCCATGCATTTGCCGTCGGGCATCGTCGTATCGGAATGGACCGGCCGCAATACGCTGACCGAGTATCGAAGTTCGAACGAGAACGTGCTGAGCATCTATCTGTCGGGCGGCGAGAATTGCAGTCAGTTGCACGGCCGGCAGATCGTGCGGCGCGGCTTCAAGGACGCGGTCTGTCTGTTTCCGATCGGCGAAGGTCAGTCGCAATGGCAGATCACCGAGCGGCTGAACTTCCTGCACGTGTATTTCGATCCGCGTAACTTCGAGCAGAGCCTGCTGCAATCGCTGCGGCAGCCGCCCGAAGGTTACGCGTTCCGGGAGGTGTTTCAGGAGGCGTCGCCGGTGATCAGCGCGGCGGCCGCCAGCATCGCGCTCGCCGACTGGACCGACAAGTCGCTGCTGCTCGGCGTCGACGGGTTGATGAGCTGGATTTTGCTGAACACGTTCCGCTCGTTCGGCTCGTTCGCCGCGACGGACGATGCCACACCCGCCACGCGTGGACGTTTCGCGGCCGCGCAAACCAGGCTGCTGCGCGACTACCTGAACGAGAATCTTGGCGAGGCGGTGCGGCTCGAAGACTTGGCGAGCCTCGTGAATCTCAGCCGCTACCACTTTCTGCGCAAGTTCAAGACGACCTTCGGTCACTCGCCGCACGCGTTTCTCACGCATGCGCGCATGAGCCACGCGCATCATCTGCTGAAGACCACCACGCAGAAAATCACCACCGTCGCGCTGGAGTGCGGCTACGCGCAGCATAGCCAGTTCACCACCGCGTTCAGGAAGCATTTCGGCTATCCGCCGCGGGCGCTGCGCGGCGGTTGAAGACGTGGTGCGGCCACGCGTCACGACTCGACCCGCGCGTCACGAATCAACTCGGCGATATCCGGCGTTCTCAGCTTGCGATGCGAGAACGCCGGCACGCCGAGTTCCGCCGCGAGCTTCTGCACCTGATGCTTGTAGCTGCTCTTCAGATTGTCGTGATACGCAACCGCATCGACACCGCCCTTGATCGAGCGGGCGCAGGCGAGCAGATCCGGCAGCCGCGTCGACAGTTCATAGCGATGCGCGACGAGCCAGTGATTCGGCAACAGATGCGAAAACGCGATGCCTTGCGTGTCGCCATAGTCGCGCAGCAACTGCGTGAAGCCCGCCTCGAAATGCGTGCCGCCGATGCCCAGCAACGACAGCTTCGGTTTTTCAGGCGCGACGAAGGCCGTGAGCAACGCACGCGCGAGCACCTCGGCGGCAGCCGGATACGACCACGCGCGCGGGCTGCTGCCGATCTCCAGATCGATCACCGACGGTTTCACCAGACTCAGCAGCTTGCCGGACTCGGCGCCGTACATCGGCCCGGACCAGTGGGTCGCCTCCATCCACGTCGAGAACTGGCCGAGCGCGGCCTTCTGGCGCTGCGCTTCGACGGCGAGAAACAGCGCGCGCGTAATGACCGGATCGACCGGACTGAAGGCGCCGGTTTCCATGTCGCCGGTAGTCTGCACGGTGAAGATCGGATCGGGCGCGTTCTTGCCCTCGTGCCAGTTGACGACGATCACCGCGTCGGCATCGCCGAACTGCTGGTTGAGCACAGGGGCATAGCGCGGATAGTCGTGGCTGAGCACGTCGTCGAGTTGCAGCAGGTCGCAGCGCACGCTGCCCAGTTGCGCGTGCTGCACCGCGCGGCCGTCCACTTCCGCGCTCCCCGGCGCGAATGCGCCCGAGGCCAGCAGACGCGCCAGCACATGCGACGAAACGGGATCTTTCGACGGGTCGACGCAAAACGCCAGCACGATACGATTGATGAGGTTCATGGCCATCCTCGATAAAAACGCGCTTCTACAGAAACTTCCCCATGCCCATCCGCAACCATCGGGCAGCCGCTCAAAACAGCACGAAAAACACCGACGAGGCCGTCATCAGCCCCATGGTCCGGTAGAACGCCCGGCCGCGCATCACGCCGCGCATCACGAGCCCGAACAGCGCCCAGATCGAGTTGCACGGAAAGAAGATCGCGCCGAGCGTGAGCGACAGCAGCACCGCGTCGGTGTGCACGTTGCCGGTCATCGGCAGAAACGTCGAGCTGGCGGTCGCGGCGAGCAGCCAGATCTTCGGATTCAGCACCTGGAGCAAGGCGGCCTGGGTGAAGGTGATCGGCCGCTCGGTGGACTGCTTCTGCCCGCCCGCCGCATCCGACGTGAAGAGCAGATACGACAGATACAGGATGTACGCGGAACCCACGACCTTCAGCGCGACATGCAGTTGCGGATAGCGCGCCAGCACGCCGCCGAGCCCCAGCGCCACCAGCATGAACAGCACGAACACGCCGAGCGAAATGCCGACCAGCGAAGGCAGCGTGCGACGGAAACCGAACTGCGCGCAGTTGCTGGTCATCATCAGGTTGTTCGGCCCCGGCGAAATGACCAGCGGAATCGAAAACAACGCGACCTGCAGCAGTTGCGTGATCAGGATGCTGTTCATTGCGCCTGCTTCCCTTCCCGGCCCGGGGCCGCCGCGGCGCGCTTGCGCCGCCACAGCGCCACGCGATGGGCGATCTCGACCAGCGGGCCGCGGTCGCGCATCCGGTAGGTGGCGCCGGTGTGCGCCTGCGGTTCGCTGTCCCAGCGCGCGATGTCCGGATCGCGTTTGAGACGCGCGACCAGGTTGTCGATCGCGCGTTTTTCGGCGCGCGAATACAGCGTTTCGGAGGTGTCGCCGGGCTGGAAGCGCACCGTGTGATGCGAAACGATCGCCCCGGTGTCGAGACCGGACGCCACACGATGAACCGTCGTGCTCAGCTTGTCGAGGTCGCCGTGATGCAGCGCGAAGAAAAAGCAGTGATTGCCTTTGTAATGCGGCAGATGACCGCCGTGAATATTCAGGATGCGATCCGGCGGAATCAACGCGAGCACGGCCGGGCCGATCTTCTTGGTGCCCATCACCAGATACGCGTCGGACGGGTTCTCGCGCAGCGCGTCGAGCACGCGTTCGTCGTTGATCCACGGCGTTTCGACGTAGCGCACCCGCGGGTCCGCGCGCAGCGCGTCCCAACTGGCGGGCGCCTCGGTGCGAGAGAAATACCAGCTGCGATACCGGTCGTAGCCGAACAGCCGGCGCCGCCATGCGTGGTACAGCGTCCAGCCGTACGCGCGATAGTGCCCGTTACGCCGCAGACGCGACGCCTGCGCATGACCGGGTTCGACGATGACCCGAACCTTGCCGAAGGCCTTCAGGATTTCGGCGGCCAGATACAGATGGTGCGGGCCGTCCGCGCAAAGCAGGGTGATGTCGGCCATCAATGGGTTCTCCGGAAACGTCGGTCGAGATCGCGTGCGAGCGCGGCGGCGCGAACCTCGCGCGCCAGATGGCGGCGCCGCGCGTCGCGCGTCTGCGCCGCGAGCACCTTCGCCGCCGCGCGGGTGTTCTCCGTCGCCGGCCCGGCGCCGCCGCTCAGGCGGTCGAACACCCGGCCGTCGGCGAGTTCGTCGTTGATGCGGGCGAGCAAGGCGCGCGCGCTGTTATCGGCGGCGGTGCGTTCTTCCGTCGACGTCGAGGGCGGCGTCAATGCGCGGCCGACCAGCGCGTGCGCGTCGCGGAACGAGGCCGCGTGCCGCTGCACCAGCAGCTCCGCCGCGAGCGTCGCGCAACCGTTGCCCGCCTCCAGCGCGCAGCAGGCCGCGCCGGCATCGAAACGCGCGCCGTCGATCGCATGGATCGTCACGTTCAGCATGTCGACCAGTTGCACGGTCGACTCGACCACCGCTTCGAGCGCCGTGCGGCTCGCCTGATACGAGTTGCCGGTGGGCAGATGCGACAGCGACGACAGCGTCGCCGCCAGCCGCGCGGCGTTGCGCTCGTGGCCCAGGCGCAGCCATTCGAGCAGGTACGGGTTGCGCTTTTGCGGCATGTTCGACGAGCCGCCGTACATCGCATCGGGCAGCGCGACCAGCGCGAGTTCGCGCATGGTCCACAGTTGCAGGTCGCTGGCGATGCGGTTCAGCGTGCCGCTCAGTTCGGTCAGCAGATACACGCAACGCAGCGCGGGATTCTTGTCGCTGATCGCGCGCAGCGAGTTGGTCGGGCCGCTCGCGAAACCGAGCAGACCGGCGGTTTCGTGCGTGTCGGTGACGAAGGTCGTGCCCGCGCCCGCGCAGGCGCCGAGCGGCGACACGGTCAGGCCGTCGTGCAGCGCCGCGAGCGCGTCGAGCGTGTCGAGCACGATCTGCCCTTGCGCGGCCAGATAGTGGCCGGCGCTGCCCGGCATCGCCGTCTGGTACTGGCTGTAGATGGGCAGCAGCACGTCGGCGGTTTCGTCGGCGCGGCGCGCGAACACCTCGGCGAGTTCGACGCCGCGCGCGGTGACGCGGGACAACGCCTCGCGCATGGTCAGCAGCAGATGCGTGCTGTTGATGTCGTTGCGCGAGCGGGCCGCCTGGATCATCCCGCCGGTGTCGCGTCCGCAGCGCTCGATCACGTAGTGCTCGTAGTCGAAATAGTCGCCGCGGCCCGACACGTGTTCGCGCAGCAGCGCCGGCTCGGCTTCCAGCGCGAGCACGGCTTCCTTCAGCGCGTCGAATTGCGCGGCGCTCAGCACGCCTTGCCGGCGCAGCATCGTCAGATGGGCTTTTTCGATGGTCAGCAGCGTATCGGTGAGCGCGCCGAAGGCCGGCGCGGATTTGCGATACACGATGTCGTGCAGCATCGCCGCGTCGGGCGGCGGCTCGCGGCGGTCGTCGTACAGCACCGTCGAGCGCATCCGCAACGACAGGCTCTGGCGCAACGCGGACGCCGCGCTGCGGCCCACCGCGATCACGTAGCCGGCGCGGTCGGAGAAGTCGAACTTGCCCGCGTTCACGCCGTCGCTGCGAAACAGACCCGACTCGACGCAATCGCGCGGGAAATCCACGCCGAGATAGCGGCGGCCGACTTCCGGCACCACGAACGCGACCGAGCTGTAGAGCGCCGGCGTCGGCACGACGAACTGGCTGCGCCCGGCCAGATAGCTGCGCACGTACAGATCGGCCATCGACCAGCCGTACGAGCGCTCCAGCAGCGTCGGAATCATGCCGCCCGCTAGCCGCGCGTTGATTTCGATGATCGATACCGCGCCGTCGTGCACCTTCACCTCGGTGTGCGCGGGGCCGAAGCTGTAGCCGACCGCGTCGAGCGCGCGGCGCACCGTGTCGACGATCCGCGCGTGCACGGCGGCGTCGAGGTCGGCCGGGAACACGTGCGCGAGTTCGAGGAAGTGCGGCGGCTTGGTGACGAACTTGCGCGTGATGCCGAGCACCTGGTGGCCATCGGCGTCGCTAAACGATTCGACCGAGAACTCGGTGCCGGGGATGAAGCGCTGGCAGATCAGATCGCCGTCGAAGTCGCGTGGAAACGCCTGCGCATTCTCGATCAGGCGCACGCCGATGCTGCCCGTGCCCTGGCGCGGCTTGACGATCACCGGGAACGCGAGCCGCGCGACGGCCTCGGCCGAGCGCACCGTCGTGGTGAGCGGATACGCGACGCCGCTGTCGCGCAGCACGTCCTGCAGGCGCAGCTTGTCGCGGCACAACGCGATTGCCGAAGCCGGATTGGTCGGCAGATCGAGTTCGTCGGACAGACGCGCGGCGATGTCGATGAACGCGTCGCTGGTGGACACGATGTAGCGGATCGCCGGGATCGCCGCGCACGCGCGGCGCAGCGCATCGAGCGACTGCGTATCGCATTCGACTACCGTCACCGCGGCCGGCAGGCGCTCGATGAACGCGTAGCGCGCCGGGTCGCGCACCAGAAAATAGACGCTGTCGTACAGGCAGGACACCTCCAGCAGCCGGTGTCCGAACCCCGTGGTATTGGATTCGACGTAGACGATCGACATGGATTAACGGAATTGTTGGATATCGGCGCGTTGCCAGTTCATCCACGCCCAGTCGCTGCCGGGCGCATAGCCGGTGGGCTGCGTGATCCGTTGTGGCGCGAGACTGTCGTAGGCGGCGTTCGGCGGATCGGCGGCGAAGGTCGTGTCGGCGTAGCGCGAGCCGTCGTCCGGGCTCAGGAACACCACGGGCGACTCCGCGTAACGTTCGGCGGCGAAACGCGCGACCGCGAAGGCCGCGCCGGTGGTGGGTCCGCGGAAATGGCCGTTCGCCGCATACAGCCGGCGCGTGAAGTGCTCGGCGAAATCCGAGCTGACCCAGTGGACGTCGTCGAACAGCGTCTGCCGGAGGTTCTTCGGCATCACCGTGTTGCCGAGGCCGCGCAGCTTGCGCGGGCCGTCCGGCTGGCCGAACAGGATGCTGTTGAAGGTATCCACGCCGACCAGCGTGCACGCCACGCCCGCCGCGCGCAGCGCGCCGGCGATCCCGCAGCTCGATCCGCCCGAGCCGACCGGCGCGACCAGCACCAGCCGCTCGCCCACTGCCGCGCGCAATTCGCGGCTGATTTCCGCATAGGCGTTGGCGTTGTCTTCGTTGTCGTACTGGCGGCACCAGAACGAGCCCGGTTCGTCCGAGAGAATTTCGTGCAGACGGTCGAGACGCGCTTTCTGATAGCCCTGGCTGCCCTTCTTGTCGGTGATGATCTCGACCCGGCCGCCCAGCATTTCGAGTTGCCGTTTGTACGCCGGCTCGATCGCGGGATCGCCGATCGCGACGAACGGATGCTTCAACCGGTTGCAGACGATCGCCATGCCGAGCGCGAAATTGCCGCTCGAGGTCTCGACCACCGTGCCACCCGGCTTGAGATCGCCGCGCGTGATCGCCTTCTTGATGATGTAGTTCGCGGGCACGATCTTCATCGCCTTGAACGACAGCATGTGCAGCGCGCCGCCAAGCGGAAACAGCGTCGCGTCGCGCATGGCGTCGAGCGAGGATTCATATCTGAGCATCGGGATTCCTATACCGTCGTGTATTGACTCGATTCGATTCGTTGCGCGTGCAGGGCGGCCTGCACGTGCGCGGTCTTCGCGACGCGTTCGTGGTCGGCGGCGTCGTACAGCAGGCCGATGCAGGTGCCGGAATGCGTCGCCACGAGGCCGAGCGCGTCGGTCTCGGCGCGCAGTTCGCGCATCAGGCCGATATGCGGATGCGGATTGAACGCCTGCGACAGGTCGCAACTGCGCGTGGCGATCGCGCCGAGGGTGCGCAGATCGGTTGCGCGCAAGGCTTCCTTCATGCCGGCCAGCATGTCGCGGTATTCGTGGCGCACCGCGTCGGGCATGTCGCGCTTGCGGCGGTTGAATTCGACGGTGTCGCATTCGCCGCCGCGGTCGGCCGACACGATCGCGAGCGCGGGCGTGGCGCCGAGCTGTTCGTCGAGCTTCACTTCGCGGTGGAAGAACGAGACCACGCCGTCGTACATCACGCCGTCGGTGGGTTCGATGTGGCGCAGCACGGACTCGATGGTTTCCGGCGCGGGCGTATGGCCGTGGTAGCGGGCGGCCGCGCGGATCGCCGCGACCATGTCGGCGGACGAACTGGCGAGGCCTTTGCCGACCGGGAAGGTCGAACGGAAATTAAGCAAGCCGCCGGGCGGCAGATCGGCGATGCGTAGATAGTCTTCGACGGCGCGGCACGCTTTGGTTTTGCGGCTGACGGTGGCGGCGACGCGCTCGCCGTGCGCGGCGCTGAACTCGATCACGCTTTTCAGGTTGACTGGCAACGTGACGAGAATGTGCCGGTCGTCCGGCAGGACACCTTGCATCAGCTCGCCGAAGGTTCCATGGCACTGGCCTGTCGATGCGGGCGGCGCGGTGTTCTGAAGACGCGGTGCTGCGTCCAGTTCATCGTGCTCGAATAGAACAACCATATATCTCCTCGTAAAAAACGCGACGATTTGATAAAGCCGAGCCAGGAGCATAGCGATGGTTGGTGGGGCATTTCTTAGGGGGGATTGCGCAGTGCTATGTGGAAATTGCTGTTTTGGTGGGTGTGGGGGGCGGATTGCACGGTGGGGTTTAGGTTTTCTCGTTTTTCTGGTTTTTCTTGTTTTTCTGGTTTTGTTTTGGCCTTTCCTTGCATTGTTAGTGGTCTATTAGCGTTGCCCCTGTGCGGGGCGGCACTTACTCTCTTTGCCGCGGCAAAGAGAGTAAGCAGAGAAAGCCGCTTCACACCGCCAGCCCATAAGTGGGCACCGTGGTCCGCACATGGCAGTGGTGCATCTGGAATCCGTGACCTCGCACACTCCCCGCTCGTGACAAAGCACTCATCCATCCCGTCTCGCGCTGCGCGCTCGCCAGCCCGGCCATCCCAAACCAGGGGTTCTTCCTTTGCGGTGGGGGCCATCGGCTGCGCCTCGGCGAGGCGCTGAAAAAAAGACGGGGGCGAAAAGCACCGCCGCCCGAATATCGGAGGGCGGCGTGTGATGGACCCGGGGGCGCGCGCAGCGCCGCCGGAAGCATGACTGCCTTGTCACGAACGTGGAAAGTGCGAGGGCACGGATTCCAGATGGGCCACTACCGTGGCTGTGCGGCGGCCCCGCTTATGAGCTGGCGGGTTGAAGCGGCTTTCTCTGCTTACTCTCTTTGCCGCGGCAAAGAGAGTAAGTGCCGCCCCGCACAGGGGCAACGCTAATAGACCACTAACAATGCAAGGAAAGGCCAAAAAAATCAGAAAAAAACAGAAAAAATCAGAAAAAACCAAAACCCTAATCACCTTCCCCCGCCACAGCAGCCCCCTCGACATGATGCCGCACCAGCGCCCCCTTCACGAACCCCGACGCCTTCATCTCCTCGACAAAACCAGCCAGATACGCCGCCGCGTCCGCCCCCCGCGCCTTCGGCACACCCATAGCCTGTCTGATCACCATAAATCGCCGATCAAGCAACCGCAAACCACCAGCACGCGCAGCATCCTTTTCCAATTGCTGCTTCACACCCGCAGCCACATCCAGATGCTGATCCAGAAAACCCTGCACGACCGCCGGCGAAGTCGGCGTGCGCACCAGCGTCGCATGATGCAACTCCCGCGTCAGAAACAAATCGTACGCACTGCCCTCGCCCACCGCCACCGTCACGCCCGGCCGATCGACCTCCGCATTGCTGGTGATCGGCGACGCGTCCCGCACCAGATAGAAACCTTCGATCAGCACATACGGCGCGGTAAACGCGATCTCCTCACCGCGTTTCGGATCGACCGCGAAGAAACCGATGTCGGCCTTGTTCTGGCTCACGTTGTCGACCGATAACCCCGCCGACTTCACCGCCACCAGCTGCAACGGCACGCCAAGGCGCTTCGCGAATTCGGTCGCAAGATCGACCGATACGCCGACCGGTTGACCCGTCACCGGGTCGAGACTGGCCAGCACGGGATTGCCGAGATTGATCGACGCGCGCAGCGTGCCAGTGGGTGCAAAGACAGTTGCCATCGAAGTCCTCTGTGAAGTGGCCGGCGGTGTCGACAGCGCGCGGTTGGCAGTGGCCGCGCCGGCGCTTGTGGTCTGCGCGTATGCGGACGGCGCGCCGGCCGCGGCGAGGATCGTCGTGGCGACGAGTGCGACAGCCACCGTCGCACCGATGCCCGACGCGAACATCGCGCCTCGCGCGCCGAATGCGCTGCGACGCAACGCACGGAGTGATTGCCCGATCATGTTCGGCCGCCTTCGTCTGAATGGTGGGCTGAGTGGTGACCGGATGAGAAACCTGCGATCAACCCGTCCGACATTATGCCGCCGCTATGCCAGGTATCGCAGCGCCGCCCGCACGACCCGGACGGCACCTTCAGGTACCTTCAGGCACCCTCAGCCACGCGGCCAGCGACGATCCTTGCCATAATGTTCGCCCCGTTCCGCTTCACCGCTTCACCGCTTCACCGTCTCATCCCCTGATCCGCCAACCGAACAAGGAGTACCCCCATGAGCTCATCCGCCGCGCCATCCTCCCCTCCCGCGATCCAGCGCGTCGCCTTCCTCGGCCTCGGCGTGATGGGCTATCCGATGGCCGGTCATCTCGCGAAAGCCGGCCTCGACGTGACCGTCTACAACCGCACCACGGCGAAAGCGGACCAATGGGTCGCCGGGCACGGCGGCCGCGCCGCACGCACGCCGCGCGATGCGGCAAACGGCGCCGAGCTGGTCCTCGCCTGCGTCGGCAATGACGACGATTTGCGCGGCATCGCGCTCGGCGAGCACGGCGCGTTTGCGGGGATGGCGGCAGGCGCGGTGTTCGTCGATCACACCACCGCGTCGGCGAACGTCGCGCGCGAACTCGCGCAGGTGGCCGAACGCCAGGGGCTGCATTTCATCGACGCGCCCGTGTCCGGCGGTCAGGCCGGTGCGCAGAACGGCAAGCTGACCATCATGTGCGGCGGCCAAGCCGACGTGTTCGGGCGCGTGAACGCGCTGCTCGCGCATTACGCGGCGGCCGTCACGCTGATCGGCCCGGCGGGCGCCGGGCAGCTCGCGAAGATGGTCAACCAGATCGCGGTCGCGGGACTGGTGCAGGGGCTATCGGAGGCGATCCATTTCGGCGAACTCGCGGGCCTCGACATGGAGCGGGTGCTGCAGGTGATCGGCAAGGGCGCGGCGGCGAGCTGGCAAATGGAGAACCGCGGCAAGACGATGATCGACGGCAAGTTCGATTACGGCTTCGCGGTGGACTGGATGCGCAAGGATCTCGGCATCTGTCTCGACGAAGCGAAACGCAACGGCGCGGCGCTGCCGGTCACCGCGCTCGTCGATCAGTTTTACGGCGATGTGCAGGGGCTCGGCGGACATCGCCTCGACACATCGAGTCTCATCTGGCGTCTGCGGGCGTTGAAGACGCCGAAAGCCTGAACCATCCGAAACCATCCGAAACCACGCGAACCCCGCTGAACGCACGGCGGCAACACTCGTCGCCGTTGCTCCGCCGTTACTCCGCCGTTACTTCCACCACCGCAGCGGCCGCCGCAGATGATGCCGCTCCAGCCGCACCGTCGCGCCGCCCGCCTGCAGGAACGACGGCAGCCCGTCCAGCGGCACGCCGCTCGCGCGTTCGCGTTCCTCGTCGGCTTCGACGGTCTTGCTGGTGTCGATAAAGAGCGAGGCCAGCACGCCAACCGCGAGCAGGCCCGCCGAAATCGTGAACGGCACGTTGTAGCTGCCGGTCTTCTCGATCAGATAGCCGAACACCACCGGCGACACCATCCCCGCGACGCCGAAGCCGGTGTTCATCATGCCGCCGGCCGTCCCCGCATATTTGCCGGCGATGTCGAGCGGCAAGGTCCACAACACCGGATTGGTGATCTCCAGGAAAAAGAACGACGCCGACAGGAACCACACCGCCGCGAGCGGATCGGTCGCGGACACCATCGGCACGAGAAACGCCAGCGACCCGCCCATGCCCACCACCAGCACCGCGCAACGCGCGAAACGCAGCCGTCCGGTGAGCTTGAACAGTTTGTCCGACACCACCCCGCCCAGCGTATCGCCGACCACGCCCGCCAGCAGCGGCAACGCGGTGAACAGCGCGAGCTGCTTCAGATCGAAGCCGCGCGATTCGCGCAGATACGACGGCAGCCACGTCAGATACACCCACAGCAGCCAGCCGTAGCAGAAGTCGACGAAGGTCACGAGCCACATCCGGCGGATCAGCTTGCGCCACGGCGTCGCCGCGTGTTTCGCGCGATCGCAGTCGCCGGCGCGATAGCCGATCTCGCTGGTCTCCTCGGGCGTGATGCGGCGGTTCTGTTCCGGCGAATTGGTGAACACGAACAGGTACAGCACGGTCCACGCGAGGCTCGCGATGCCGAGCAGGATGAACGCGTCGCGCCAGCCGCCGGTGGCCACCACCGCTAGCACCAGCGGCGGCGTGACCGCACCGCCCAGGCGCGCGAAGCTGTGCGTGATGCCCTGCGCGAAACCGCGTTCGGCAACCGGCATCCAGTAGGTGAACGCGCGCGTCGCGGTCGGAAACGCCCCGCCCTCGCCGATGCCGAGCGCGAAGCGCATCAGCACCAGCATCGTCACGCTGCCCGCGAAACCGGTGGCGAGCGTGGCCACGCCCCAGATCAGCGACAGCACGGTCAGCACCAGTTTCGGCCCGTATTTGTCGGCCAGCCAGCCGCCGATGATCTGCATCGCCGCGTACGGATACGCGAATGCCGAGAACACGAGGCCGAGCTGCACCGTCGTGAGCCCCATCTCGTGACGGATCAGCGGTCCCGCCACCGCGATGTTCACGCGGTCGATGTAGGAGATGAAATACATCAAACACATGACCGCCAGGATGATGTGGCGTGTCTTGATACGCCGGATGCGCGCTTCCATGCTGTCTCCTGAATCTTTTATAGGGTTCGGCGCTGTGCGCCGCCTGGTGCCCTCTGGTGTGTCCGGGTGCCGCTGTGTTACGTGTTCGCTGCTTCGTCTGCTGTCGTCATGTCGTCGTCAGGTCGTCGTCAGGTCGGCACGAGCTTCAGCCGCTGCACTTTCCCCGACGGCCCGCGCGGCAGTTCGTCGATGAAGCGGAACTCCTTCGGCGTCTTGTAGCGGCCCAGTTCGCGCAGGCAGTGTTCGCGCAGCTCGGCCGGATCGGGCGCGGCGCGGCCCTCGCCAACGCGCGGCACGACGAATGCGACGATCTCCTGCCCGTACGCCGCATCCGGCACGCCGACCGCCGCCGCATCCAGCACGCCGGGATGACGCAGCAGCGCTTCGTCGATCTCGCGCGGCGCGATGTTTTCGCCGCCCTTGATGATCAATTCCTTCGCGCGGCCGTTGATGTAGAAGTAGCCGTCCGCGTCGCGATAGCCGAGATCGCCGGTCCGCAGCCAGCCGTCGGCGGTGAAGGCCGCGGCGGTTTCCTCGGGACGCTTGTAGTAGCCGCCCATCACCTGCTCGCCGCGCAGGATCAGTTCGCCGCATTCGCCGGCCGCGCAGTCGCGTCCGTCCCTATCGATCACGCGCGCGTCGCCGCCGGACGGCAGGCCGATGCTGCCCACCCGCCGCCGGTCGACCTCGTACGGATTGCTGAACACCGGCGCGGCGGTTTCGGTCATCCCCATCGTTTCGATCACGCCGACGCCGAAGCGCGCCTCGAACGCGCGGTGATGATCGACCGGCAGCGCCGCCGACGCGCTGCGGCAGAACTTCAGCGCGGACAGGTCGTACGGACAGGCATCGTCGGCTTCGAGCAGATACGCGACGATGGTCGGCACCACGTTGATCCATGTGCACGCGTGCGTGGCGACGTCGCGCCAGAAGGTGCGCGCGGAGAAGCGCGGCGTCAGCACCGCCGAGCCGCCGTGAAAGAGCGGCGCGAGCAGCGTCACGACCAGCCCGTTGATGTGGTACAGCGGCAGCGATGCGAGTACCCGGTCGTCCGCGCCGAGGCGGTGTTCCGCGCTGATGTTGCGGGCGTTCGCGACCAGGTTGCGGTGCGTGAGCAGCACGCCCTTGGGCGTGCCGGTGGTGCCGGAGGTGTACATCAGCAGCGCGACGTCAGTGTCGGCGGGCTCATGACCGGCGCACACGGACGCCGTCGCGGGCGCCGTCAACGACGGCAACGACGGGAGTGACGGCAGCGCCTGCTCATCCGCCTCGGTCTCGATCACCGCGATCTCGCGCGTCCACCCGCCTGCGCGCAGTTCGTCGAGCGCCGCCGCGATCGTGCCGCACGTGTCGCGCGCGGCGAAGATCATCCGCGTGTCCGAGTGGTCGACGATATAGCGCACCTGGGTCGGCTGACACAGCAGGTTCAGCGGATTCGCAACGAGCCCGCTGTACATCGCGGCGAGCAGCAGCCGCGCGGTCTGGATGCCGTTGCCCATGAACACCGACACCACGTCGCCGGGCTTCAAACCGGCTTGCCTGAAACGTGCCTCCAGTTCGCGGCAATCGTCGCGCAACACGCCGAAGGTGAGCGCCGCCGGGGGGCGTCCAGTTGAATCGATGCCGGCGCCGTCGCTCGCGGCGAGCAGGAACGGCTTGTCGGGATACTGCGCGGCGCGCGCGTCGATCAGCGCGCGCAGCGTCGCCGGCGGGGCCGAGTGCGCCGGCGGTACCGGCGGGGCCTGAAACAGCGGCGTGGCGGTGGTCGTCGGCGCGCTCATCGTCCGTACCTCGCGAAGAAATCGCCGAGCAGGTCGTCCGGGTCCGGCACGCGCTCCTCGATCGGATACGCGATGCGCGTCGTGTTCAGGTAATGGCGGAAGCCGAGGTTGCCGGAGAAATTGTTGCGTCCCCACGTGCCGCAACCCATCGACAGCGAAAACGGCAGGCCGTTGTCGAAGTTGCCGCCGGTCGCGAGGCAATGCGCCTGATTCACGATCACCCGCGCAACCGGCAGGCTCAGTCCGAGTTCGAGCGCCTGCGCGGGATCGGTCGAATGCAGGCCGACGGAATGGCCCGCGCCCATGTAAGCGTAAATGCGGCGCACCATCCCGGCGGCCGCCGCGAAATCCGCCGCGCGATAGACGGTCAGCACCGGCGCGAGCTTCTCGCCGGAAAACGGATAGTCGTCGCCCGCGCCGCTCTCCTCCACCATCAGGAACGCCGGATGTTGCGCGGCGATCTCGTCGAGTCCGGCCACGCGCGCGATCGTCTCGGCGGACTTCGCCGTGCATTGCGCGGATAGCTTGCCGTCCACCCACATCGCCGCCTGCAACGCCGCCTTCTGCGCGTCGTTCAGCAGCACACCGCCGCAGGCCGCGAGTTCGGCCAGCATCGGTCGATAAACCGCGTCCTCGATCACGACGCTGTTTTCCGACGAACAGCTGGTCGCGTTGTCGAAAGTCTTCGAGCGCAGGATCTTTTGCGCCGCATCATGCAGATCGGCGGACGCGGCGACGATCGACGCCACGTTGCCCGCCCCCACGCCGAATGCCGGCGTGCCGCTCGCGTAGGCCATCCGCACGTTGGCCTGCGAGCCGGTGGCGACCACCAGATCGCTTTGCCGCATCAGCGCGGCGGTCGCGGCCTTGCCGATCGGCGCGGGCAGCATCTGCACGAGATCGGGGTTCAGCCCGGCTTTAGCGAACTGTTCGTGGATGAATCCAATCAGCAATGCGCACGACGAATACCCCTTCGGCGACGGCGCGACGATCACCGCGTTGCCGCATTTGAGCGCGTTGACGATCTTGTTGGCGGGCGTCGCGGCCGGATTGGTCGACGGCGTGATGGCGGCCACCACGCCGACCGCGCGGGCAATCTCGACGATGCCGTTCGCCTCGTCGCGCGCGATCACGCCGGTGGTTTGCTGGCCGTGCAGGTCGCGCAATAGGCCGAGCGTTTTGCGGTAGTTCTTGCGGAACTTGTCGTCGACGTTGCCGAGGCCGGTGTCGCGCACCGAGCGCTCGGCCAGTTGCCGGTTGCGCCGCGGCTCCATGATCGCCCAGGCGGCGGCGGCGGCGGCCGTGTCGAGCGCATTCTGGCCGGCCTGTTCGAACGCCTGTTGTGCCGCGCGCGCCTTGGCGACCAGCGCGGCGACGGTCTGCTCCGCGTCGTCGTCCGCGCGACCGGTCGTGCGCGCGTGCGGGCTTCCTTCCGGCTTCTCGACTGGTGTGGTCGTCGCCGCCGACGCGGTGGTCTCGGCCCCTATCGCTCTAACATTCATATCGGTGTGCTCCGGGCATCGTTCAGGATTGCAGTGCTATCAATCTAGCCACCGCCGAACGAAGCGAAGTCCCGTTTTTCGCGCCAGGCGTTGCAGTTCGTCGCGCAGCATCGGAAAGTGCGGATTTCGGTACTTTCCACAGTCCCGAAAAGCGCACGAATCGATGCAAAATCAAGGCTCTGATCACGCGGGCAAGGAGGCGGGATGTCGACGTCGAACCAGTCGAATGCGGCGGCCGTACGCGCGTTTCGCGTGCTGGAAACGCTGGCCGAAGCGGGCGGCCCGCTGTCGATGACGGAACTCGTCAACGCGCTCGGCCTGCCCAAGCAGACCGTGCACCGCATCCTCGTGCAATTGATGGACGCATGGCTCGTCACCCGCGGCGCGGGCGACCGTCTGTACGAATGCTCGCCGCGCGTGCGGATGCTGGCCGTCAACGTGCTGATGCACGCGGGACCGGCCGCCGCGCGTCACGTGCTGCTCGAACAGCTGGTGGCGAAGATCGGCGAGACCTGCAACCTGACCATGCTGTCCGGCAACGACGTGGTGTACGTCGATCGCGTGGAAACCGAATGGCCGTTACGCATGCATCTGCAGCCGGGCTCGCACGTGCCGCTGCATTGCTCGGCGAGCGGCAAGCTGCTGCTGAGTTTTCTGCCGAAGGAACGGCGCGAGCGGATGATCGAAACGCTGCCGTTGCGTGGCTATTCCGAACGCACCATCACCGACCGCGACGCGTTGCGCAAGGAACTGATCACCACGCGGCGGCGCCTGCTCGCGATCAACAATCAGGAGCATCTGCAAGGGCTGATCGCGATCGCGGTGCCGGTAATGCTGGACCGCAACCGCGCCTGCGCGGCGATCGCGGTGCAGGCGCCGGTGGGCCGCGTCGCGCTCGACGATCTGCTCGCCTTCGTGCCGGATCTGCGGCACGCAGCGGAAGAGACCGCGAAAACGTTTCGCGCCTGAACGCGCTGCACGCCTGACTGAACGCCTGACTGAACGCCTCACCGCACGCCTCACCGCACGCCGTTCAGCGCGCGTGCACCACCGAATCGAACGCCCCCGCCCGCCTGCGTTCGATCGCCCGCACCGACAACGCCGACACCAGCGCTGAAAACAGCACATACCCGCACACCGTCCACGGACTGCCGCCGTTGAAGCGGATCAGGATCGTCGCGACGATCGGCGTGAGCCCGCTCGCGAAGATGCCCGAGAACTGATACACGAACGAGATGCCCGTATAGCGGACCTCCGCGTCGAACAGCTCGGCGAACAGCGCGGCCTCCGGGCCGTACACCATCGCGTAGAAAATGCCGAACGGGATCACCACGGCGCTCCAGACCACCAGCGTGTGGACCGGCTGCATTTCCATCAGCCAGAACGCGGGGAACACCGAGATGCCGCAGATCAGCGAGCCCCAGAAGTACACGCGGGCCCGGCCGATCCTGTCCGACAGACTGCCGAACAGCGGAATGAAAAAGCACATCACGCCGGCCGCGATCATCACGCCGAGCAATGCGTCGGTGCGGCTCATCGACACGCGCTGCGTCAGGTAGCCGATCAGGAACACCGCGAAGATATTGAAGAACACGCCGTCGATATAGCGTGCGCCCATGCCGAGCACCACCGCGCTGCGATAGCGCGTGATCATGTCGACGAACGGAATCTTCGCTTCGCGGCGGTTGCGTTTGAGCGCGAGAAACTCCGGCGTCTCCATCACCTTGGAGCGGATGTACAAACCGATCAGCACGAGCCCCAGCGACGCGCCGAACGCGATCCGCCAGCCCCACGACAGAAACGCCGTCTCGGGCAGCAGGCGCGACAGACTCGCGACCATGCCCGAGGCGAGGCACAGCCCGATCGACAGGCCGATCTGCGGCAGGCTCGCATACAGGCCGCGCTTTTCCGGCGGCGCGTATTCGTAGGCCATCAGCACCGCACCGCCCCATTCGCCGCCGAGGCCGATGCCTTGCAGCACGCGCAGCGACAGCAGCAGGATCGGCGCGGCGATGCCGATCTGCGCGTAGGTCGGCACGAACGCGACGCCCGCGGTCGAAATGCCCATGATGATCAGCGTCAGGATCAGCGCCGACTTGCGGCCGATCTTGTCGCCGAAGTGACCGAACAGCACTCCGCCGAGCGGTCGCGTCACGAAGCCGACCGCGAAGGTCGAATAGGCGAGCAGCGTCGACACCAGCGGATCGTCGGCGGGGAAATAGAGCTTGTTGAAGACGATGCCGGCCACCACGCCGTACAGGAAAAAGTCATACCATTCGACGGTTGCGCCGATCACGCTGGCGAATGCAACGCGCCGGATAGCGCGGGGATCGATTGCCATAGCCGCAGCTCCTCAATGGACCGCCGGTTCGCCGGTGCGCACGATCTTCGACCTTCGACCTTCGACGTGACGCGAGTCGAGAGTCGCGAGTCATGAGTCATGAATCGTGCGCACCGGCGGCCCGGCGAAAACCCCAGTTGTCTCCTCCGGGGCGATGGTTGGCAGCGCGCGTTCGCCGCGATAGGCCGTGACGTGACATGGCGGACGCGCAACTGCGTTTGGTGCGGCGGATCGCGGCCGCCGCTGTTTTGCGATGCTCTCTCCTGCGTTTGCCTGACTGCGTGTTGCGTTGTTGGTGCACTCGTTGCTAAGCCGCCACCTTCGCCGGCGCGACCGGTGCGGCCGCCACGCCTCGATCGGCGTCGCGCGCATCGTCGAGAATCAGATCCGACGCCCGCTCCGCCACCATCACGATCGGCACGTTCGTGTTGCCCGACACCAGCGTCGGCATGATCGAACAGTCGACCACGCGCAAACCCTGCGTGCCGTACACGCGCAAACGCTCGTCGACCACCGCGAGCGGATCGCTCGCCGGCCCCATCTTCGCTGTACCAGACGGATGGAAAATTGTCTGTCCGTATTCGCGGCAGAACTCCAGCAATTCGTCGTCGGTCTGCGCGTCGGCGCCGGGACGCACCTCGCGCTTCATCAGCGCGGCCATCGGTGCGGCGGCCGCGACGCGGCGCGCGAAGCGCACGCCGGCGACGGTCGTGCGCCGGTCGAGATCGGTGTCGAGATAATTCGGCTGGATCGACGGCGCCTCGCGCGCCTCGGCGCTGCGGATACGCACCGTGCCGCGCGATTCGGGCCGTAACTGGCAGATCGAATACGTGCAGCCGGGAAACGCGTGCACGTCGCCGCCCGCGGAATCCGCCGACAGCGTCGAGAAATGGAACTGGATATCCGGTGTCGCGGATTCGCCGGGCAACGCGCGGCAGAACATGCCGCCCTGGTTGATGCCGACCGCGAGCGGGCCGCTGCGCAGCAACGCCCATTGCAGACCCATCTTCGCGCGGCCGGTCCAGGAACGCAGTTGATCGTTGGTCGTGATCGGCTTGCCGACTTCATAGATCAGACGGATCTGCAGATGGTCCTGCAGGTTTTCGCCGACACCCGGGCGATGGGCCACCACCGGAATGCCGTACTCGCGCAGCAGCGCGGCCGGGCCCACGCCCGACAATTGCAGCAGTTGCGGCGACTGCAATGCGCCGGCCGTCAGGATCACTTCGCGCTCGGCCCGCACTTCACGCAGTTCGCCGTGCTGGCGGTATTGCACGCCGCGGGCGCGGGTACCGTCGAAGAGAATCTTTTCGGCCATCGCGTCCGTTTCGACATGCAGGTTTTTACGCTGCCGCGCGGGCTTCAGATAAGCGACCGCCGTCGAACAGCGAAAGCCGCGCCGGGTGGTCAACTGGTAGTAGCCGACGCCTTCCTGGTCGCCGGTATTGAAGTCGTCGATGGTTGCCACGCCTAACGAATTGGACGCCGCGATAAACGCATCGACGAGTTCGTGCCGCTGCTTGATGGTGGATGCCCACAACGGTCCATCGACGCCGCGCGTCGGGCCCGCGCCCAGTTCGTTGTGTTCGAGCCGGCGGAAATACGGCAGGCAGTCGTTCCAGCTCCAGCCGCGATTGCCGAGTTTCGCCCAGTGGTCGTAGTCGTCGCGCTGGCCGCGCACGTAGATCAGTCCGTTGATCGAGCTGCTGCCGCCGAGCGTGCGGCCGCGCGGCCAGTAAAGACGGCGGTTGTGCATGTTCGGATCGGGATCGGTATGGAAGCCCCAGTTGTAGACCGGGTGAAACATCGTCTTGCCGTAGCCGATCGGAATGTGAATCCACATGTAGCGGTCCGCCGGACCCGCTTCGAGCAGACAGACCGAATAGCGGCCGCCTTCGGAGAGCCGGTTGGCGAGCACGCAACCCGCCGAACCCGCACCGACGATCACGAAGTCAAATCGGTCTGCCATGTCCTTGTCTCCATCTTATGCAATGCAGCAATGGCGCTGCTCTTATCGAACGTCTTTAAAAACCGGTACGTTTCGTTGAAATTTATGTTCAGCCGGTTTCTTGTTCAAGCAATTCCCGCTAAGATCGGCGCATGTGAAACAGAAACACGTTGTCCCGTTTCAGTTTCGCTCGCGCTTCACGCGCTTTACGCGTTTCACGCTGGTTTCACCCCGTCACCCTGCCCGCGCAACGTACGCGGATGCCGGCATCTCATCGATCGACAGCAAGGAAGCGTATGCAGGCACCGCGCCCGTCCCCACGCAATGAAACGCTCGCCGACGATTCACGCTCGCTGCGCGCGCTCGCGGTTCTCGAACAACTGGCCGCCGCCGGCCAACCCTCTTCGCTGTCGCAACTCTCGCTGCGCCTGCACATTCCCAAGGCCACGCTGATGCGTCTGATCGAATCGCTCGAGGCGCAGGGCTATGTCACGCATCTGCCGGATTCGCGCGGCGCCGATCGCGGCATCGCCCTGGGGCCGAAGGCGGCGCAACTCGCGCTGACCACGCTCGCCAACAACACCTTCGGCCGTGCATGCCGGTCGCTGCTGCGCTCGCTGGTGGACGCGCTCGGCGAGACCTGCAACCTGACCGCGCTCGATCGCGACACGGTGCTGTATCTGGAGCGCGTGGAAACCACCGAGCCGCTGCGTCTGCATCTGCAGCCCGGCACGCGCGTGCCGCTGCACTGCACCGCGAGCGGCAAGCTGTTCCTGTCGCAGATGCCGGCGGTCGAACGCCGTCAGGTGCTGGCGCGGCTCACGCTCGAACGCAAGACGCAGAGCACGCTGACCGAGATGAATCTGCTGGAGGCCGAACTGGACCGGCTGTCGGTGCGCGGCGTCGGCATCGACAACGAGGAACTGGTGCGGGGGATGGTGGCGGTCGCCGTGCCGGTGCGCGACACGAGCGGCACGCATGTGCTGGCCGCGCTGGCGATTCATGCGCCCACCGCGCGCGCGAGTCTCGGCGATCTGCTGAAGACCGTGCCGCGCCTGAAGGAAGCGGCGCAGCAACTCACGCCGCTGCTGTCCGTTTCGATGATGCCGACGACGACGGAGGCCGCGCATCATGGGCGCTGAACGTTCCGCCGCGCGGTCCAACGGCTCGCGTCATGGCACCGGCCAGGACCCCGATAAGAGCCCGAAACCCGCGCTGTACAATGACGCCGACCCATTTTCCGGAACGGCAGGCATGACCAAGGCGGATACTCCGACGCTGCGCGCGTTCGCATTGCTCGAACACCTCGTGAACACCGACGGCCCGGTGTCGCTCGCCGATATCGCGCAGGACGTCGCGCTGCCCAAGGCCTCGCTGCATCGCATGCTGGCCTCGCTCGAAGCGGGCGGCCTCGTGATCCGGGAGCCGGGCCAGAAGAACGGCTATGTGATCGGGCCGCGCCTCGCGCAACTCGCGTTGGGCGTGGTCATGCATTCGGGCCCGCGGCGGCTGCGCCACGCGATCCTCGCGCGGCTGGTGGCGGACCTCGGCGAGACCTGCAATCTGACGATGCTGCACGAAACCGAGGTGCTGTATCTGGACCGGATGGAAGCGCCGTGGCCGCTGCGCCTCGACCTCAAGCCCGGCTCACGCGTGCCGGCCTATTGCAGTGCGAGCGGCAAGCTATTGCTCTCGATGCTGCCGCGCGACCAGCGTGCGGCGCTGGTGCGCGCGTTGAAGCTCGAACGCTTCACGCAGAACACCATCACCGATCCCGAGTTGCTCGAAGCGGAACTCGATCGCACCGCGCACAAGCGCATCGCGATCGACAACGAAGAGTTCCTCGCGGGCATCGTGTGCGTGGCGGCGCCGGTGGTCGATGAAAACGGCACCTGTATCGCGGCGATCGCGGTACATGCGCCGGTGTCGCGTGCGCCGCTGTCGCGGGCGCTCGACTTCGTGCCGCGTCTTCAGGAAGCGGCACGAGAACTCGCGAAGACGTTCTGAGGGAGCGGCCGCCAGCGCCTCGCGGCCGCCACGACATCGCGCGTTGCGCCCTCAACTCCCGGCCGGCTGCTGCCGGCGCACCAGCCCCGCCAGCAGCCTCACGCCCTCGTCGATCCGCTCGAGCCTGATCGCCGAGAACCCCATCCGGAAGCAGGGCTTGCGCTCCGTGCCGTCCATGAAGAACACCTCCCCGAGTTCGATCAGGATGCCGTGCGCTTCGGCATCGGCGGCGAGACGTTCCGTGTCGAGCCATGCCGGCAGTTCCACCCAGCACGACGCCCCGCCTGTCACCGGCAGATAGCGGGCTTCGGGCAGATAGGCATCGAGCGCGGCCATCAGCGCCAGCGCGCGCTCGCGGTATGCAAACGCCAGCCGGCGCAGCAGCGCATCGTGATGACCCAGCGATAGAAAAGTCGCGAACGCACGCTGGATATATGCGGCCGGGTGCCGCACCATCAGCCGCCGCAACGCGCGCAATTCACGCACCAGTTCGCGTGGTCCGACGATATAGCCGAGCCGCAGACCCGGCGCGAACGTCTTCGACAGGCTGCCGATATAGATCACGCGATCGGCGCTATCCAGGCTCTTCAACGCCGGATGCGGCGCGCCCGAAAAATTGTTCTCGCTCTCGTAGTCGTCTTCGATCAGCACGAAATCGTGCTGCTGCGCGAGTTCCAGCAACGCGTGACGGCGCTCGATCGGCATGGTGGCCGTGGTCGGACACTGGTGGCTCGGCGTCACGTACACGTAGTCGCATTGCGCGAGGCGCGCCGCATCCTCGACCGGACGCACGCCGCCCGCATCCACCGGCAGGGGCACGAGCCGCGCGTTGCGGTTCTCGAAGATGTTGCGCGCGTCCGGATAGCCGGGATTCTCGAAACCCACCGTGGTGCGCTCGCGCACCAGCAGATCCGCAATCAGATACAGCGCCTGCTGACACCCGATCGTGATCACGATCTCCTCCGGCATCGCGAATACGCCACGGCGCGGCAGCACGCGGGTGCGGATCTGCTCGATCAGCGTGTCGTCGTCGCGGCCGATCAGGTCCGGCGCCCAGTTGCGGATCTCCATCACGGAGAGCGCCTTCATGCAGCACTCGCGCCAGTCGTTGGTGGGGAACAGCGTCTGATCGAATTGTCCGTAGATAAACGGGTAATCGTAGTTCTGCCAGTTACCCGGCTTGACGATGTTGCGCTGCGCCGACGGCGGCCGCTGCACGCGCTGCGCCCAGTCGGGGCGCGCGTGCGTGGCGGCATCTTCCTGCGGCGCGGCGCTCTGGCCCGCCGCGAAGCCGTGCCGCCCTTCCAGCATCGCCGGATTGACGAAGTGGCCGCTGCGTTCGCGCGAGATCAGATAGCCCTCTTCCACCAGCTGCTGATAGGCCAGCACCACCGTATTGCGCGCGACGCTCAATTGATCGGCCAGTTCGCGGCTCGACGGCAGCGCGGTCCGCGGCGCCAGCTGGCCGTCGAGAATCGCGGCCACCAGCATGCGGCGGATCTGCCCTTGCAGGCTCATGGTCGAGTCGCCCGGACGCTGAAAACGCTGCGTCCACAGGGCCGTCGCGGTACGGCTGGACATGCTTCCTCCTCGGGTGAACCGGTCGTGGACCGGTGATGGATCGTGATTCGTGGACTGCTCGTGGGCCAGCCAACGGCGAATGTGGACTCAACGATCGCCGCCGTCTGGCACTAACTCGCACCATTTTTTACTGACGATACTCGACTCACCCCATCGAACGCGATTGGGACAAGCACCGGCCGTACCCGCTACCCGCCTTCTCAACCTGCTCAGAGACCTATTATGAAACGCCATAAAAACTCGACCTCCAGGCCCTGGTTCCAGCGCGCGGCACGTGCCGCGCTGTCCTTGATGTGCGTGCTCGCGACAAGCCTGGCGGCCACGCCCAGCCATGCCCAGGACAGCGACAAGGAAATCACCATCGCGTACCAGCAGATCGTCGACCCATGGGTGGTCGGCATCGCCAACGGGTCGATCGAAAAGGCCACCGGCTACAAGATCAACTGGCGGCAATTCGAATCGGGCGCGAAGGTCGCCACCGCGCTCGCGTCCGGCGACGTCAAGGTCGGCGTGATCGGTTCGAGCCCGCTCGCGGCGGCGGTCAGCCAGGGGCTCGATCTGCAGCTCTTCTGGATTCTCGACAACATCAACCAGGCCGAGGCGATGGTGGTGCGCAACGGCGCCGGCATCACGAAACCCGCCGATCTGAAGGGCAAGACGATCGGCGTGCCGTTCGTGTCGACGACCCACTATCACACGATGTTCGCGCTGCAGCACTGGGGCATCGATCCGTCCAGCGTGAAGATCCTGAACATGCAGCCGAACCAGATCGTCGCGGCATGGGAGCGCGGCGACATCGACGCGGCCTATGTGTGGAACCCCGCGCTCGCCGAACTGAAGAAAAGCGGCAAGGTGCTGATCACGTCGGGCGACCTGTCGAAACTCGGCAAGCCGACCTTCGACGGGATCGCGGTGGACCGCCAATGGGGCGAGGCGCACAAGGACTTCATGGCGAAGCTCGTGAAGGCGATCGCCGATGCCGATCAGCAATACCGCAGCAATCCGTCGCAATGGAACGCGGGTTCGCCGCAGGCGGCGGCGATCGCGAAGATGATCGGCGGCACGCCCGCCGACGTGCCCGACTCGTTGTCGCTGTACGCGTTCCCGAGCCTGCAGGAACAGGCGTCCGCGCAATGGCTCGGCGGCGGCGCGTCGAGCCGCGCGGCGCTCGCGCTGAAGGACACCTCGGAATTCCTGAAGAGCCAGAAGCAGATCGGCACGGTGCTGCCCGATTACTCGAAGTTCGTCACGCCGGCTTATGCGGAGGCGGCCGCGAAGCTCAAATGATGGCGGTTGCCCGCGGCGGCGCGAGTCGCGGCATCGACCCCATTCACGCATTTCCCCGCGTACCGCACGCATCGGAATCAGGAGGCAAGATGGAAAACATGACAATCCGGAACGTCAGCGTGACGTTCCCAGGGCGGCGGCCGGGCCAGACCGTGCAGGCGCTCGACGACATCAACCTGAGCATCCGCTCCGGCGACTTCGTGGTGGCGCTCGGCGCTTCGGGCTGCGGCAAGACCACCCTGCTCTCGCTGATGGCCGGCTTCATCGCGCCGACCCAGGGCGAGCTGCTGCTCGGCGGCGAACCGATCGCCGGACCCGGCGCGGACCGCGGCGTGGTGTTCCAGAAGCATGCACTGCTGCCATGGCTGAACGTGCTCGATAACGCCGAATTCGGTCTCAAGCTGCAAGGCGTGCCGCGCGCGCAGCGGCGCGACATCGCGGCACGCAACCTCGCCCTGGTCGGCTTGCAGGACTTCCACAAGCACATGATCTATCAGCTCTCGGGCGGCATGCAGCAACGCGTCGGGATTGCCCGCGCGCTGACCTGCGACCCGGCGATGCTGCTGATGGACGAACCGATGGCCGCGCTCGACGCGCTGACCCGCGAAACGATTCAGGAACTGCTGCTCGACGTCTGGAAGAAGACCAATAAGATGTTCTTCTTCATCACGCACAGCGTCGAGGAGGCGCTGTTTCTGGCGAGCCGCCTGATCGTGATGTCGCCGCGGCCGGGCCGCATCACCCACACCTACGAGCTGGATTTCAACCGCCGCTTTCTCGACACGCGCGACGCGCGGGCGATCAAATCGAGTCCCGACTTCATCGCCATGCGCGAACGCGTCCTCAACATCATTTACGGCGACGAGAAACTGCACGGCGCCGAAGCCGGAGTCGCGCATGTTTAGTTCCAAAGCCCATCCCGCCACCGCCCCCACCGCCTCAGTGACGCAGGCGGGCGAGGCCGTGCTGCCCCGCGAGGCCGCGCCCATGGACAGCAATACGTCGCTCGAACCGCCACGCCGGCCCGGCCGCAAACACCGCGTGCTGGCCAAGAAACCCGCCCGCCCCGGCGACACCTTCGGCGTACCCGGCCAGGGCAGCAGCGCGGCCACCAGCCTGATTACCGTGGCGGCCTTCATCGCACTGTGGTTCGCGGCGACCAACCTGCACTGGATCAAGCCGCTGTTCCTGCCGTCGCCGCAAGCGGTGTACGCGAAATTCCTGTCGGTGGCCACCGACGGTTTCGCCAATTCGACGCTCGCCGAACATACGGCGATCAGCCTGATGCGCGTGTTCGGCGCCTTCGCGCTCGCCTGCGTGACCGCGATTCCGGTCGGCGTGATGATGGGCGTGTCGCGCTTCGCGCGCGGCGCGTTCGATCCACCGATCGAGTTCTACCGGCCGCTGCCGCCGCTCGCGTATCTGCCCTTGATCATCATCTGGTTCGGCATCGGCGAGTTTTCGAAAATCCTGCTGATCTATCTCGCGATCTTCGCGCCGCTCGCGATCGCGGCGCGCGCCGGGGTGCGCTCGGTGTCGATCGAACAGATTCACGCCGCGTACTCGATGGGCGCCTCGCGCACCCAGGTCGTGCTGTACGTGATCCTGAAGTCGGCGTTGCCGGAGATCTTCACCGGCATGCGGATCGGCATCGGCGTCGGCTGGACCACGCTGGTGGCCGCCGAAATGGTCGCCTCCACGCGCGGCCTCGGCTTCATGGTGCTCAACGCGGCCGAGTTCCTGGCGAGCGACGTCGTGATCATGGGGATCATCGTGATCGGCTTCTTCGCGCTCTGTTTCGATCTGCTGATGCGCTACCTCGAACGCGTGCTGGTGCCGTGGAAGGGTCGCGTCTGACGAACCGCATATCGGAACGTTTTGGTACAAAACGTTCCACTTACTGACTTTCCCGTTGACGCTCCGAAACGCGTCACCTACATTTTTAGCACCAGGCATTTTTCGGTACTTTTCGTTCCATTTATCTTAAAGAGCTGGAGACACCCCCATGAGCGAGCAGAATCCTTCCCCGCGTGAAACCAGCGCCGACCAGCGCGCCAGCGGCCCGCAAGCCATGACGCCGTCCGAGGCCTTCGTCGAAACGCTGGCCGCCAACGGCGTGACCGACATGTTCGGCATCATGGGTTCCGCCTTCATGGACGCGATGGACATCTTCGCGCCGGCCGGCATTCGTCTGATTCCCGTGGTGCACGAACAAGGCGCCGGTCACATGGCCGACGGCTATTCGCGCGTGTCGGGCCGTCACGGCGTGGTGATCGGCCAGAACGGGCCCGGCATCAGCAACTGCGTGACGGCGATCGCGGCCGCTTACTGGGCGCATAGCCCGGTGGTGATCGTGACGCCGGAAGCCGGCACCATGGGCATCGGCCTGGGCGGTTTCCAGGAAGCCAAACAACTGCCGATGTTCCAGGAATTCACCAAATACCAGGGCCACGTCACGCATCCGGCGCGGATGGCCGAATTCACCGGCCGCTGCTTCGACCGCGCGATGGCCGAAATGGGCCCGACGCAACTGAACATTCCGCGTGACTATTTCTACGGTCAGGTGAAGGTCGAGATTCCGCAACCGCAGCGGCTCGATCGCGGCGCGGGCGGCGACCAGCGTCTTGACGAAGCCGCCGAACTGCTGGCGCAGGCTAAATTCCCGGTGATCATCTCGGGCGGCGGCGTGGTGATGGCGGACGCCGTCGAGGAATGCAAGGCGCTCGCCGAGCGGCTCGGCGCGCCGGTGGTCAACAGCTACCTGCACAACGACTCGTTCCCCGCGAATCATCCGCTGTGGTGCGGGCCGCTCGGCTATCAAGGCTCGAAAGCCGCGATGAAACTGCTGTCGCGCGCCGACGTGGTGATCGCGCTCGGTTCGCGGCTCGGACCGTTCGGCACGCTGCCGCAGCACGGCATGGACTACTGGCCAGGCAACGCGAAGATCATCCAGATCGACGCGGATCACAAGATGCTCGGCCTCGTGAAGAAGATCTCGGTCGGCATCTGCGGCGACGCGAAAGCGGCCGCCATTGCGCTGACCCAGCGCCTCGCCGATCGCAAGATCGCCTGCGACGCCACGCGCGACGAACGCGCCGGCCAGATCGCCGCGGAAAAAGCCGCATGGGAGAAAGAGCTCGACGAATGGACCCACGAGCGCGATCCGTACAGCCTCGACATGATCGAGGAACAGAAGCAGGAACGCACGCCGAACGGCGGCACTTATCTGCATCCGCGTCAGGTGCTGCGCGAACTGGAAAAGGCGATGCCGGAAGACGTGATGGTCTCGACCGATATCGGCAACATCAACTCGGTGTCGAACAGCTATCTGCGCTTCAACAAGCCGCGCAGCTTCTTCGCGGCGATGAGCTGGGGCAATTGCGGCTACGCGTTCCCGACCATCATCGGCGCGAAGGTGGCCGCGCCGCACCGTCCGGCCATTTCGTATGCGGGCGACGGCGCGTGGGGCATGAGCATGATGGAGACCATGACCTGCGTGCGCCACAACATTCCGGTCACGGCCGTGGTGTTCCATAACCGTCAGTGGGGCGCGGAGAAGAAGAACCAGGTGGACTTCTACAACCGTCGTTTCGTCGCCGGCGAGCTCGACAACCAGAGCTTCGCGGCGATCGCGAAGGCGATGGGCGCCGAGGGCATCGTGGTGGACCGGCTCGAAGACGTCGGCCCGGCCCTGAAGCGTGCGATCGATCTGCAGATGAATCACGGCAAGACCACGATCATCGAGATCATGTGCACCCGCGAACTCGGCGATCCGTTCCGCCGCGACGCGTTGTCCAAGCCCGTGCGCATGCTCGACAAGTACAAGGACTACGTGTGAGCGCGATGCGCGTGCTGTGATGAAGCGCCGGGGGCGCCGCGAACCATTTCGTTCGCGGCGCCCTCTTTCCGTAGCTTGCGGTTCTCGCCACCGGGCATTGTCATGAAAGCCATTCACCGCATCATCGATCAGGCGCGTAGCGCGCCGATGCGCATCGTCCTGAGCGAGGCCGAAGACGAGCGCGTGCTGCGGGCCGCGCAGCGCGCGAGCCGCGAAGGCGTCGCGCGAATTCTGCTGGTGGGTGACGCCGCGCGCATTCGCGACGCCGCCGCGCAATTCGACATCGATCTGACCGGCATGGCGCTGATCGATCCGCTTGCCCCGTCCGACCCGTCCGATCCGGTTGCTTCGACCCGTCTCGCGCGTTACGCCGACGAACTGGTCGCGCTGCGCGCCAGCAAGGGCATGACGCTCGAGCTGGCCCGCGAGGAAGTCGTCAAGCCGCTGTGCTTCGCGAACCTGATGGTGCATCTCGGCGACGCGGACGGTTCCGTCTCCGGCGCGGTCCACACGAGCGCCGACGTGGTGCGCACCGCGTTGCAGGTGATCGGCATCGCGCCGTCGTTCAAGCTGGTGTCGAGCTTCTTCCTGATGATGCTCTGCGAGCCGTTCCACACGATGAAGGGCGGCCTGATCTTCTCCGACTGCGCGCTGGTGGTCGAACCCGACGCCGCGCAACTCGCCGAGATCGCGATCGCGGCGGCCGACAGCGCGCGCAGCCTGCTGATGGACGAACCGCGCGTGGCGATGCTGTCGTTTTCGACCAGCGGCAGCGCGCATCACGCGGCGGTCGACAAGGTGGTCGATGCCACGCATCTCGTGCAGCAACGCCGCCCGCATCTGATGATCGACGGCGACGTGCAGCTCGACGCCGCGATCGTCTCCGAAATCGCGCTGCGCAAGGTCAAGCATTCGCAGATCGAGGGACACGCGAATGTGCTGGTGTTTCCGAGTCTGGAAGCGGGCAACATCGGCTACAAGCTCGCGGAGCGGATCGGTCGCGCGAAGGCGATCGGGCCGCTGCTGCAAGGTTTGCGCAAACCGGCGAACGATCTGTCGCGGGGTTGCGACGCGGACGATATCTACTACGTGATCGCCGTGACGGCGGTGCAGGCGCAGGCGGTGCATGCACACGACAGCGCGCATGACAGCCCGCACACCAGCGCGCATCGCGACACGCATGCGGCGACATCGTCCGGCGTCTGATCGATTCTCGATCGTTCGCTAGAAGGCCTTGTTTCAAGGTCTTTTGGCGAAACCCCTTAGCGTTGCCGGCGCGGCCCGCCGATCAGCCTCACCACTTCATCGAACAACGCCCGGTCCGGCGGCGTCGACAGATCCAGCGCCACGCAATGGCGGTAGTACGGACTCAGATCGAGCCCCACGCCCAGTCCCAACACCTCGACGTCACCCGCCGCTTCATTGCGCGCGACCACCTGCTTCAGATGATTGTCGAGGTAATACGCGTCGTTGACCTGCGCGGTCGCGCTATCCATCGGACTGCCGTCCGAAATCACCAGCAGGATCTTTCTCGGCTCGGCCCGCGCACGCAACCGCGTGCAGGCCCAATCGACCGCTTCGCCGTCCACGCCTTCGCGAAACAGATCGGCTTTCAACAGCGCCGCGAGCGGCGTGCGGGCACGGCGCCAGCTCGTCGCCGCGTCCTTGAAGACCAGATGGGCGATTTCGTTCAGACGTCCCGGGTGCGCCGGCCGGCCGCCCGCCAGCCAGTCCTGCCGCGCGCGGCCGCCGTTCCAGGCGCCGGTGCTGAAGCCGAGTACTTCGTTCGCGACGCCCGCCTGATCGAGCGCGCGCGCCAGCACGTCGACCAGCACCGCGACCGCTTCGATATGCGCGCGCATCGAGCCCGAGCAATCGATCAGCACGCTCACCACGCAATCGGCGACCGGCCGGTAGCGGTCGAGCAGAAACACGCGGCGCTCGGCGGGCGAAGTGATCACCTGCGCCAGCCGGCGCCCGTCGATACGCCCCTGCTCCTCGCCGAACGACCAGCCGTCGCGGCGCGGCACCGCGAGCGCGGCCTTCAGCGCATACGCGAGACGCGGCACGTTGATGCGCTGCGCGGCGATCCGCTGATCGAGCTGCTCGCGATACTGGGCAAGCAGCTCGGCGCGGATTCGCGTGGCGGGGACGAATTCGCGGTCGTAACGCGTCGTATAAGCCAGGTAGTGTTGCCCCGCATCGCGCAGCACGCGGCTGTCGCCCGTGGCGGCCAGTCCGATGTCGACCTGTTCGCCCGCCTCGCTATCGAACCAGAGCGCGAACATCACGCGCACCGCTTCGTCGTCTTCGGGCGGCGCGCTGTCGTCCATGCCGGCCTCCTCGCGCGCGTCGCGCATCAACGCGCCGACGAGCCGCGCGAATTCGAGCGCCGGCGCCGCGAACGCGCGCTGATCCCGCCGATGCCGGCGCAGCGCCGCGAGCGGCACGCCAAGCACCGGCGTGATCGCGGCGCGGGTGGCTTCGATGAGGCCTTCGGTTTCTTCCAGCACGGGCCAGCCTGTCAAACGCGACCACACGATCTGCGCGACGGTGTACAGCAGAATGCCGAGATGACCATCGGCGAAACCCGCGTGATGGAACGCGCGCGACCACGCCTCGAAGCGATGCCGCAGATTGTGCGCGAGCCCCGGCATGCCGGGCGGCGCCAGCGCCTCGCAACGCAATTGCTCGAACAGTTCGAACAGTAGGCGCTCGACCGTTTCGGCGGACACCGAGGGACTCAGGCTCGCATGCAACGCCGCATCGGAATGCGCGACGCGCAACGCGGCGGCGTCGGCGGCGCCGCGCAGCGAGGCCAGATCGTCCGCTTGCGGATCGGTGCGCAGATGCGGCGCATGCAAGGGCAAGGGCCGCAAGCCGCGGCACAGGCGGCCGGCGCGGTAATGCAATTGCGCGTCGCCGGTCAACGCGCGCGCGGCCGCCGCGCACAGGTTCTGCCGCTGCTCCGCGCGCCGCAACGCCTGACGCTCGGCGCTGTTCATCGCGATGGCGCCGAACGGCTGTCGCCCGCCGCGCGTTGATCCGCGGCGCCGTCCAGTTCGCGATCGAAACAGCGCTGAAAATATTCGCCGACGATCGCCCGCTCCGCCTCGTCGCATTTATTGACGAAGGTCAGCCGGAACGCCAGCGCCGGGTCGCGGAAGATCTGGCAGTTCTCTGCCCAGTCGATCACCGTGCGCGGCGACATCAGCGTGGAGAGATCGCCGGTGGCGAAACCCTTGCGGGTCAGCTCGGCGACGCCGATCATCGCGTCGATCAACTGGCGGCCGGCCTCATCGTTCAGCTCCGGCACGCGCGCGAGCACGATGCCGGCTTCCTCCGCGCGCGGCAGATAGTTCAGCGTGGCGACCACGTTCCAGCGGTCCATCTGCGCGTGGTTGAGCAACTGCGTGCCGTGATACAGCCCGTTCAGATTGCCGAGACCGACGGTGTTGGTGGTCGCGAACAGCCGGAAATACGGATGCGGATGAATCACGCGGTTCTGGTCGAGCAGCGTGAACTTGCCGTCGCGTTCGAGAATGCGCTGGATCACGAACATCACGTCGGGGCGGCCCGCGTCGTATTCGTCGAAGATCAGCGCCATCGGCCGCTGCAACGCCCACGGCACGATGCCCTCCTGAAACTCCGTCACCTGGCGGTCGTCGCGCACGACGATCGTGTCCTTGCCCACCAGATCGAGCCGGCTGATGTGCCCGTCGAGATTCACGCGCACGCACGGCCAGTTCAGGCGTGCCGCCACCTGCTCGATATGGGTGGATTTGCCGGTGCCGTGCAGCCCCTGCACCATCACGCGACGCTCGCGCATGAAGCCGGCGAGAATCGCCAGCGTCACCTCGGGATTGAAGCGGTAGACCTCGTCGATCTCGGGCACATGGTCGTCGCGTTCGCCGAAGGCCGGCACCATCAAATTCGAGTCGATGCCGAACACCGTGCGCACCGACACCATCCGGTCGGGTTGGGCTGACAGGCAATCAGTCACTACGGTCTCCTCGGACGTCACGGGGTTGTCGCCCGGCTCATGATACGCAGTTTGTTTTTTCGAAACAAATCATTCCGTTTTTTATTTGGCACGCTTTATCTGGCGAACCACGTTCACGGCTTCTCGTCGCGGCGGAAGTACATCTGGTACAGCATCCGCTGCCCGATGCGCCGGAACGGCGCGAACGGATGCCCCGGCAACGGTGACGTGAAGATCGGCAGCGTCTGCCCGGCGCCCTTGCCCGCGATGCGTTCGGCAAGCCGCCGCCCGGCCTGCTGCGAATACGACACGCCGTTGCCGCCGTAACCGAGTGCGTAGTAGATCGTCTGCCGCGGGTCCGGCTGGTACACGCGCGGCATCATGTCGTGGCTCACGTCGACCCAGCCCCACCACGAGTAATCGATCGCCACGCCGCGCAGCGCGGGAAACTTGCGCACCATGCCCTCGACCAGCAAGTCGTAGTGGCGCGGGTTGGCCGCGTCGGCGCCGGTGATCGCCGAGCGGCTGCCGATCTGCAGACGCCGGTCCGGCAGAAAGCGATAGTAGAAACGCAGCGTGCGCGTATCGGTCAGCACCTGGGTCGTGCGGAAGTTGCACGCGGCGATCTCCTGGTCGGTGAGCGGGCGCGTGACCATCGAGTTCGACAGGATCGGCATGATGCGGCTGCGCAACGTCTCGTGCAGCGTCTGCGCGGTGTACGCGCCGGTCGCGATGCCGACCGCGCGCGCCCGCACGACGCCGCCCGGCGTGCGCAGATGATGCACGCCATGGATGGTCTCCCAGCCGAGCACCGGACTCGCCGGATGCACCTTCGCACCCGCCTCGCGCGCGAGCCGCAGATAGCCGAACGCGAGTTTCAGCGCGTGAATGCCGATGCCCTCGGGCTCGTGCAGCGCGCCGGCCGCTTCGTGATCGTTCACGTAATCGCGCTGCAGCGTATGCCGGTCGATCAGTTCCGACGGATAGCCGAACACGTCCTTCCAGACCTTCGCCTCGGCGGCCAGCTTCTGCATGATGCGCGGACGGTGCGCGATCAGGAAATGGCCTCCGGGCTGCGGATCGCAATCGATCTCCGCGATCAGCGATTTGAAGTGGTCGAAGCCCTGCTGGATCTCGTCGTGCATTTTCAGCGCGACGTCCTTGCCCCAGCGTTCGATCCATTGCGAGCGCGAGAGCCGCCCCGACGCGTTCTGCCCTTGCCCGCCGTTGCGGCTGCTGCATCCCCAACTGGTCTTGTTGGCCTCCAGCACGACCGCCTTGATGCCGTGCTCACGCGCCAGACACAGCGCGGTGGCGAGCCCCGTATACCCGCCGCCGATGATCGCGACGTCCACATCGACGTCGCCGGCGATCGGGCCGTCGTCGGCGGGCGGCGTGCCGGCCGTCGCGACCCAGTAGGTCGGCGCGTACTGCTTGCCCCAGCCCGGTCCGGGCGACACCAGCGGGTCGTACGCGGGATCGTAGCGGGTATCGTGCTCGCGTTCGTCGCGTTCATTGCGTCCGGACGGCAGGTGCTGCGCGACGCGTTCGATTTCACTGTGCTCCATCTGCGGCTCCTCGTCGGGCTCAAACGTTCTGCTTCGGACGTTCCTTGCGGAAGGCGCGCTTGACCGCGATGAGTCCGTCGCGGAACTCGAACAGATCGCAGCCTTCGGCCTCGATGCGCCAGCCCTCCGCGTGCGTGCCGGTGAATACCCATTCGGACACGCCGCGCTCGCCGGCCACGTAGTGACGCCCCTGGCCCCAGTGCGCATCGGGAAACGTTTTGAAGACCGCTTCGAAGGCCGCGCGCGTCGCATCGCGGCCGACGAAACGCGTGCCGAATACGTCGGGACCGCCCGCCGCGTCGAACACGCAGTCTTCGGTCATGAAGCCCATCAAGGCCTGCGCGTCGTGACGGTTGAAGGCGTCGGAAAATGCGGCGAGCGTGTCGGCGGTGACGTGCTCACGCGTGTCGGCGTGCGGTTGCGGGTGTGATTCCTGCGTGCTCTGCGGTTGAGCCATGGCTCGTTCTCCTGGAGGTTTTTGTGTGGCGCATGGGACGCCGCGCGGCGGCTCGGCGATCCGTGCGGAAATTGTAGGAAGGGGCGAAATGGCCGGGTAGGTCCAGTGCGGGGCTTTCGCCTGGTGCAGCGGCAGGCGGTGCGGAAGGTGCAGGATGGGCGGGAGGTGCCGTGTGCGGCATCCGCTGAATTGGACTCAACGAGTGCCGCCAACTGGCTCTATGGGTCCGCATTTTTGTCGGGCCACACTGGCGTCACAACCTCAGCGAGGAACCAGATGCTCAAACTGTTTATCGGACTCGGCATTCCTTACCTGGGCGTGATCGGCCTGTTGCCGTGGGTCGCCTCCGTCGACCGCTTCGTGCTCGGCGTGCCCTTCATCTACGCGTGGATCTTCGCGTGGTTCATCCTGACCTCGGGCTGTCTGATGATCTGCTGGCGGGTGTTCGACCGCCGCGGCGGCGACGACTCGTACCCGCACAACCGTTAAAGGAGCGTCCGGATGGCTACCGCCGTATTCCTCGGCTTCATTCTGTTCTCGCTGTATCTCGCGATCCGTTCGAACCGGGGACGCGGTCCGCAGAGCATGCACGACTTCTTCGTGGCGTCGCGGCAGTTCGGCGCGCCGCTGGTGTTCTTCCTCGCTGCCGGCGAGATCTACAGCATCGGCACGATGGTCGGTTTCCCGGGCGGCATCTACGCGAAGGGGCCGACCTACGGTGTATGGTTCCTCGGCTATATCCTGCTTGCCTATCCGCTCGGCTATTTCATCGGCCCGAAAATCTGGGCCGCCGGTCAGCGCTACAACGCGATCACGCTGCCCGATCTCTTCAAGGGGCACTTCGGCAGCCGCGCGCTCGAAGTGCTGGTGGCCGCATCCGCGATCGTGTTTCTATTGCCGTGGGGCGAGTTGCAGTTCACCGGGCTCGTCGCCGCGTTGAACGGTCTGGGCTGGCACTTCAAGCCGCTCTATCTGATCCTGATCGCCGCGCTGCTCGCCTTCAGCTACATCGCGATCGCGGGCGTGCGCGCGTCGGCCTATATCGCGGTGCTGAAAGACGTGCTGATGGTGGCGGCGATCGTCGTGACGGGCGTGGCGGTGTCGATGGAAGTCGGCGTCACCGAAGTGTTTCATGCGGCGAGTCTGCACGTGAGCAACCGGATGAACGCGCATCAGCTGACCTTCTCGATGAGCACGATGCTGTTCCAGTCGCTCGGTTTCTACGTGATGCCGTTCGCGGTCCAGAACTTCTTCACCGCGAAAAGCGCGAACACGATCCGCCGCACCCAGGTCGCGATGCCGCTGTACATGCTGATGTATCCGTTCCTCGTGATCGCCTCGTACTACGCGATCAGTCAGAATCTGCATCTCGCGTCGCCGAACGAAGCGTTCTTCGCCGCCGCGATCCGTCTGCTGCCAGGCTGGCTGCTCGGCATGGTGGCCGCGGGCGCGTCGCTGTCGGGTCTGCTGGTGCTGGCCGGCATCTGCCTCGCGATCGGTCCGATCGTCACGCGCAACCTGCTGCCCGGCATGCCGGAAGCGCGCCAGAAGCAAGGCGCGAAAGTGGTGATCGTGCTGTATCTGCTGGTGTCGATCGTGATGACGCTGCTCACGCCGAACCTGATGCTCACGTTGATCAACACCACCTATTACGGCGTCACGCAGTTCTTCCCCGGCGTGATCGTGATTCTGTTCGGTCTGCGCGTGCGGCCCGCCGCGATCGCCTCGGGGATGTTGACCGGGCAGGTGCTGGCGGTCATCCTGTACCTGCTGCAGATCGACCTCGGCGGTCTGAATCTCGGGCTGCCGTGCCTCGGCGTGAACCTGCTGGTGATGACCGCGGTGAACCTGACCGCGAAGCCGAGCCGCGCGCATGCGTTGCCCTGAATGACCTCGATCCAACCCTGACTATCGCCTCATGAGCCAGTCCAACGCTTCAAGTTCCACGCAGGTGTTCGTCGCGAGGAAGATCGTGACGATGAACCCGATGCAACCGCACGCGACCCACGTCGCGATTCGCGACGGCAGGATTCTCTCGGTCGGTAACGCCGAAGACGTCGCGCAATGGGGCGACGCCGAAACGGTCGACACGTTCCGCGACAAAGTGCTGCTGCCGGGTTTCGTCGAAGGCCATTGCCATTTGATGGAAGGTGCGATGTGGGACGCCGTCTACGTCGGCTACTACGACCGCCGTGGCCCTGACGGCCGGCGCTGGCCCGGTCTGAAGACGCTCGACGCGGTGCTCGACCGTCTGCGTGAAGCACAAGCGCGCCTGCCGGCCGGCGACGCGCCCTTGCTCGCGTGGGGCTTCGATCCGATCTTTTTCGGCGCGAGCCGCATGACGGTTCGCGAGCTCGATACGGTGTCGGCCACGCGGCCCATCGCGATTCTGCATGCGAGCGTGCATCTGATGAATGTCAATTCGGCGATGCTGCTGCGCGCCGGTATCGACGAAGACACCGACATCGACGGCATCGACCGGGACGCCGACGGCCAGCCCACCGGCGAGCTGCAGGAGTTCGCCGCGATGTTTCCGGTGTATCGCGTGATCGGCGGCGGCCTGTCGATCGCCGCGAGCGAGAACGTCGAGGCGATCTGGAATTTCGGCCGCGTCGCGCAACTCGCGGGCGTGACGACCGCGACCGATCTGGTGAACGACTTCTCCGAGCGCGGCCTGGCCAATCTGCGCGAGGTGACGGGAAGCGCCGATTTTCCGCTGCGCATCGTGCCCGCGTTCGCGCCGCAACGCAGCCCCGAGGGCGGCCCGCAACGCGTGCTCGATGCGCTGCAGCGCGCAACGCCGAAGCTGCGCTTCGGGCCGGTGAAATTCATCGTCGACGGGTCGATCCAGGGCTTCACCGCGCGCCTCAAATGGCCGGGCTATCTGAACGGCAAACCCAACGGCTTGTGGCTGATTCCGCCGAGCCAGTTCGTCGAGGTCTTCACGCCGTTTCACGAAGCGGGTCTGCAACTGCACGTGCATACCAACGGCAACGAAGCGACCGAACTCGTGCTGGATGCGTTCGAACAACTGCTCGCGCATCATCCGCGCCGCGATCATCGCCATACGTTGCAGCACTGCCAGATGGCCGATGCGAGCCAGCTCGCGCGCGCGGCGAGCCTCGGCCTATGCATCAACTTCTTCTCGAACCATCTTTACTATTGGGGCGACGCGCATTACGCGCAAACCATGGGCGCCGATCGCGCGAACCGGATGAACGCCGCGGAATCCGCGCGACGTCTCGGCATTCCGTTCGCGTTTCATTCCGATGCGCCAATCACGCCGCTCAACCCGCTCTTCACCGCGTGGTGCGCGGCGCAACGCGAGACCGCGTCAGGCCGCATTCTCGGCGCGGGCGAACGCGTGCCGCTCGCCGACGCGCTGCGCGCGATCACGTGGGGCGCCGCTTATACGCTGAAGATGGACCATCTGGTGGGCAGCATCGAAACCGGCAAGTTCGCCGACTTTGCCGTGCTCGCGGAAGATCCGGCCGAGCTGCCGCTCGCGCGGCTCAAGGACCTCGAAGTGTGGGGCACGGTGGTCGGCGGCCGCATCTTCGAAGCGCCGGCGTGATGCGCACGATCTCGCTCGTCGTGATCGGCGGCTATCTCGGCGCGGGCAAGACCACGCTCCTGAATCACGTGCTCACGCACGCCGGTTCGCGCCGCGTCACCGTGCTCGTCAACGACTTCGGCTCGATCAATATCGACGCCGCGCTGATCCGCGAACGCACCGACGACGTGATCAGCCTGGAGAACGGTTGCGTGTGCTGCTCGATCGGCGGACGGCTGACCGAGGCCCTGCTGGCGCTCAGTGCGCGCGACGATCCGCCGGACCTGTTGATCATCGAAGCGAGCGGCGTGTCGGACCCGCTGCGTATCGCGCAGATCGGCATGCTCGACCGCGCGTTCCGGCTCGACGGCATCGTCGTGCTGGTGGATGCGGAGCGCGTCGAGGCAACCCTGGCCGATCCGTATGTCGGCGATATCGCGCAGCGGCAGATCGCCAGCGCCACGGCGCTGGTGCTGAACAAGATGGACCTGCTCGACGATGCCGCGCGGCGCGCCGCGCTCGAGCGCGTCGAAGCGCTCGCGCACAGCCGGGTGATGATGCAGACGAGTCATGGCGTGGTGCCGCCGGGGTTGATCTTCGATCTGGCTGAATGCGGCGGGCACGATGAGCTCGCTGAGCACAATGAGCCACGCGTGGAGCCTGTGCATCACTCACGACGTCATGATCCGCGGCCCTTAGGCGCTGCGTTGACGCCCGCCGCGCTCCGCAGTTTCTCTTTCGTCACCGACGCGGTGCTCAACCGCCGCAAACTCAAGGACGCGCTGCTCGGCTTTTCGGCGCGGCTGCTACGCGCGAAAGGCTTCGTGCGGCTCGATGACGACGGCGCCTTGCACGAACTGCATGTGGCCGGAAGTCGCGTGCGGATCACGGCCTCGGCCAACGCGGGTTCGTCCGAATCGCTGATCGTCCTGATCGGCCTGTTCGACAACGACGACGAAGCACGCGCGCGAGCCGCGTTGAGCGCCGCGCAACTCGGCGAGAGGGAGACGAACATAGTGTGATTGCCAGTCGAAGACGGGAAATGGCTTGATACGGTTCACAGACGAATCAAGCCGAGTCGGCCTGAATCCCAATGCTTGTCCTCGAGTGCCTGGTGAAGCATGCCCAACGTGATCGGCTCGCGGACGAGGCGCTGAGGTTGGCGAAAAACCACGCGCCGAAAGAGCGAAAAAAGCAGCCCTTCTCCCTCCATCAAGAAGTAGCGGTGGAAATCGAAATCGCCACCCGCAACGTCGAAATGCTCAAAGTACCGGACCATGAATTCGCTTGCGTCATCGCCCGTTTGGCCCAGATCTTCCACGAGCCGGGTTGTCGGGGACAGCCGCTTGTTCTCGCCTAACCCGGCCTCTCTCCGGACGAAACGCTCCAACTCATCCCACAACGAATCGGTCATAAAACTTTGTCTTCGGTTTTGACCATGCGATTGTATTTGAACACAGTGTTAGTCACGATTTTGAATACGTCGCGTGCAAGCAGTACCCAGCCAACGCCAGGGATAGCTCGACCAATAAACACGCCTAGCCGGCGAGTCAGAATGATCCGAAACGATTTGATGCTCTGAAGAGTGATCGTCGGCAAAACTGCGCGCTTAAGTTCATAGCGAAACAACGAGCGAGACATCACAGATGCAACAGATGTACCCTTCGTCGCCCCACCAAATTTTTGCCTGGTGGGCAGCATGGGCCATCCGGCGAGAATCAGAATAACGGCTTCGATGTCATCTATACCCACCTGCTCGCAGGTCTCTTGCACTGCGACGAAAAAGAACAGTTCAGCCGGCGTCAGATCGTGATGCCCCCCGAAAGAATACTTATTGCTCATTCAATTGCCTATGTGGTCGAACGGAAGGGCTCAAAGCCTAGTGACTTCGTTGCGACCAATCAAGCCATGTTCAATGCAGTAAATCTGCTTCCAGGTATAAAACAGACCGTGCTTCGCCTCGGTGAAAATAAAGATAGTTGATACGCATGCACAACAGCTACTACACCGGGCTTCCCAAAATTTTCGCTCTCGATACCACTCCACACGCGTACTTTCTGCCAATCGATACAAATCGATAAATTTCAGTACCAGTGTTATTCTGCGCCCGCGTCGGCGCATCTACTTCAATCGCATTTTTTAGCTCCAACGGCTCGCAACACGTATGTCCCGCCTTTATCCCACCCCCGCCCCCTTCACCCTCCGCTCACTCCAACGCGACGAACTCACCCGCGTCTGGACTATCGACCGCAGCGAAGTGATCCACCATCTCTACCGCCTCGCCAACGGTCAACTTGAACGCTATCCCGAGTTTCACGACATGCACGGCTGGCCTGACGGCGAACCCGAGCATTACACGCCGCTGCTGCTCGACTGCTTCGATCGCGGCGGATGGTGCGCGGGACTCTTCGACAGTGAACGCCTGATTGGCGCGGGGATCGTCGATAGCCGTCCGCTTGGCCCGAACGCCGACATGCTGCAACTGAAGTTCCTGCACGTCAGTTGCGCGTATCGCGGGCGCGGCGCGGGCCTTCAGCTCTATCGCGCCGCGCAGGCGCATGCACAACAGTCCGGCGCACGTCGCCTGTACGTGTCAGCGACGCCTTCGGAACGCACCGTCGATTTCTATCTGGCGCTCGGCTTTGTCCTGACCACGCAGCCCGACCCGCAACTGTTCGCGCTGGAGCCCGAAGACATTCACATGGAAAGTCCCGAGCTGGGTCGCTAGCGCGCGAGCAGAAACGCCAGCACCGCATCGACGAATTCCCGCGGAAACTCGACGTTCGCCAGATGGACGGCGGGCAGCGTCAGCAGTTTCGCGCCGGGAATCGTTTCCGCAATCGCCTCGCTGTGACTCGCGGCCGTCACCGTGTCGTACTGCCCCGCGATCACCAGCGTCGGCCGCGTCATCCGCGCGATGTCCTCGCGCAAATCCGTCTCCTGCACGGCCGCCCACGAACCCGCCAACCCGTGCCGGTTCGTCGTCAGCAACATGTCGCGAAAGCGCGCCACCTCCGCATTGCGCGTGTCCAGCATCGGCGCGGGAAACCAGTTGCGCAGAAACTGTTCGGCTGTTTCCGTCATATCGTCGGCCTGAAGCACGGCCGCGATCGATGCGTCGAAGCGTCCCGCCGGCCCGAGAAACGGCGACGTATTGCTCAAAATCAGATGATCGATACGTTCCGGCGCATGCACGCCCAGCCACTGCCCGACGATCCCGCCCAACGACAACCCCAGGAAATGCGCACGCCGAACCCCTAGCGTGTCGAGCAGTTCGATCACGTCCTCGCTCAATCTCCGCATCGTGTAGGGCCCCGCCGGCACGCTCGACGCGCCGTGTCCGCGCGCGTCGTAGCGCACCACCCGGAAGTGCCGCGACAGCGCCTCGACCTGCGCGTCCCACATGTGCAAGGTCGTGCCGATCGAATTGGACAACACGAGCAGCGGCCGTGTCTCATCGCCATTCAACCGATAGGCGATACGCGCGCCGTCGCTCGTCGTGAAATAGAAAGTCTCTTGCATGTTCGTCTCCAGACATGGCGGATGCCATGGAAACGATCATAGGGAAACCGCATTCGAACTAAAATTACATACTCAGGACGATCTTTGTCAGGAAAATTGACATGAGCGAATTCACGTTACACGACCTGCAATGCTTCGATGCGGTCGTCACGCAAGGCGGCTTCCAGCCGGCGGCGGACACGCTGCACCGTTCCCACCCTGCCGTTTTCGCGGCCGTGGCCCGACTGGAAAGCCAGTTGGGATTGACGCTGCTCGATCGCGGCGGCTATCGGGTCGGCCTGACCGATGCGGGCCGATCGTTCCATACGCGCGCACAGGCGCTGCTCCGGGAACTGGAGGGTTTGCGGCACCACGCCGCGCAACTGGCCATCGGCGAGGAAAGCGAGTTGACCGTCGTGATCGGCGATCTGTGCCCGCGTCCGGAAATACTTGCGCTGCTCGCGCGCTTCTTCAAGCACTGTCCGGACACGCGATTGCATCTGCATTTCGAGGCGATCTCCGGGCCGCTGGAGCGCCTGAAAGACGGCGACGCCGACGTGATCCTGCACTGGATCGACAAGACCGATCCCGCGCTGGAATGGATCGATCTGTGCAAAGTCCGCTTCATTCCGGTGATCGCGCCGGGGCTGCTGCCCGAGCCCTTGCCGCGCGCGATCAAGCCCGAACACATGCGGCCGTTCACCCAATGCGTGATGCGCGACACCGCACGTCATTCATCGGCGGGCAATTACTTCACGATCGAAGGCGCGCATCAATGCACGGTCGCCGATCAGGCGATGAAAAAGGAAGTGATCCTGCAGGGACTCGGCTGGGGACATCTGCCGGATTATCTGATCGGGAAGGAGTTGCGCAGCGGCAAACTGACGTCGATCGCGGGCCGCTATCTGCCGGGGCGTATCGAGGAAGTCGTCGCCGCGCGGCGCGGCGACCGGTCGCATGGTCCGGTGGCCGAACGGCTCTGGACTTATCTGCGGGAACAGGCGCCGCAATTCAGGCGCAAGGGTGAAGCGAAACCCGGCGCGCGCCGCAGGTAACGCTGCTGCCTGTTAGCGCGGCGCGGCAGCGCACGGCAAGCGCACCGCCGCCACGTCGCGGCACACCCCGCCCCCGCGCTCGCTCAAGCCGGCAACGCCGGCGTTTCCGCAACGGCAAGCCGCGTAAGCAACGCATCGTAATCGCGCGGCGCGATCCACAGATGCTCGACCACGGTCGTCCGGGTCTGCTTGCGCTTGCCCTTTTTGTCCCAGCGATTCACGACCGTGCGCACGGTGATCGCGCGAAACGTGTCGTCGCTGGGTTCGGCGATCAATTCCAGATCGACGTTGCGCCACGCCGTCTCGAGTCTGTACGCTTGCGGATCGATTCTCGCGAGCGGCATCAGCGCGGAAAAATCGCCGCGCTCGAAGGCCTCGCGCAACGCCCCGGGTTCGCCGTCGATGCCCTGCACGTCCGCCTTCAGCGTGGTCTCGGCCCACTTGCCGGTGCGCTCGGAAAAAATGCGCACGCCGCTCGACGTCCACGCGAGCAGCTGCGCGGCCAGCATCACCAGCAACGCCTCGCCGGCCCAGATCCAGCGCATGTTGTCGGTCGACGCTTGCGCGCCATGCGTGCCGATATACCGGCTCACGGTCACGTGATAATTCTCGGCCAGCCAGTTCAGGAAATCGCCCCACGTGGCCGGCCCGGCGAACACCAGTTCGCCCGCCACGTGCGCGCCGTGATCGAGTTCGAGCACGATCCAGATCAGCCAGTACGCCCACAAGCCGAACGCCGACAGCAACAGCGCGGCGAACAGATCGAACGGCAGCGAGCGCGACTTGCCGGCCTGACTGGCCTGCACCGCGATGAAGCCGATCAAGCCGCCGAACAGCAGCGTCGCGAGAAACGAAAAATAGATGAACGGGTTGTAGCGGATCACGACCGCATAAAGCGCCGCGACGATCGCGACGCCGATGCCGCCGCCGAGCAGCACATAAAGCGGCGCGCTCGCGCCGACGCGGCCGGAGCGCACGTAGTACTTCGTTTTATTCATTCTGTTTCCACCCCGGCAGCTCGCACGCTCATCACGCGTTTAGCGCGGCACGCAATCCGCGCCCAGTTTGACCTTGCGCTTACCCAACTGCAGACGCTCGCCGCTCAGCTTCACGCGCCCCGAAAACGACGGGCTCTTCCACTGCACCTTGCAGGTCGCCGCATCCACCGCGTACAGCACCTTCTCGCTGCCGGAGTACGTGGACACCAGCAACTGCTTGCCGTTCGAATAGAGCGGCCGCTCGACGATGCTCACGTCCGGGTCCACCGAACACGCGTCGCCACCCGCATGGGTCAGCGTGATCGGCCCGACCCACGCGGCCGGCGTGTGCTGGCCGTCGCCGCTATCGCCCTGACCGAGATCGATGGACAGATCGCCGACGCTGACCTTGCCCGTGCCGGGATCGACTTCGCTGTAATGGCAGGCTTGCGCGATCGCGGCCGGAACGGCGACGACCAGTCCGGCGGCGATAATCGCGAGCTGCTTCAGGAAATACTGTTTCATAGCTGAATGGCGTAATACTTGACGTTCGGCAGATCGGCGTGGTTCCACGAATAGTTAATCGCGGTATTTTTCCGGCCGATGCCGCCATAGCGGCCCCAATAGGCAAGCGGATAAGGCTTCGACTGGCCCGGCATGATAATCACGACATGGCCGTGATGCGTGGCTTTCAAACCCGCGACGACCAGATAACCGACAGCCGCGAGCGCCACCGCTTTATCCGCATCCGCGCCGAGTTGAATCCACGGCGCGCGGCCCATCTGGTCGATAATGCTGTTTGCATCGCCCGTCAGCGTGACGCCGAGGTCCCCGGCGACGGCTTTCAGAAAGCCGCTGCAATCGGCTTTCCACTGCGTCCAATGATTCTCACACAGGGTTTTGATATTCTGGTCGGTTGCCATTATGTGATCCGTTATCCGAGTGACGGCCCCGGTATTGCCGGCGATGTAAGCGTGCCGTCAAAATGCCCATCGCGCCGTGCATGCAAAAAACGCCTTAATGCAGGCGTTCGGATTATAACGACACCGGACAAAATGTGAATGGGCTTTTTTGGAAAACGAATCAGGTAAATTCGGCGCGGGTTTTTCGCGTGGCTGTATTTTTTACCCGGCGCGATAACGAGGCCGCCGTGGCGCGGCCAGGGCGTTATCGGCAATGCGTTATAAATGCGTGAAAGTCCGCGCGATTAGGCCGCCATGCGCGTTGCGGATTAATCGCGCGTGTCAGGTGTCAGGTGTCAGGTGTCAGGTGTCAGGTGTCAGGTGTCAGGTGTCAGGTGTCAGGTGTCAGGTGTCAGGTGTCGGGCGTCGGGTGCGGCCGGATCGAATGCCGCACCCCCTGCTTGCCGCGCCCGGCCTCAAGTCCCCGCGTTGATCTGCGCCTTGGTCACCGCGTGCTGCTGCAAACCCCACTTCGCGAGAATCTTCTGGTATGTGCCGTCGGCCACCAGTTGATTGAACGCCTGGGTCAGCGCGGCATTCAGCTTCGGGTTGTCCTTCGACATGCCGATCGCCGTGTATTGCGACAGGAACGGCTGACCGATCGGCGCATACGCGTTCTGCTCGATCGAGTTCTGGTACGGCAAGGTCTCGCCGCCCTGCACCGCCGCGTCGATGCGGTTCTGCCGCAACTGCATGCGCGCATCCGACGAGCCGTCCGTGCCCACCACCTTCACCGCCGGCTTGCCGGCCTTCACGCAGTGCTCGTTGCTCCAGTTCGCGATGTCGTTCGGAAACGAGGTGCGGCGGCTCGTGCCGACCACCTTGCCGCACAGCGCCTCCATGTTCGGAAACTCGCCCGCGCGCGCCTTCGCGGTATAGAACTGCGGCCCGGTCGTGATGTAGTCGAGGAAGTTGATCGCACCGCGGCGCGCCGGCAGATCGGTCATGCCCGACAGAATCACGTCGACGCGGTGCGTGGTCAGCGCGCTCATCATCTGGTCGAAGTTGGTTTCCTGCCACTCCAGCTTCACGCCGAGTTTCGCCGCGAGCGCTTCGCCGAGATCGACGTCGAAGCCCATCAGCTTGTCGGTGGCCGGGTCCTTGTACTCGAACGGCGGATAGTTCGGCACGATCGCGGCGCTCAACGTGCTCTTGCCCAATGCCGCCGCGCCGGTTTGCGCATTCGACGACGGCGCGTGCAGTGCGGCGACGCCCACCACAAGCGCGAGCAGCGCACGCATACAACGGGATGTGTTCATAAAGACTCGCTGGTTGAAAGAGATAAGGAAAAGTCCCGTCTAGCCGTCCGCGGCGTTCAGGACAGCACCGCCGAAATGAAGTCCTGCGTGCGCTTGTGTCGCGGCTGGCCGAGCACCTGATCGGGCGAGCCGGTTTCCACCACCTGCCCCTGATCCATGAAGACCACGCGGTTGGCCACCTCGCGCGCGAAGCCCAGTTCGTGCGTGACCACGATCATCGTCATGCCGCTCTGCGCGAGATCGCGCATGACGGCCAGCACTTCGCCCACCAGCTCCGGATCGAGCGCCGAGGTCGGCTCGTCGAACAGCATCAACTGCGGATGCATGGCCAGTGCCCGCGCAATCGCCACGCGTTGCTGCTGGCCGCCGGACAGTTCGACCGGGAAGGCATCGCACTTGTGACCGAGCCCGACGCGCTCGAGCAACGCGCGCGCTTCTTCCTCGGCTTGCGCGCGGCGCCGCTTGAGCACCTGCACCGGCCCTTCGATCACGTTTTCCAGCGCGGTCTTGTGCGGAAACAGGTTGAAGCGCTGGAACACCATGCTGGTCGCCAGACGCTGCCGCGCGATCTGCCGCTCCGAAAGTTCATACAGACGGTTGCCCGCCTGCCGGTAGCCGGCCAGTTCGCCGTTCACCCACAGCGCGCCTTCGTTGATCTTTTCCAGCTGGTTGATGCAGCGCAGGAACGTGCTCTTGCCCGAGCCCGACGGCCCGATCACGCACAGCACCTCGCCCTTCTCGACATCCAGCGTGATGCCCTGCAGCGCCTTGAATTCGCCGTACGACTTGCGTACGTCCACTGCGCGAACGATTGTGTTCATCTCCGTGCTCCGTTGTGCGTTGCGCGCCGAAGGTCGGCGAGTTTCGCGACCCTCGCGACCCTCGCGACCCTCGCGACCTTCGCCCCGTGCGTCACCTGCGCCGCCTTCATTGCCGGCCCGACGCGCGTCCCGCGCCGCGTGCGTAGTGGCGCTCCACCCGCGACTGCAGGAAGGACAGCACCGTCACCACGACCAGATACCAGATGCCCGCGACCATCAGCAGTTCGATCACCCGGGCGTTCGCGTAATAGATGTTCTCCGCGTTGTGCAGCATCTCCGCGTACTGGATCACGCTCGCGAGCGAGGTCAGCTTGACCATGCCCACCAGTTCGTTGCCGATGGGCGGCACGATCACCCGCATCGCCTGCGGCAGGATCACGCGGCGCAGCGCCTGCAGACGCGGCATGCCGATCGACTTGGCCGCCTCGTACTGGCCGGTATCCACCGACAGCAGCCCCGCGCGCACCACCTCCGACGTGTACGCCCCCTGATTGATGCCGAGCCCGAGCAGCGCGGCGAGGAACGGCGTCATCACGTCGACGGTGCGCAGTTCGAACAGACCGGGAATGCCCATCGACGGAAACACCAGCGCGAGGTTGAACCACAGCAGCAGTTGCAGGATCACCGGGGTGCCGCGGAACAGCCACACGTAACCTTGCGCGACCGTTTGCAGCACCGGGTTGGGCGACAGCCGCATGATCGCGGTGATCACGCCGAGCGCGATGCCCAGCGCCATCGCCAGCACGGTCATCACGATCGTGTTGGCGAGGCCCGTGAGGATCGAACGCGCGGTCAGGAAGCGCGCGACGTAACGCCATTCGATCTGCCCGTGCGCGAACGCGAGCGCCACGTAGCCGAGCAGCGCGATGATCGCCGCCGACGCCACATAGCGCCCCCAGTAACGGCGCCGCACATGCGTGAAGTGCGCGATGTCGGGGAGCGCGCCGGACGAGGCGGCGGGCGCCGCGCTGGCGGCCGCGCCCGTGGCCGGGTTCGACGCTGCGTCGGCTGGCCTGCCCGCTGCCGCGCCAGGCTTGTCGGTGTTGGACATGCTTACCATGATGGCCCCTTGTAATCGTCGGCCCAGGCCGACTGCCGGTCGAGCGCCGCGCTCAGGCGGGCGATCTGTTCCTCGACGCGCGCGGGCGCCGTGCCGCCGAAACCGCTGCGCGCCGCCACCGCCGCCTCCAGCGTCAGATGCGCGAGCACCGACGCGTCGAGCCTTGCATCCACTTCCGTCAGCGTGGCGGCCGACACCTGCGCGAGTTCGATACCCTGCTCCTCGCAGCGCCGCACCAGCGCGCCGGTGATCTCGTGCGCCTCGCTGAACGGCACGCCGCGCAACGCGAGCCAGTCCGCCACTTCGGTCGCGAGCGTGAAGCCGAGCGGCGCCTGACGGCGCATTTCGTCGACATCGACGCGCATCGTGCGGATCATGCCGGCCATGGCCGGCAGCACCAGTTCGAGCGTGTCGATGCTGTCGAACACCGCGCTCTTATCTTCGGCGAGATCGCGGTTATACGCGAGCGGCAGCGACTTCAGCGTCGCCAGCAGGCCGCCGAGGTTGCCGATCAGACGCCCCGCCTTGCCGCGCGTGAGCTCGGCGATATCCGAGTTCTTCTTCTGCGGCATGATCGAACTGCCGGTCGCGTAGCCGTCGTCGAGCACGACCCACGCGAACTGGCGCGAGGTCCACAGGATCACTTCCTCCGAGAGCCGCGACAGATTCACCGCCAGCATGCTCGCGACGAACGCGAACTCCGCGACGTGATCGCGCGCGGCGACCGCATCGATCGAATTCTCGCAGGGCGCGTCGTAACCCAGTTCCACCGCCGACAACTCCGGATGCAGACAGATCGCCGAGCCGGCCAACGCCGCCGCGCCCAGCGGCGAGCGGGCGCTGCGACGGTCCCAGTCGGCCAGCCGGTCGATGTCGCGATAGATCGACTGCGCATGCGCCAGCAGATGATGCGCGAACACCACCGGCTGCGCGGGCTGCAGATGCGTGAAGCCGGCCGTCACGCTGTGCACGTGCCGGCTCGCCTGCTCCGTCAACGCGCGTTGCAGGTCGATCACCGCGTGGCTTAGCGTACGCGCTTTCGCACGCAGATACAGACGCAGGTCGTTGGCCGCCTGGTCGTTGCGCGAGCGGCCCGCGCGCAGCTTGCCGCCGGTGGCGCCGAGACGCTGCGTGAGTTCGCGTTCGAGAAACGTGTGCACGTCTTCGTCGTCGTCCGACGGGCCGATCTCGCCCGCGAGGAATTGCGCCTGCAGACGGTCCATTTCGGCGAGCAGCCGTTGCAGCTCGTCGTCGCCGAGAATGCCCGCGCGGCGCAGTTCCTGGGCATGCGCGCGCGAGCCCGCCAGATCGTACGGCGCGAGGCGGAAAAAGCTCGGCTCCGAGCGCGACAGCGCCTTCAATGCCGCCGACGGCCCCGACTTGAAACGGCCGCCCCACAAACGCTCGATCGGTTCGGAAATGTTCATTGCTGCCTGTCCCCTGAGTTGAGTTGACGGTTGCCGCCGCGAGCAGTCGTGCGATGGCGATGACTCCACTGTACGTATTCAGTTTTTCTTCTTGTAGCGAGAATTAAATTCCGTTCAAATGAAATTTTTCTCAGCATCTGGCTCAACCCATGCGAAACCGTTTGCCGCCGCTCAATCCGTTGCGCGCGTTCGAAGCCGCCGCCCGCCGCGCCAGCGTGGCGGGCGCCGCGCAGGAGCTGCACGTGACCGCGAGCGCGGTCAGCCACCAGATCCGCATTCTCGAAGAGAGTCTCGGCGTCACGCTGTTCGTGCGCTCCAAGGCGCGCGTCAAGCTCACGCGCGAGGGCGAGGCGCTGCTGCAGCCGGTCAAGGGCGCGTTCGACATGATCGCCAACGCGGTGGTCAAGCTCGATTCGCCGGAGGTGGTGGGCAACCTCGTGGTGTCCACGCCGCTGCTGTTCACCGCGCGCTGGATGGCGCGCCACATCGGCGAATTCCTCGACCGTCATCCGGGCATCAACCTGAAGGTGATTCCGTCCAACGACGACCGCGAGGTCTACTCGCCCGACGTCGACCTGTGCGTGCGGTACGGCGAAGGCCGCTGGCGCGACCGGCATGTGACGATGATCGATCATCCCGCGCTCTTTCCCGTGGTGAGTCCTGCGTTGATGAACGGCCCCAACGCGATCCGCAAGCTCGACGACCTCGCCGGCAAGGCGCTGTTCTGCGAGCACTCCGGTTCGTGGATGCGCTGGCTCGCCCAGGCGTCGGCGGACAAACTGGAGGGCCTGCGGATTCTCGAAATCGGCAATGCGCACATCGGCATCGAAGCCGCGGTGCACGGCCAGGGCGTGGCGCTCGGCGATAGCTTTTCGGTGCGCGACGATCTCGAGGACGGCACCCTGGTCCGCCCGTTCAGCCTCACCGTGCCGTCGCGGCATGCGTACTACCTGGTGACGCCGCACGAGCTGTCCGACATGCCGCTCGCGTCCGCCTTCGCGGCGTGGCTGAACGACAAGGTGGGTTGAGGCGGGCCGCATTTTCCCGCTGCTGCCCGCCGATGCCCGTCAATGCCGGTGCTCGCGACCTCCCGCTACTTCACGCGACTTCCGGTTACTTCGCGCCGTTCATCGTCAGTTGCTGCACCGCGCTCGACTGCAAGCCCCACTTCGCCGCGATCGATTGATACGTGCCGTTGGCGATCAGCCTGTCGAGCGCCGCCTTCACCGCGTCGCGCAGCTTCGGATTCGACTTCGCGATCGCGATGCCTTCCGGCGAGGTCGCGAACGGTTCGCCGATCGGTTTGTAGGTATTCGGTTCGAGCTTCATCGCGTACGGCAGCGTTTCGCTACCCTGCACGCCCGCGACGATGCGCCCCTGCTTCAACTGCATGCGCGCCGACGAGGTGTCCTCGGTGCCCACCACCGTGACCGGCGCCTTGCCCGCGCAATGCTGCGCGCTCCACGCGGCGGTATCGGCGGGAAACGACGTGCTGCGGCTGGTGCCGACCGCCTTGCCGCACAGGTCGGCCGCCTGATGGATCGCACCGCCCTGGGCGCTGCTGAGCACGTAGAACTGCGCGCCGGAATTCAGGTAGTCGAGGAAGTCCGCGGTATCGCGCCGGCCCGGCACGTCGCTCAGACCGCTCAGGATCATGTCGACGCGGCCGGTGGCGAGCGACGGCAACAACTGCTCGAACGCCGACTCCTGCCACTCCAGTTTCACGCCGAGCTGCTTCGCGATCGCGTTGCCGAGATCGATGTCGAAGCCCACCAGTTCGCCGGTGTCCGGGTCCTTGTATTCCATCGGCGGATAGATCGAGTTGACCGCCACCTTGATCACGTGGGTTTTGGCGATCGGCTCGGGCAACGCCTGGGCGTGCGCAACCGCGTTGAACAGCAACGCGCAAAGACCGGCCGCAAGCGGACGAAGAAAAGCGCGTGGCAGATGCTTGTACATGATGGTCACCTCTTCGAAAAATTCGTTGTCTGGCGTTTCGTGTTTCGTGTTTCCATTCCGGCGGTTCGCAACGCTGCGGTTCGTCCACGGCCTTGCCGGCTAACGCAGCAGCGGGCGCGCGTCCGCGTCGCCGGGCAGCCACGCGAGGAGCGTGCGGGCGTCGGCGAGATTGTCCAGGTCGAGGATCGCCTCGGCCAGCGCGTCCGCCCTCGCGGGTTCGAGCGCCAGCGTGGCCAGCGACCGGTACTTCGACAACAGGTCGGCATCCGGCAGCGGATTCAGCGGATCGCCGAGCGGCGTCAGCACCTGGCGCGAGCGTGGCGGCTCGCCGTCGAGATCGAGCGTGATCACCGGCTCGTCGAGATCCGACATCGCCGGGTCGGTCTCGAGCGTGATGCATTCGAGCATCGCGGCGATGCGCGGATCGCGACGCGCCGCTTCCGCATACGCATCGATGCCCGCATGACCGTGCACCAGCACCGCGGCGAGCGCATACGGCAAGCTCATCTGCGACGACGCGAGGTTGCGCAGATCGCGGCCGCCGCACATCCGCCCGACGAATTCGCTCAGCCGCACGTGCACGCCACGCACGCGTTGCGGATCGTACGGACGTTCGCCGATCAGCGCGAGCATCGCATCGACCGCGGCGTGCGCGCTGCGGCAGGACGCGTGCGGTTTGATCGAGCAGCGCATCAGCTTCCACGTGTCGCCGAGTTCGTGCAGCAGCGCGGCGCGATCGTGGGTGTCCGGCGCGAATGCGTTGAAGAAGCCGCCCCAAACGTCGGCGAAAACCTGGGTCGGGCCGCTGACGTCGTGTTGCGCGAGCAGCGCGGCGAGCAGGCCGCCTTCGGCCGCGCGGCCGGTGTGCATGCGCTTGGTTTGCGACGCGTCGTGAATGAAGCCCCACAAGCCGCCGCTGAAACTGCCCGCGTGACCGAGCGCGGCGCCGGTGCGCGCGGCGTCGAGCCCGAACACGCGCGCGCTCGCGGCGGCCGCGCCGAAGACGCCGCAGCTCATCGTCGAATGCCAGCCGCGTGCGTTGTGCGGCGAGTACCCGCCGCAGGCTTCGAGCACGCGGCGGCCGACGTCGTAGCCGAGCACCATCGCGCTCAGGAACGCGCGTCCCGATACCGGACGCGGCGTGCACGACAGCGCGGCGAACGCGGCCGGCAGCACGACCGCGCCGGAGTGATCGCAGCCGCCGGAGTCGTCGAGTTCGAGCGCATGCGCGGCCACGCCGTTGACGAAGGCCGCGTTGCGCGGACTGAGCGTATCGCGCGTCCCCCAGACCGGCGCGCGACCGGGACCGTCGATGGCCGTCACCGCCCGCGCGCTGCGCGGTTCCGCCGCCGACGCGCCGCCGAGCGCCGCGCCGAGCGTGTCGAGCAGATGACGTTTGGCGCGCTGGACGACCTTCGCGGGAATCGCTTCGTCGGCGACACCGGCGACGAAGGCCGCGAGCCGTTGCGACAACGACAGATCGTCGGCGGCGTTGTTCGCGGACGCACGCGCCAGCGCGGTGTCAAGCAGAGCCGCGCTCATCGCTGTGTCTCCCGATGCCGCGCGAAAATCTCGACCGGATGCCCCGGCTCGTTGCCGTCGACGTTCTGCCGCCACCATTGGGCGATTTGCGCGCCGGTCGCGAACCACACGCCGTCGTGCGCGCGCATGTCGGCCAGCAACTCGCGCAAGACGTCGATGCGTCCCGCGGTGCCGATCAGTTCCGGATGCAGCCGCAGCACGAAACACAGACCGAAGCGATGAAACGCCGCGAAGTCCTGCTTCCAGTTCGACAGCACCTCGCGATACGACGGAATGCGCGGCTGGCCGACCGGCACCGCGGGCGACAGGTTGTAGACGAAGTAAGGCTCGTCCTCCAGTTCGTAGTGCAGCGGCAGCTCGACGAGCGGCGCGGTGTGCGCGGCGTCGGCGGCATCGGACATGGTCGTGGCGGCGTTCGCATCGGGCAGATGGAAATACGGCAGATCGTCGCCGCGCCACGACGACGACCACGTCACGCCTTCGGCGCGCAGGAAATCGGCGAAGCCGGTCGCCCAGTTGCCCGTGAATGAGCGGAAGCCCTCGGCGCGCCGGCCGATCGTGCCGAGCAGCGCCTGCTGGCCCGCATGGAACGCGGCCTTCTGTTCGTCGAGCGTCAGCGCGTCGAAGTCCTCGCAGCGAAACCCGCTCGTGCCGATTTCGTGACCTTGCGCGTCGATGCGTTGCAGCAGCGCGGCATGCGTCTGCGCGACGCGGCCCGGCACGAACCAGCTCGTACGCACGCCGAACTCGGCGAGCGCGTCGAGCACGCGGTCCACCCCGCGTTTCGCGCCGTAGCGCCATACCGACAGCGATTTCTCGCGGCCCGCAATCCGCGGCTCCTGGGTGAGGATGCCGTGCTCGTCGTTGAAGTCGACGGTGACGGCCACCGCGCAACGCGCGCCGTCCGGCCAATGGATCGTTCTCATGCGCGCAGCCCCCGTTCGCCGGCCTGCGCCGCAACTTCATTGACATCGAGCCAGTGTTGCGCGACGTCGCGACAGGTCGCGAACCACACGTCGCCCTGCGCGTGCATGTGGTCGAGCAGTTTGTCGAGCAGCGCGATACGGCCCGGCTTGCCGGATACCTTCGGATGAAACAGCGTGGTCAAACAGAGTCCGTCGCGATGCGAGCCGTCGAATTCGCGGCGCCAGTTGTCGAACGTGGTGTCGTAGCTGGCGATGCGGTCCAGGCTCGCCGGGAAATCCGGCTTGCGGTGATACGCGAGCGACGCGTAATCGTCCAGTTCCCAGCGGCCGGGGATTTCCACCATCGGCTCGGCGATGCCCGGCGCGCGCAGCAGATACGGGCGGTCGTCGCCGCGCATCGAACTCGAATAGCGCACGCCGGCTTCGAGCAGCACGCGGATCGTGTCCTTGCCCCAGTCGCCCGACGGCGTGCGAAAGCCCACCGGACGCATGCCGAGGTAACGCTCGAAGACCTCCGCCGAACGCGCCATCACCGCGCGCTGGCCGGCGGCGTCGAGCGTCCAGAAGGCTTCGTGACGGTAACCGTGATAGCCGATTTCATGGCCGCCTTCGAGGATCGCCGCGCATTGGCGCGGCCAGTTTTCGACGACCCACGCGGGCACGAAGAAGGTCGCGGGCACGCGGCGCTCGTTCAGCATGTCGAGCAAACGCCCCAGCGCGCGCCACGGTCCGTAGCTGCCGAGCGTGAAATACGCGGGGTTGCGCCAGATCGAACCGTCGAGCATCGCGTCGCCGGTGGGACCGTCGAGATCGAACGCCAGCGCGACGCATGAGCGGTGCGCGTCGGGCCAGCGCGGCGCGCGGCGCGCGGCGTTGGCATCGTCGCCAGGCTCGGCCGCACTCCCGGCCGCACTCCCGGCCCCATTTCCACCGTGTGCATGAATGGATGCCGGACGCGGAGGCTCCCCCGCGTGCGGCGCAAACCCCGGATGGGTCATGCGAAAGCTCCCTCAAATCGCTCGTCCAGACCGGCGCGACATCTTGCCGGCCTTTGCCGCGCCTGACTTTTCAGGTACGACGATGCATCCGCGACGGCGCCTGAAACACGCCGTCATGCAGAACCTGAGTCCGATTTAAGGCCGCCAAATTACCGCCGACAAACGGTAAAATCTCATGGTTACCATGCGAGATGTGCATAAATGAAGATCGAACGCTATCCGCCGTTCAACGTGCTGCAAACGCTGCTGGTGGTCGCGCGCTGCGGCAATTTCACGGCCGCGTCGCAGCAGCTGTTCCTGAGCCAGAGCGCGGTCAGCCGGCACATCCAGCAGATCGAGGAGTATTTCGGCTGCGCGTTGTTCGTGCGGCACACGCGCATGGTGGTGCCCACGTCCGCCTGTCAGCGGCTCGTGCCGATCGTCGAGGAACTACTTGCCACCGCGCGGCGCTCCATGCACATCGCGAACACCGGCGGCCAGACCATCACGCTGCGCGTCACGCCCACGCTCGCCACGCGCTGGCTGCTGCCGCGCCTGTCCGACTTCTACGCGCAGGTGCCGGGCACGCAATTGAACATCGACACCGCGTGGTTCCTGCCCACCAATTTCGGCGAAGGCACGCTCGACGCGGCGATCCTGTTCGGCACCGGCAACTGGGAAGGACTCGAATCGACCTGTCTGATGCGCGAGCGGCTCACGCCGGTCTGCTCGCCGCAGATCGCGAACGGCACGCCGCCGCTGGCCGTGCCCGAGGATCTGAAACAGCACACGCTGCTGCATTCGAGTTTCGGCCGGCGTGGCTGGATGATGTGGCTGCAGCAGGAAGGCAACCTCGCCGCGCATACGTATCGCGAGCAGGTCTTCGATACGCTCGACCTCGCGTTCAGCGCGGCGGTGCGCGGCCTAGGCGTCGCGCTCGGCGATCTGAACCTGGTCGAGGAAAATCTGGCGAACGGCTCGCTGGTGACACCGTTCGAGCGGATCGTGGAGACGGGCGCGGGGTACTACCTCGTGCACCCGCCGCGCAACGAGTACCGGGAGAAGTTGCGGCCCTTGCTGGGCTGGTTGCGGGCAAGCAGTTCGGGCTGAGACTGCGCGCCCTCCGGCCGCTCCGGCGTGTCGCCGCGCAAATCGAAAATACTCATCGCCGTCTCCATCGACTGTGTCTGCTGCTGCAGATCGCTCGACGCCACCGCCGACTGCTCGACCAGCGCCGCGTTGCGCTGCGTGAGGCCGGCCACCTGCCCGACCGCCTCGTTGATCTGCGCGATCTGCACGCTCTGCCCGCGGCTCGCGAGCGCGATGTCGTACAGCGTGCGGGTCAACTGCGTGACCGTCTGCTCGACGGTGTTCATGGTTTCGCCCGCGCGCGCGGCCGTCTGCGTGGCCGTGGTGACGGTCTGCAACGACGTTTCGATCAGGTTCTTGATCTCCTTCGCCGCGCCGGCCGCGCGCTGCGCGAGACTGCGCACCTCCGAGGCCACCACCGCGAAGCCGCGCCCGTACTGGCCGGCGCGCGCCGCTTCCACCGACGCGTTCAACGCGATGATGTTGGTCTGAAACGCGATCGCATCGATCACCGACGTGATGTCCGAAATCTTGCGCGAATGCTCGCGCACGCGCTCCATCACGGCGACGGTCTTCTGCACTTCGCCGGCCGCGACTTCGGCGGATTCGGCGGTCTGGCGGCCGGAGGTATTCGCGCGCTCCGCGCCGAGCGCGTTCTGTTCGGCGGTCTCGGTGATTTCGGCGAGGCTCGCGGTGGTCTGTTCGATCGCGCTCGCCTGCTCGTCGGTACGAGTGGCGAGGTCGCCGTTGCCGCGCGCGAACTCGTGGGTCTTGTCGCGGATCGCGTCGATGGACAGCTTGGCGTCGATCAGCACGCCGACCAGCTTCGCGTTCATCTGGTTCAGCATGCGGCCGAGCATGCGCGTCTGCGCGTCGCCGCGCTCGGGAAAGGCCTGCTGGATGTGCCCGTTCAACACGCTCAGCGCGCCCGCGTTGAGCGCCTGCAAGGGCATCAGCAGATTGCGCGTCAGATAGATTCCGCACGCGATCGCGACACCGCCGCCGGCGCCCGCGAGCAGCCACGCCTGCCAGAGCCGCGCGGCTTGCGAGGCGGCCCCGGCCGGCGACGATGCCGCCGTCCACCCATGCGCCAGGAACACGCCGCTCGCGACACACGCCTCCAGCACGATCACCGCGATCAACGCCGCCATGGTGGCCCACACGCGCAGATTGACCGGCAGGCGCAGCAGCCGGTCGGCCAGCCCCGCGACGCCGTTACGCACCAGCGTGCCGCCCGCCAGCCGCAGATGCCGGCCGCGAGGCGCGGCGAGCTTCGCATAGAGCCGCGTGGCGCGCGCGATCTGCACGGCTGTCGGTTTGGTGCGCACCGACATGTAGCCGACCTTCTCGCCGCGTTCGAACACCGGCGTCACGTTCGCGAGCACCCAGTAAAAACCGCCCTGCTTGCGGCGATTTTTCACTACGCCGGTCCACGGCCGGTCGCGGCCGATCGTGTCCCACAGGTCGCGATACGCTTCCTCCGGCATCTCCGGATGACGGACGATATTCTGCGGCGCGCCGATCACCTCGGCATGCGGATAGCCGCTGCTGCGCAGGAACGCTTCGTTCGCGTACACGATGCGGCCTTGCAGATCGGTGCGGGTGATGATCACGTCCTGTCCGGACAGCACGTATTCGTCGTCGGTGACGGGGAGATTCTCGCGCATGGTTGTGCCCTGGTTCTGCCTGTGGTTCTACCGGCTCGGCCTGTTCGCTCTGCCTTGTGATTCCGCGTGTCCGGTGCTTGCCGCCCGTTCTGCCGGGCCGGTCAAGCCTGTGCCGATGCGGTGAGGGCGACGCCGCTTTTCGCGTCGCTTTTCGCCACGTTTCCCGCCACGTTCCCCGCCCCGCTTTCTGCTCCGCTTTCTGCCCCGCCGACGCGCGCGCCGCGCGCCAACCGCTCCGCCGGCACCGGCCGGCCGAGCAGATACCCCTGCACCCGGTCGCAACCGATCTCGCGCAGGAAGCGCCACTGCGCGTCGTACTCCACCCCCTCGGCGACCACCGTGATGCCCAGCGCCTTCGCCATCGCGACGATGGCCCGCACGATCGCGCCGTCGGCAGCGCCCGCCTCGCGCTCGTCGATCGGCGCATCGATCCGCTCGCCGATCTGCGCGAGAAACGAGCGGTCGATCTTCAGCGTATCGACCGGCAGACTCTGCAGATACGCGAACGCCGAATAGCCGGTGCCGAAGTCGTCGATCGCGAGGCTGATGCCGCGCCGCGCCAGCTCGCCGAGCAACGCGGCGGTTTCGTCGCGGCCGGTCATCGCCATGCTTTCGACGAGTTCGAACTGCAGCCGCCGCGCCGGTAGTCCGGTGTCGCTCAGCACGCCGGCCAGCTCGTGCAGGAAACCATCGTGGCGGCATTGCTTGCCCGACAGATTGACGGCGATGCGGCCGAACTCGAAGCCCTCGTCGAGCCACGCGCGCGCCTGACGGCACGCCTCGCGCAACACCCAGCCGCCGATCGGCACGATCAGCGCCGACTCCTCGGCGGCCGGAATGAACTGGTCCGGCCCGACCAGCCCGCGCCGCGGATGCTGCCAGCGGATCAGCGCCTCCACACCCGTCAGCGCGCCGCTGCGCAGGTCGTACTCGGGCTGGTAATGCAGACGGAATTCGCCGTTCAGCAGCGCCTCGCGCAATTCGCCTTCGAGCACGATGCGCTCCTTCGCGGACGAGGTCATGGTCGCCGCGAAGAACTGGAAGTTGTTCTTGCCGACTTCCTTCGCTTCGTACATCGCGCGGTCGGCCTGCATCAGCAGTTGTTTCGGATCGGCGCCGTCGTCGGGAAACATGCTGATGCCGATGCTCGGCGTGACGAACACGCTCTGCGCGCCGACGCTCACCGGCCGGCCGATCACCTCCAGCAGCGACTGCGCGATCCGGCCGACGTCGCGAATATCCTCGATATCCTCGGCGACGATCGTGAACTCGTCGCCGCCAAGCCGCGCGACCGTATCGGTTTCGCGCACGCCGTGACGCAAGCGCCCGGCGATCACCTTCAACGTTTCATCGCCGATGCCGTGGCCGAGCGTGTCGTTGATCAGCTTGAAGCGGTCGAGGTCCACGAACATCACCGCGACCCGCTTGCCGGCGCGTTGCGCACGCGCCATCGCGTGTTCGAGCCGTTCGCTGAACAGCGTGCGGTTGGGCAGCCCGGTGAGCGCGTCGTGGGTGGCGAGATAGCTGAGGCGTTCCTCGGCGAGGCGTCGCCCGGTGATGTCGGAAAAAATCGCCGCGTAATGCGTGTAGCGGCCGCTCTCGTCGCAGATGCCGGAGATCGATAGATATTCGAGGTACAGTTCGCCGCTTTTCTTGCGGTTCCAGATTTCGCCCTGCCAGTGCCCGTGTTCGCGCAGACTCTCCCATAGCGCGCGATAGAAGCCCGCCGCCTGACGGCCGGAACTCAGCAGGTTCGCATTGCGCCCGACCACCTCGGCTTTCGCGTAGCCGGTCAGGCGGGTGAAGGCCGGGTTGACGCGTTCGATGGTGCCGTTCAGATCCGTGACCATCACGCCGTCCAGCGACGATTCGACGACCCGGTCGGCCAGACGCAGGTTGTAGCGCGACTCGAACAACGCGTCGTCGCGTTCGCGCAGCGCGATCTGCAACTCCTGCACATACTCGTGCTCGATGTCGTCGAGGATGTCCGCGAGACCGAGCACGCCGACCAGCGCGTCGTGCTGATCGAGAATGCCGACGTGCCGCATCCGGTGTTCGATCAGATACTGACGCGCGGCGTAAAGGCTCTGCGACTGGCGCAGGCAGCGCAGCGGACGGCTCGCGTGGAAGCCGACGGTGGCGTTGGCATTGGCATTGACGATGCCTTGCGCCGGCCCCGCCGCGAACCGCTCCGGCGCATCGTCGAGCGAACCGTTCGCCACCAGCCCGACGATGTCGCGCTCGGTCAGAATCCCATGCACGCCATCCGGATACGCGACCACGACCGCGCTCAATCGTTGCGCGCGCATCAGACGCATCGCATCCTTCACGCTCAGTTCGTGATCGACCAGCACCGGCGCGGCCGCGTTGACCGAATCGATCGTCTTCATCCGCAGAAAGAACTCGGCGCCCTGATTCATCACGAAGTCGGTCTGCGTGAGAATGCCGAGCGAATGCCCGCGCTCGTCGGTCACGAGGCAATGGCGGATGCCGCCGCTGCGGAACTGCAACGCGGCGTCGCCAAGACGAGTGTGGCCAGGCAGCGCGATCACCGGGCGGCTCATCACCGCCTCGACCGGCATATTGCGGATATCGGTCCGATCGGGTTCGTCGGCGAGCGCGAGCGCGTCGTGCTCGGTCCAGATGCCGACGGCGCGCGCGCCGTCCATCACGACGATCGCGCTGCGCCGTTCGTCGGCCATGCGGCGGGCGGCCTCGTGGACGGACGTGTGCGGCGGGCACTCCAGCATCGAGCCGCTGACCAGTTGCCCTATTTCGACATCCAGCGTGTGATGAACCATGGCTTGACGAAGACCTGTAGCGCGATTTCGAGATGGCGCCGACAGTAACAGTGCGCCTCCCTGCGCACCTTGATCCACGTCAAATGCGCCGGGCGGCGCGTCGTTCCAGTCTTCTTAATGGTTCGTTCGCGCGACGCACCGGCCATGCACGCTTACCCGCCGTGCTGCCTCGCCGTATCGAAACGCGCGTTCAGCAAGCGCGTCACGCCCCACTGAAACCCGCAGCACAGCACGAGATAGACGAGCCCGACGAACAGGAAGATCTGCGCCGGATACACCATCAGCCGGTTATTGATCTGATTGGCGAGGAAGGTAAATTCCGGCACGCCGACGATATACGCGAGCGACGTGTCCTTGGTCAGCGACACCCACTGGTTCACGAACGACGGCGTCATCACCCGCACCGCCTGCGGCAGCAGCACATGACGCAACGCCTGGCCGCGCGTCATGCCGAGCGACAGCGCGGCCTGCCATTGCCCATCGCCGATCGCGACGATCCCCGCATGCACCGAATGCGACAGATACGCCCCGCCGATCAGCGCGAGCGCGCACACCACGGTCGCCAGTCCCGGCACGTCGGCGTGCAGCAGCACCGGCATCAGGAAGAAGGTCCAGAAGATCAGCATCAGCACCGGGACCGCGCGGAACAGCCCGACCACGACGAGCAAGGCCAGATGCGCGGCGCCGCGCGTCATCGCCAGCGCCACGCCGCCGGCGAGGCCGAGCAGCGCCGACAGCGACGCCGAGGCCAGCGTCAACACCACGGTCAACGCGACGCCGCCGAGCGGGCCGTCGGGAAAGGTGCCGAGCAGCAGGTAGCGCAGAATCGGCAGCCAGTCGGGCGCGGTCATGAGCGGCCTCCGCGCGGCGCGCCCCAGCCGGCCGCCGAACGCCTGGCCCGCGCGGCCCGCGTGCCTTGCGTCGCATGTCGCCGCCGCAGCAGCAGCGCGATTTCGATCGCCGCGATGATCGCCATGTACAGCAGCGTCGCCATGCCGAACGACTGGAACGTCTTCAGCGTCTCCGTCTCGACCTGGCGCGACGAGTACGACAACTCGGCCAGCCCGATCGCCATGGTCAGCGACGAATTCTTCACCACGTTCATATACTGCCCGGCGAGCGGCGGCGTCGCGATTCGTATTGCCTGCGGCAGGATCACGTGGCGGAACGCGGCGAAGCGCGTGAGGCCGAGCGCGGCCGCCGCCTGATACTGGCCGTCGCGCACGCCGCGCAGCCCGGCGCGAAACTCCTCGCCGATGAAGGTGGTCGTGTAGCACGTGAGGCCGATCCAGCCGGCCACGAATTCGAAGCTCGGCCAGCCCAGCGGGAGCGCCCCGATGAACGTCGGAATCGTCGCCACGTGCGGGGTGTTGAGCCAGCTCATCGCGTTCTCAGGCATCAGCGCGGCCGCGCCGAAATACCAGAACAGCAGTTGCACGATCAGCGGCGAGTTGCGAAAGATCAGCACGTAAGCGGCCGCCGCGCGTCGCGGCGCGGCAGCCCGTGCGCTGCGCGCGAGTGCCAGCCCGAAGCCCAGCAGCGTCGCGGCCACGATCACGCAGACGGACAGCGCCAGCGTCATCGCGAAGCCATGCCAGATCCACGCGGCGTAACGCGGTTCGAGCCACGTGTCGGTCGTCATCGTCGGGACACCATCGGATTGCGGTACAAAATGAATCGGCCCGCCGTCGAATGCGCGGCGGGCCGGACTACGCCAGGCGGAACGCTCAGCTCTTCTGCGGATCGCCGATCTTGAACAGACGCGGCAGCGGCGCGCGGCTCTTCGGGCCGAACCACTGGTCGTAGATCTTCGCGGCGTTGCCCCGCGCTTCCAGATCCTGCAAGGTCTCGTTGACCACGCTCAGCAGACGCGGCTGGTTCTTCGGCACGCCCACGCCTTCATAGTCGTTGGAAATCGTGAACGGCGGGATCTCGTACCTGTCCTTGTCCGGCACGTTGGCGAGCAGCGCGACCAGCTTCGGGCCGTCCTGCGTGATCGCCTGCACGTTGCCGGCGCGCAGCGCGGCGAACGCGAACGGCGTGTCGTCGTACGCGACGATGGTGGCGGCCGGGAACTGCGCGCGCACCTGCTGCTCGTTGGCGGTGCCCTTGTCCGCGCCGATGCGCAGGCTCGCGAGCTGCTGCGGCGATTTCAGCACGCCCTTCTTCGCGATGAACTGCGTGCCCGACGCGAAATACGGCGTGCTGAAGTCGATTTCCTTGCGGCGTTCGTCCGTGATCGTGAAGTTCGCGAACACGAGATCGACCTTGTTCGACTTCAGGAACGCGATCCGGTTGGCCGGATTGGTGGGCTGGATCTCCAGCTTCACGCCGAGCTTCGCGGCGACCGCGCGCGCGTAGTCGACATCCAGACCGACGATCTGGTTGCTCTTCGGATCGACGAAACCGAACGGCGGATTGCTGTCGAAGGTCGCGACGCGCAGCACGCCCGCCTTCTTGATGTCGTCGAGTTGATCGGCATGCGCGATGCCGGTGAGCGCCAGCAGCAGACCGGCGATAGCCGCGCCGCGAGTCCAGGTCTTCATGGTGAACCCCATATCGGTGGATTGGTTTTGTCAGTCGCGACGTTTGGTGCCGTCAGCGTGGCGGCCACTGTAGCAGCGCGCTTTGCGGGCACGAACCAATGAATCGTCAACTGCTAATTCAGCGCCGTGATAACAACGCGAACGCGTTCGTGCGCGGGGCTGTGTTGCCGATGTGCTGTCGTGGGGAGGTTGTTGCAGGGGGGACGTTGTTTCAAGCGCGGTTGTTCTTTCCCGCGCATTGCTGATGCGTAAAGTGGCGAGTTAAGCGGCGCGTAAAGTGGCGCGTTAATCGGCCAATGAGCGGCCCATGAGCGGCCCATAAGCGGCCCTTTGAATAGGCTTTTGACTGACGCTCTGAGTAAAGCGCTTGCAGCCCGGTCAGGCCGACGCGTCCTTCGACGCGTCATCCGCTTCACTATGCGCCGCGGCCCGGTTGCTGAGGGAACGCCATCGTCACCGTGGTGCCCGCGCCGAAGGTCGAATCGACCCGCAGCGAACCGCCCGACGACTGCATGATGCGATTGCAGAAGATCATCCCCATGCCATGACCGCCCGAGCCGCCGTAGGTGGTGATGGGGTCCTGCAGCAGCCGCGCCATCACTTCCGGCGCGATGCCCGGCCCGTTGTCGCGCACGCGGATTTCGGGTTCCGGCGTGGCGCGCACCTCGAGCCGCAGCGCCGGCCCGGCGCTGCCCTCCAGCGCCCGCAACGCATTGGACAGCAGCGACGACAGCGCCAGCGCCACGCAGTTCGGCATGGTGCGGACCACGAAATCGCCCTGCACGTCCACCTCGATCCAGTCGCGCTGCGCCGCCGTGAACGGATACGTGTCGAGCAACGTGGAAATCAGCCGCGTCGCGGTGACTTCGCGCAGGTTCACGCTGCCGCCCGAGGTCTGGCCGCCGCTCTTGTGCACCGTCGCCCAGAACGACGAGATCAGCGTCAGGCAATACTGCGCGTTGTTCAGCATCGACGTGGCCGCGTAGCCGATCTCCTTCTGCCGCTCCGGATCGTATTGCTCGGCGACGTTGTTGCCCACCGACTGCGCGAACAGCGAGATCGCCGCGAGCGGCGTGTTCAGCTCATGCGCGAGAAAGGCCAGCGTTTCATCCATCGCGAGCAGGCGCTGTTGCCGCGTCTCACGCTCGGCATAACGCGTCATCGCGAGTTGCAGCACGTCGCGGACTTTCTCCGTGCGCAACGGCTTTTCGAGGATGCGGAAGATCTCGCCGGTGTTGACCGTCTTCAGCAGCATGTCCTTGTCGGCGTACGCGGTGACGAGAATGCGCACGATCTGCGGATACTCGTGCGACACCTGGCGCAGCAGATCGTCGCCGTCGCGGCCGGGCATGCGGAAGTCGGTGACCATCACGGCGATCTCCGCGCCGTGGCGGCTCAGCACCGCCATCGCCTCGTCCGCGGTGCCGGCCACGTAGACGTGATAGTCCGCGCGGACCGCCCGCGCGAAGTGGTTGCGCGACAGCTCGTCGTCGTCGACGAAGAGGATGGAAAACGGTGGCTGCGGAGTGTCGCTCATGAGGTGGTCTGGCGGTCGCGTTGGCCGGCGTGGGACAAGGTTGGACGGGTTGGATGGATTGCGGGGCGCCGTTTCGGATCCCGGCGCTCGGGGGAAGATGGTAGCGCGTTCGCCGACGGGCGGGAACCTGCGGACCGGCGGCGGTTTGGGTACGGCGCTCTAATCGTCGAGAAAGGGGTTGCGAAAGGGGTTGCGGAAGGGGCCCCGCTACTTCCAGAAACCGATGTGCGAACGCTCGGCTTCCTCCTCGATCAGCGGGCCGAACACATCGATCCGCCGTTGTCCGCGCACGAAGACCTCGCGGCACGGCAGCGAGAAAGTCGGGTTCTCCGGATGATCGCCGGTCAGCGTCAGCAGCCGATGCTCGGACAGCGCATACACCACGCGGCCGATGTTGCACCAGTAGATCGCCCCGGCACACATGCAGCACGGCTCGGCGCTCGTGTAGAGCGTGCACTTCGCCAGCGCTTCCGGCGACAGGATGCGCGCGGCCTTCGCCGCGGCCGCCAGTTCGGCGTGCTGGGTCGGATCGCCCTCGGGCGGCATCGAGTTGTTGCCCGCGCTTGCCACGATCTCGCCGCGCTCGTTGGCGACGATCGCCGCGAACGGATGGCGGCCGTTTTTCCGCGATACATCGGCGAGTTCGATCGCCGCGCGCAGCAAGGACAGATCTGTTTCGGACAGCGTGGAGACGGGGGTGTCGGTTGTCGTTTTCATAGGCGGCTCTCCTCGATGAAGGTGTGAACACGTGCTGGAATGATCAAGCGTCATGCCATTGTGCGCTATCCGCGATGCACACCGCCAGGCGCCTGGGCGCTATCGATCACAGTCGTCGTTCCACGCATCGCGACGCGTGCGCCACGCAACAGTGCAACGTCCACACTGACACTCCTGATAGTTGTTCCCGACCGGCGCGCCGTTTAACCTTTGCCGGTCTCAACGATGCATGACGTCAGGGGTCTTTCGCCAACGCACCGGCCGACGCAATCGCGTGCGACGAACGCATGAGTAATGCATAAGCAACGCTTAAGCAGCGCATAAGCAGCACATAAGCGACGCATGACAGCGTACAACCGCGCGTCACCGCGTATCGCATCGTTCGCGCGCCTGCCTCGCCGCCATCCGTTCGCGGTCAACCCGGTCACCGCCATCGCCGGTTTCGTTGCCGGTTTTAGTTTCGTTGCCGGTTTTATTTCCCAGTCGTATCGCGTTGCACGCCGTCGCTCGCGGCGGCGTGCCGCGCGCCCCTGTCCGCTTCATCGTCAACAACGCTATGCGCGAACCCATCAGGCTCGCGCCTTCAGAGGAATACCCGATGCCCCTGCTCAACCGACGTCCTCCGCAGTTGCGCCGTTCCTGGCTGTTCCTGGCCGGTCACGATCGCGACACCCTGCTCGCCGGGCCGCAAACCGGCGCCGACGTCCTCGTTCAGGAACTCGAAACCTTCACGCCGCCGGCGCGCCGGCCGGACGCGCATCGCATCGCGGACGAAGTCCTGAAGTGCTGGCGCGAAGCCGGCGTGCTGACCTCGGTGCGCGTCAATCCGCTCGATAACGGCGGCCTCGACGATCTGCGCGCGGTGATGCGCAGCCGTCCGGACATCATCATGATGTCGTTCGTGTCGACGCCCGAACAGGTCGTCGCGCTCGACGAAGCGGTCAGCCGCTACGAAGCCGAATACGACATCCAGCCGGGTTCGACCGAACTCGTGCCGAACATCGAATCGCCGCTCGGCGTGGTCAACACGATGGCGATCGCGCGGTGCAGCAAGCGCATCTCGGCGGTGCTGGTCGGCACCGAGGACATGGTCGCGGACCTCGGCGCGCAACGCACGCATGCCGGTCACGAACTCGACTACGTGCGTTCGCGCTTCCTGCTCGAATGCGCGGCGGTCGGCGTGACCGCGATCGACTGCCCGTACAGCTACGCCGATGTCGAAGGCGCGGAGGCCGACATGCGCACCTCGCGCGCGCTCGGCTACAAGGCGAAGGCGATCGTCAACGCGCCGCTCACGCCGATCGTCAACCGCGTGCTGACGCCGACGGCCGCCGAAGTCGCATTGGCCCGGCGTGTGATCGAAACCTTCGACACCGCCCGCGAACAATCGAACGGCAAGCGGGTCGCCGCCGCGGTGGTGGACGGCTTTCTCGCCGAAGTCCCCGACTATCTCGCCGCGCACCGGCTGCTCGCGCGCGCCACGCAATTCGGCATTGCGTAACCTGAACCCCATCAGCGGAATCGCACACGCGCCATGGAACCACGCCACGACATGACACCCTTTCAAGCCCGCCTGACGTCGATCAAGACGCTCGCCGGCGCCCGTCAACCGTTCGACACGCAGGCCGTGCCGGACACCCCGCAGGCGCTCTTCTCGGACTGGTTCGACGCCGCCGTCGAAGCGAAGGCCAACGAGCCGCAGGTGATGACGCTCTCCACGATCGACGACGACGGCACGCCCGACGCGCGTTCGGTCGTGCTGCTGAACATGGACGAGCAAGGCTGGCATTTCGCCGCCAACGCGACGAGCCCGAAGGGCCGTCAACTGACGCAGCGGCCAAACGCCGCGATCACGTTCTACTGGCCCGCCACCGCGCAGCAGGTGCGCATTCGCGGCACGGTACAGCGGCTGTCCGAGGACGCGTGCCGCGCGGACTTCATGTCGCGCCCGGAACGCTCGCGCGCCAGCATCCTGATCGGCCGTCAGAGCGAAGTGCTGGAGAGCGCCGACGATCTGCGCCACGCGCTGCACGAACAGCTCGCACGGGTCGCCGCGCAGCCCGATCTGGTGTCGCCGCACTGGGGCATGTATGCGCTGTCGCCGCGCGAGGTGGAGTTCTGGCAATCGGATGCCGAACGCCGCTTCACGCGGCTGCGTTACCGCCGCGCCGGCGCGACGTGGGAGCGCAGCCTGCTATGGCCGTGAACGCCGCCAAGGCGGCCGTGCCGTCGCCGTACACGCCGAAGCTGGAGCGGTTCGCCGACGCGACCCGGCTCATGCTCGCCGGGCGCGATCCCGGCGCGTATCACGGCTTCGTCAACCCGCCGGTCTATCACGGCTCGACGGTGCTGAGCCCGACCACGCACGATCTGCTCAACCGGACCCAGCCGTACATCTACGGCCGGCGCGGCACGCCGACCTCGGACGCGCTCGAGCATGCGCTGTGCGAGCTCGAAGGCGGCGCGGGCGCGGTGCTGTGTCCGTCGGGGCTGTCCGCGTGCACGCTCGCGCTGCTGACGTGCCTGTCGCCGGGCGATCATCTGCTGATGACCGCGAACGTCTACGGCCCGGTGCGCCATGCCTGCGACGGGGTGCTGCGGCGCATGGGCATCGACACCACGTACTACGATCCGCTCGTCGGCGCCGACCTCGCGCCGCTGATCCGGCCGCGCACGCGGGCCATCTACGTCGAGTCGCCGGGTTCGTACACGTTCGAGGTGCAGGACGTCGCGACCCTCGCGAACGTCGCGCACGCGCACGGCCTCACGGTGATCGCCGACAACAGCTGGGCCACCCCGCTGTTCTACCGGCCGCACGATCATGGCGTCGATCTGTCGATCCAGGCCGGCACCAAATACCTGGTCGGCCATTCCGATGCGATGCTCGGCACGGTGTCGGCGAATGCCGCGTCGTGGCCCGCGCTCAAGCAACTGCACGGCGATCTCGGCCTGTGCGTCGGCCCGGACGACATGTACCTCGCGCTGCGCGGGCTGCGTACGCTGGGCGTGCGTCTGCGTCAGCATCAGGACAACGCGCATGCGGTGGCGAGCTGGCTCCGGCAGCAGCCGCAGGTCAACGGCGTGCTGTATCCCGCGTTCGACGACTGTCCCGGCCACGCGTTATGGAAGCGCGACTTCAAGGGCGCGTCCGGGCTGTTCTCGGTGATCCTGCACGCCGCGCCCGACGCCGCGCTCGCCGCGATGCTGGACCCGCTCGAACTGGTCGGCCTCGGCTACTCGTGGGGCGGTTTCGAAAGCCTCGCGGTGCCGTTCGATCTCGCCGAGCATCGGATCGCGTCGCACTGGCCGGAGGGCAGCATCGGCGTGCGTCTGCATATCGGTCTCGAAGATCCCGCCGACCTGATCGCCGACCTCGCCGCCGGCCTGCAACGCTTCAGCGCCGCCTGCCCCGCGCGGGAGGATGCCGCGACATGCTGACGATCTGGGGAAGACGCAGTTCGTTCAACGTGCAGAAGGTGTTGTGGCTCGCGGGCGAACTGGGTCTGACGTATCGCCACGTGCCGCTGGGCGGGGAATTCGGCGGCTGCGAGACCGCCGAATTCGAAGCGATGAATCCGGCCCGCCGCATTCCGGTGATCGAACTCGACGGCGAGATCGCATGGGAATCGCACACGATCCTGCGGCTGCTCGCCGCGCATACGCGGCAGGCGCCGTTCTGGCTCGCTGATCCGTTCGCGCGCTCGCATGCCGAACGCTGGATGGACTGGTGCCAAACGACGCTCGAACCCGACGTGATGACCGGGCTGTTCTGGGCGATGGTGCGCACGCCCGAGGCCGAGCGCAACTGGCCGCTGGTGCGCGAGAAAAACGCGCGCTGCACGCAGCACTTCCAGATGCTCGACCGCGTGCTCGCGAGCCGCCCGTATCTGAGCGGCGATACGTTGGGACTCGGCGACATTCCCGTCGGCGCGACCCTGTTCCGCTACTTCTCGCTCGATGTCGAACGACCGGCATTGCCGCACGTCGGTGCGTGGTACCGGCGCCTGCAGCAACGGGCCGCCTACCGCGAACACGTGATGGTGTCGTTCGAAGCGCTGCGCGGCATTCCTGGCTGAATCCATCGATCGTCATTTCGCTCCATGTCCAATCGCCTGCCTGCTTCAAACGAAACGTCGCACGACACGTCCAACGACGTGCAAAACGAAGTGCCGAACGATGTACCGAACGAAGCGCAATTCAGCGCGCCGGGCGCAGCATCGCTGCTCGCGTCGCCCCACGCGACCGTCCTCGCACCACGTGACGCGCCGGCCCGCATCCTGATCGTGCTGCATCGCGAACAGTCGAGCCCCGGTCGCGTCGGCCGTTTGTTGCAGCAGCGCGGCTACGAGCTCGACATCCGCCGTCCGCCACTCGGCGACCCGCTGCCCACCAGCATGCGCGATCACGCGGGCGCGGTGATCTTCGGCGGCCCGATGAGCGCGAACGATAGCGACGCGTGGATTCGCACGGAAACCGACTGGATCGGCGTGCCGCTGCGCGAACAGGCGCCGTTCCTCGGCATCTGTCTCGGCGCGCAGATGATGATTCGCCACCTCGGCGGCAAGGTCAGCGCGCATCGCGACGGCATCGCCGAAATCGGCTACTGGCCGATCAAGCCGACGTTGTCCGGACGCGCGCTGTGTCAATGGCCGGAGCGGGTCTACCAATGGCACCGGGAGGGTTTCGAGAGTGTGACCGGTCTGGAACGGCTGGCCGTGGGCGAGCAGTTCGAAAACCAGGCGGTGCGCTACGGGCCCGCCGCGTTCGGCGTGCAGTTTCACCCCGAGGTCAGCTATCAGATGATGCGGCGCTGGTCGGCCGCGGCTGCCCATAAACTCGGCGCACCCGGCGCGCAGGACATTCCTGCCCAGACCCGTGAAGGGCATCGGCACGATCGCGCCGGCGTGGTCTGGCTCAACAGTTTTCTCGACCGCTGGCTATCGCTGGGAATGGCTGGGTCGGTTGGATCGGTTGGATCGGTTCGGTCGAACGGGTCAGTTGGCGGCGAGACCCGCGGTCATATCGCCGACGCTCAACAGCCCCCACTCGATCGCCTTGAGCACCGCCTCGTGACGACGTGACACGTTGAACTTGCGGCGAATGTTGTTGAAATGAAAATTGATGCAGGACTCGCTCACGTTGAGAATGTGGCCGATTTCCCACGAGGTCTTGCCGACCGCGTGCCAGCGCAGGCATTCGGTCTCGCGCCGGCTGAGTCGCGGCGCGATGCCCGGTTTCGGATCGAGACCGAACTGGCCGATCGCCTCGCTTGTGATGTCGCGCAGCAAGGATAGCCGCGGCAGGCAGCGCAGACATTGCTCGTAGCTCATCGCGCAGGCGTCGTGCACCGCGCAGGTCAGCATGCCCACCTCGCCCTTCAGACCGTACAACGGCAAGGTGATGCCACGGTTCAGGCCATACGCGCTGGCTTCGTCGTGAAACTCGCGCTGCGCCGGCGCCTCGAAAAAGTCCGGCGCCCAGATCAGCGGCAAGCGCGACTTGAAGCAATGCCTGAGCAGCGGATCGATCAGGTCGAACGACCGCTCGCGATAGCGCCGCTCCCACTCCGGATCGCAATTGCTCCACATGTGCGCCGCGCCGAACGACACGCCCTGCGCGGGCAGCACCGCGAGTACCACTTTGTCGAAACCCATGCCCGCGGTCGCGTCGAGGATGCGGTGACGTAGCGCGCACTCGTCGGCCGGCACCAGCAAGTCAATGTAATCATTCTGGCCATTCATTCGAATACTCCGTTTCTTCTGTTCGTTCTGGTGTACTGAAATAACCGTCCCGAGTGTCTTCGCAGCCTCGTCGTCGACCGGAACGGCGGCGCTAGTCTCGTCCTTGCGCGAGCAGTTGCCTACCTATCTGTCTGGCATCGTCGAGCGTGGCGACCGCTTCGAGCGGGATGCCGAAGGCCTTGGCGATCGCCGCCGCGCCCGCCTTCGACTCCTCGCGTTCGCGCTCGTCGGGTTCGACCGTGATCAGCGCCTTGCACACCTTCGCGAGCGGATCGCGGTTCGTCTTCAGCCACATGCCGCGCCGCTTGCGGTCTTCGTGGGTTTCCTCGGGGCGCGGCGAGATGAACAGCAGCACGAACGGCGCGTCGCTTTCCAGCAGCGCGTTCATGTCCTGCTCCCAGGCGGCCGCGTAGCCGGGCGCGATCGCCTCGTTGCGCGCGACGATCAACGGAAACCCGGACAGATCGAACACCGTGGAGTCGGCGAGTTGATGGCTCACATTCATGATTCAGCTTCCTTGCAGTGGTTAAATCGGCGGGCCGCGCATGGCGCGCGGCCCTTGAACACACTCGTTTCCCGCGTAGCGCTTGACGTGCGGCGCGTGGCGGACGTTTAGGGGTGAACGCCTAAGTTCACGCCAGGCGCCAGACGCTCTTCATCGCACGCATCGCGCTCGACACATGACACCTGACCTCTAGCGCTTCGCACCCGCGGGCGCGGCACCACCTCCGCCGCCCTGCTTCGGTCCAAACGGCGGCTTCGCGAGCCACACCAGCACGATCACCGCGATGTACACCCAGCCCAGCGCGAACGCGACGTCGTTGAACGAGATCTGATAGGCCTGCGCATCGATCATCCGGTCGAGCAACTGGTAGCCGGTCTGCGGATTGCCCTGCCCCAGCACGCGCAGTTGCTGACGCACCGCCGGATCGAACACGCTGATGCTCTCGGTGATCTGCGCGTGGTGCTGCACCGCGCGGCGCTCCCACAGGAACGACGTGATCGACACCGCGAAGCTCGCGCCGAGCGTGCGCAGGAAGGTGGACAGACCGGAGCCGGCGGCGATCTCGTCGGGCTTCAGATCCGACAGCAGGATGCTGTTGATCGGCATGATGAAAAGCGCCAGCCCGAGCCCTTGCAGCAACTGGATCAATGCGATGTGCTCGAAGTCCACGTCGAGGAAGAACTGCGAGCGCAGAAACGACGCGCAGCCGAGAATGCCGAACGCCATGCACACCAGAATCCGCATGTTGAAGCGCGGCGCGTACTTGCCCATGAACGGCGTCAGCAGCACCGGAATGATCCCCATCGGCGCGGCCGCCACGCCGGCCCAGAAGGCCGTGTAGCCAAGCGTGCGTTGCAGCCATTGCGGCACGATCACGTTGACCGCGAAGAACGCCGAATAGGCCAGCACCAGCGTCAGCGTGCCCGCGGCGAAATTGCGGTGCTTGAAAAGCCGCAGGTTGACGATCGGATTCGGCTCGGTCAGCTCCCAGATCAGGAACAGCAGAATCCCGAACGCGGCCACCACGGACATCCAGACGATGAAGGTCGAGTTGAACCAGTCTTCGTCGTTGCCCTTGTCCAGCACGATCTGCAACGCGCCCACGCCGAGTATCAGCGCCGCCAGCCCGATGTAATCGACCTTCGCCTTCGCGGTGGTTTCAGGGCGCCCCTGCATCTGCGCATACACCATCGAACATGCGAAGATGCCGATCGGCACGTTGATCAGGAACGACCATTCCCACGAGTAGTTCTCGGTGATCCAGCCGCCCAGCAGCGGTCCCGCGATCGGCGCGACCACCGTCACCATCGCGATCATGGACAGCGCGAAACCGCGCCGCGCCGGCGGATAGATCGACAGCATCAGCGCCTGGGTGGTCGGAATCATCGGCCCGGCCACCAGCCCCTGGAACGCGCGGAACGCGACCAGTTGCGGCAGGCTCTGCGCGAGCCCGCACAGCAGCGATGCGAAGGTGAACAGCAAGGTCGCCCACACGAACAGCTTGACCTGGCCGAAGCGCCGCACCAGAAAACCCGTCAGCGGCAACGCGATCGCGTTGCTCACCGAGAAGGTAGTGATCACCCACGCGCTCTGGTTCGTGCTCACGCCCAGATTGCCGGCGATGGTCGGCAGCGACACGTTGGCGATGGTGCCGTCCAGCACCTGCATGAACACCGCGAGCGCGAGGCCGAAGGTGGTGAGCGGTACGCTGCGGGGCCGGAAATCGCTGCCGGCCACAGCCGCGGGCGCGCTCATTTGACGCTCGCGAGCGTGCCGCCGGCCGGCAGGTTGTCGTGGATCACCTTGTCGACCAGCGCGTTCGCGAGCTGCAATTGCTGGCGATACAGATCGCTGCTGAAGAGCGGCTCGGCCGGCGGCTGATGCGCGAGCATCGCGCCGTCGCGGTTATGCAGATCGACGCTGGCATGCATCGACAGGCCGATTCGCAGCGGATGCTTTTCCAGTTGCTGCGGATCGGTGAACTCGATACGCACCGGCAGACGCTGCACGATCTTGATCCAGTTGCCGGTCGCGTTCTGCGCGGGCAGCAGCGAGAACGCGCTGCCGGTGCCCACGCCCAGCGCCTGCACCCTGCCGCTATAGCGCACGCTGCCGCCGTACAGGTCGGAGCGCAACTCGACGGGCTGGCCGATGCGCATCTCCGAGACCTGCTTTTCCGTGAAATTCGCGTCGACCCACACCTGCCGCAGCGGCACCACCGCCATCAGCGGCGTACCGGGTTGCACGCGCTGGCTCAACTGCACGGTGCGCTTCGCGACGTAACCCGTGACCGGCGTCACCAGCGTGGCGCGCGCGTTCTCCAGGTAAGCGGCGCGCAGCCGCGCGGCGGCCGTCTGCACATCCGGATGCGAGGCGACGCCGGTATCGTCGACCAGCGCCTTGCTGGTCTGATACTGCTGCTGCAGATTCGCGAGCGCACTTTGCGCGCCGACGAACGCGCTTTGCGCCGACACCAGCGTGTCGCGGGCATGCGCGAGTTCTTCCGCCGAGATCGCCCCCGTGCGGCCGAGTTCGCGGCGACGGTCGTAGTCGGCCTGCGCCTTGTCGAGCGCGGCGCGGCGTGCATCGACCTCGGCCTGCGAGCCGCTCAGGCTGTCGTGCAGACCGCGCTCGTTGCTGTACAGGCCGCGCACCTTGCGCACCGCACTCGCCAGCGCGGCCTGCGCACCCGCCAGTTCGACCTGGGTGTCGCTCGGATCGAGCTTCACGAGCGCATCGCCCGCGCGGACCAGGTCGCCGTCGTCGGCGCCGATCGATACCACCGTGCCCTGCACCTGCGGCGTGATCTCGACGACGTTGCCCTGCACATACGCGTTATCCGTCGCCTCGTACCACTGGCCGATCAGGAAGTGCCACACCAGCCAGCCGAGAATGCCGATCGCGAAGACCGCGATCAACAGACGCAGCAACAGCTTGCGGCGTCCGGATTTCGGCGGCGTCGGTGCGCCGCCCGCACCACCGGCGCCGCCCGGCGCCGGGCCGGACGGTCCCGGCGGCGCCTGCTTCGCGGTGTCGGGCGCGGCGCCCGGACGCAGCGTGGTTTGATTCACAGGCGCGCTGGCCTGACCTACGGGTTCGAGAACTTTTTCGCTGCTCATGGCGTGGCTTGAATGTCGTGAGAAGTAGAGACCGCTGCGAACGCGGAGTCGTTGGGCTGCGCGGTGAAACCGCCGCCGAGCGCCTCGACCAGTTGCAGCGACAGATCGACGTGTTGCGCGCGCAATTGCGCCATCCGCTTGTTGGCGAGCAACAGTTGCTGACGCACCACCAGCGCTTCCAGATAGCTGCCGACGCCGGCGCGATAGCGCTGGTCGGCAAGCGACCACGCGGCCTGCGCGGCGTCGAGCGCGTGTTGTTGCGCGTCGATCTGCGCGTGCATCGATTGCAGGCTGTGCAGGTTGTCGGCGACCTGGTTGAGCGCGCCGATCAGCGTCTTGTTGTATTGCGCGACCGCGATGTCGTATTGCGCGTCGCGGTGCTGCAGATTGCCGCGCAGCGCGCCGCCGTCGAACAGCGGCAGGCTGATCGCGGGCGACACCTGGTAGGTGCGCGAGGCCGCCTGGAACAGCGACGCACCGCCGCGCGTGGCGAGTCCCGCCATCGCGCTGATGCTGATGTTCGGCAGAAAGTCGGTCTTCGCGCTGGCGATGTTGCGGCTCGCCGCTTCGACCCGCCAGCGCGCCGCGACCAGGTCGGCGCGGCGGCCCAGCAGGTCGGCCGGCAGATCGGCCGGCACCGCGAGCGCGGGCACCGGCAACGCGGCCGGACGCCGGATCGACAGTCCCGCGTCGGGGCCTTGTCCGAGCAGAACCGCGAGGGCGATGCGCGCGCTGGCGATCTCCTGCTCCGCGAGCGCCTGCTGCTGCACGGCGCTCGCGACTTCGCTGTCGGATTGCTTGAGCTGCGCCTGGTTGTCGATGCCCTTGCGCACGCGTTGCGAGGTCAGCGTGTGGGCCTCGTTCGCGCGATCGGCTTCCGCCTGCGCGACTTCCTGCTGCGCATACGCGTAGTTCAGATTCGCATACGCGCGCGCCACGTTCACCGACAACTGAATGCGCGCGGCCTGCGCATCGATCTGCGCGGCGCGCGCTTCGCCGAGCGCGGCTTCCCACGCGGCGCGTTTGCCGCCCCATAGATCGAGATCCCAGTTGAAGCCGAGATTGATGCCGCGCGTGTGATAGAAGAAGCCGCCACCTTCCTCTTCGCTATACACGGTGGCGGACTGGCGCTGCGCGGTGAAGTTCGCGTTGGCCGTCACGGTTGGAAAGCGCGCGGCATACGCTTCGGCCACCTGAGATTGCGCGTCGCGGGCGCGGGCGTCGGCCATCGCGAGATCGGGATTGCCCGCGAGCGCGGTGTCGATCAGCGACGTCAATTGCGCGTCGCCGAGGCTAACCCACCAGTCAGTGGCGGGCCATGCGCGATGCGCATCGATGCCCGCGAGACTTCGCGACGCGGACAATTGCGACGGCTCGCTCAGCTTGCCCACCGGCGCGAGTCCGCTGCTCGTCACGCAGCCGGCCGATGCGATCAGCATCGCGAGCGCGGCCGCTTTGGCGCTCCATCTCGCGGTCAGTTTCGCGCTCGATCTCACGCTCGATGTCGCGCACGCCGCAAGCCATCGAGAGTCAGGCCGGCGCGTGGCCGACGCCTCCGAACCCGTGCGTGCAACGCGGCGCCTATCAGCACATCCTTGCATTGAATACTCCATTGGTCGGGCAACTTGCCTTGACACGCATTGTTGGACCTTCAATGCAAAAGCTGATAACGTTGTTTAGACAAAAACTAATGATTTCCAGTCATCGGCATGGGATCGTTATTCAAAAGACATCAATCGAAACTTCGCCTTCGTTCATGCAAAAAAAGCGGCCCAAAAACCATGCAAAAAAGCGCGCATAAAAATACGGATCGAAGCAGCACCCAACTTTCACCGCAGGCCAAACACGACACCGCTCGCCAGAGCAATGCATCCCCGGTCGATGCGCAGGACCCGAGCGAACGCGCGGACGGTCCGCCACTGATCGCGGTGTGGGGCGAACATGAAGTGGATAGCAACTACCAGCTCGGCACGCGCGAAATCGATTGGCATAGTCATCTGCGCGGCCAGGTGTTCTGCGTCGAGAGCGGACTCGCGCATGTCCGCACGCAGCACGGTTCATGGCTATTGCCGCCGCATCGCGCCGGCTGGATTCCGCCGGGCGAAGCGCACAAGGTCAGCATCAGCGGCGCGATGAGCGGCTGGAGCGTCGTGATCACGCCGGCCGCGAGCGTCAATCTCCCCGCGCGGCCGTGCGTGATGAGCATCAGCGAATTGATGCGCGCGCTGGTGCGGCGCGCGGTGTCGTGGGCCACGCAATGCCGTCTCGACGACGAACAGGAGCGCATGAGCTGCGTGCTGCTCGACGAAATGCGCCGCGCGCCGCACGAGCCGCTGCATCTGCCGATGCCCACCGACCGCCGGCTCGTGCGCATTGCCAACGCGATCCTCGGCCGTCCCGACGATGCGCGCACGCTCGACGAATGGGCCGCGTGGGCGGGCTTGTCGGCGCGCACGCTGAGCCGGCTGTTCATCGCCGAGACCGGCAGCAGCTTCGCGCAGTGGCGTCAGCAGGCGTGCCTCACGCGCGCGCTCGAACGTCTCGCGCAAGGCGACAGCGTCGCCAATGTCGCCGATGCATTGGGCTACGCGACGCCGAGCAATTTCATCGCGATGTTCCGCCGCTGTTTCGGCGACTCCCCCGCGCATTACTTTGCGAAGCGCAAACCCTCGTTGTAGTGGGATGTTTTTGACTCTGCACTCGCATTGGACTGGCAATGCACTGGCAATCCACCTACGCGGTGCGGCGAAAAACCTGTCAGCGCTATCAGTAGTCGCTTAGCAGACTGCTAGATATAGTTAGTCCGTTGCGTCATAACGTGCGCGCTTCGTTCGAAGCGTCCGACACACTGATCAGGATCACTACCTGACGGTTTTCGCCCCCATTTGTGCAGAGGTCACCCCATGTCTAACGCGGTGGATTCAGACGAGACGCCTGTCGTTTCCGTGCAGCAGCTGGCCGATTACATCGCCGTGGGATGCAAGCATCCCGACGAGTTCCGCATCGGCACCGAGCACGAAAAATTCCTGTTCGACCGCACCACGCGCAAGCCGCTTGCGTATCACGGCGGCACGGGAATCAACGCGGTACTGCAACGTCTGCTCGACCAGCACGGTTCGCCGATTCTCGACGACGGTCATCTGATCGGCGTGCGTTACGAGAACGGCGCGGCGATTTCGCTCGAACCCGCTGGGCAACTCGAATTGTCCGGTGCGCCGCTCGCCTCGCTGCACGACACGCAGGCCGAACTGCACGCGCATCTGGATACGGTCAGGGCGATCGGCCAGGAACTCGGTTTCGACGCCGCGCCGCTCGGTTTTCATCCGACCATGCGGCGCGACGACATGCCGTGGATGCCGAAGCGCCGCTACGCGATCATGCGCCGCTACATGCCGCTGGTCGGCACGCGCGGACTCGACATGATGCTGCGCACCTGCACCGTGCAGGTCAATCTCGACTACGCATCGGAACAGGACATGGCGGCCAAGCTGCGCGTATCGCTCGCGCTGCAGCCGCTCGCCACCGCGCTGTTCGCCAACTCGCCGTTCCGCGAGGGCCATCCTTCGGGCCTGATGTCGACGCGTGCGGACGTGTGGAACGATACCGATCCCGATCGCTGCGGCATTCCCGCGCTGTTCATGTCGCGCAGCTTCGGCTTCGAACCTTACGTGCAGTGGCTGCTCGACGACGTCCCCATGTATTTCGTGCGTCGCGACGGCCGCTATATCGACGTCGCCGGGCACACGTTCCGCGACTTCATCGCGGGGCGCATCCCCGGCCTCGACGACACCACGCCGACACTCGCCGATTTCGCCGATCACATGACGACTGCGTTCACCGAGGTGCGCCTGAAGCGCTTCCTCGAAATGCGCGGCGCCGATGCCGGCTCGCCCGCGATGATGGTCGCGCAGTCGGCGCTCTGGGTCGGCCTGCTGTACGACGCGGGCGCGCTCGCCGATGCGGTGACGCTGACCGGCGGCATCGGCCGCGCGGAACTGCTGGCGCTGCGCCGCGACGTGCCGCGTCTCGGTCTCGACGCGCGTCTGCAGGGCCGCACGCTGCGCGAGCTGGCCGGCGACGTGGTCGCGATCGCGATGAAAGGTCTGCGCGCGCGGGCTCGCCGCGACGTGCACGGCGCCGACGAAACGCAGTATCTGGCGCCGTTGCGCGAGATCGCGGCGGGCGCGCCGAATCAGTCGGAGTACTGGCTCGGCCGTTATCGCGACGCGTGGGACGGCGACGTCACGCGCATGGTCGGCGAGTTGCTGGAAGACGACCGCACGGCGGCATATTGCGAGGTTTAGCAGTACGCGGAGAAGATATCGCCGCGCGCATCAACGCAGGTATCGACGCAGGTATCAACGCAGGTATCGACGCACGTATCAACAAACGTATCAACGCACGTATCACCCGCTTCAGGCCACAACGGCGAGACGTCACGATCGCGCCGATAAAACAATCTTTTCTCATGTTGAGGGCAACCATGTCAAAGCGACACTACGAAACTCCGATCGACGTTAAATACCGCGACACCGATTCGATGGGCCACGTGAGCAGCCCGGTCTATTACGACTATCTGCAGCACTCGTACCTCAGCTACATGTTCGACCTGCTCGACATGCCGCGTTCGGAGAAGCTGCCGCACATCATGGTGAAGACGCAGTGCGAATACCTGGCGCCCGCGATGTTCGGCGACAAGCTGACGGTGCGTTCGAGCGTCGTGAAGTTCGGCAGCAAGAGCTTCGAACTCGAACACGTGATGGAACGCGAAGACAAGCAGATCATCGCGCGCGGTCTGTCCACGCACGTGATGTTCGATTACACGACGAACAAGACGGCGCCGGTGCCGGAAGAGTTCAAGGAAAAGGTGTTGAGTTTCCAGGGCGAGCTGTAAGCGCTCGAGCATTCTGAAGCGGTAAAACCAGAACGCCCCACTCGCTGCATGCGGGTGGGGCGTTCTGGTTTCTTGAAGCGGGATTTTCACGCGGACTTTCTGGAAGCGATTGAAAGCGATTGGAAGCGATTGGAAGCGGTTTTTCCTGGCGCGGCTTAATCGCGCGACAGCGGTGCTGCTAGACGATCGAATGCAACGGCGACCCAACCAGCCGCGCCTCGATCTCGTCGGCCACCTGATCGGGCGTCAGCGCGTCGGTCTCCACGCACAGGTCCGCGCATTCGCGATACAACGCGTCGCGCCGGCGCATCAGCTCGCGCAACGTCGCGTGCGGATCGGCGGTATTCAACAACGGCCGCGCGCTGTCGCGATGCACGCGTTGCCACAGCGTGTCGATATCGGCCTTCAACCAGACCGTCGTCGCGCGAGCAGCGAGCAGCGATCGATTCACCGCGGACAGCACCACGCCGCCGCCCGTCGAGATCACCACGCGCGAGCCGCCCAGGCATTGCGCGAGCATTTGCGTTTCAAGTAGACGGAAGCGGGCCTCGCCGTCGCGCGCGAACAGGTCCGCGATCGTGCGGCCGGCGTGCGCTTCGAGCGCAAGGTCGGTATCGATGAAATCGACGGCATGACGGGCCGCCAGCACGCGCCCGATCGTGCTCTTGCCGGTGCCCATCATGCCGATCAGACAGACACGCGGCGGCACGCGCCCCGTGTCGGCGATCATGAAGCCGGGGAAGTCGCGCACGCCGCGTTCACGGCGGGGAACGAACCGAGGATCGACAGCATGCGGGCATGCTGTTTCATCTGCGCGAGCGCGTGCGCCATCTGCACGTCGTGCCGATGGCGCGGCAATTCGACGAAGAACCGATACGCCCACAGCTCGCTGCGCAACGGACGCGCGTCGAGCCGGGTCAGCGGAATCTGATTGTCGGCAAGCGGCGCGAGCACGCGTTGCAACGCGCCGCTGCTGTTCTCCAGTTCGATGCACAGCAGCGTGCGGTCGTCGCCGGTGGGCAATGGTTCGTCGCGGCCGATCGCGTAAAAACGCGTGCTGTTGAAATGCTCGTCCTGAATCGACGATGCGACCGTCTCCAGCCCATAGTGCTGCGCGGCGCGTTGACTGCCGATCGCCGCGCAGCCTTCGGTGCGGGCGGCCAGTTGCGCCGCGTGCGCATTGCTGGCCACCGCCTGCCGCGGCACGCCGGGCAGATGCGTGTCGAGCCAGCGACGGCATTGCGCAAGTGCCTGCTCGTGCGCGCTCACGCACGTGATGCCGTCGAGCGTGCCGCGTGCCGACATCAGCACGTGACGCACCGGCAGCACCACCTCGCCGTTGACGCTCAGCCGCGTCTGCAACAACAGATCCAGCGTGCGCGCGACGATGCCTTCCGTCGAGTTTTCGATCGGCACGACACCATGACTCGCGCCACCGCGCGCCACCGCCTCGAACACGCCGTCGACGTTCACGCACGGCAGCCCTTCGCGCGCGTTGCCGAAACACAGACGCATCGCATCTTCGGTGTACGTGCCGCACGGACCGAGAAAAGCGACCGCGCCGCGCGTCTGTTCGCTGCAAGCGGGCGCGAGCGGCGCAAGCTTCGGCGCCTGCCGCGCTGCCTGCGATGGCGTCAGTTCAGCTTGCGGCAAGCGTTGCGCTTCGCGCGGCGGCAGCGGCCGTAGCGGCCGCTGAACCGCCTGCGGCCCGCGCTGCTCCACACGCGTCGCGGACAGATCCGTCGTGCGCATCATGCCGCCGACTGCAGACTTTCCGCCACCGGCGTCGCCGGCGTCACCGGCGTCGCCGCAGGTTGCATCTGCTCCTGCCGCTGCCGGCGTTGCCGCACCGCTTCCGCCAGCTTGCGCAGATACGCCTCGGTCGCATCCCAGCCGATGCATGCATCGGTAATGCTCTGGCCGTAAGTCAGCGGCATGCCGCCCACCACGTCCTGCCGTCCCGCCACCAGATTCGATTCGATCATCACGCCAGCGATCCGGTCGCCGCCGCCGGCAATCTGCTCGCACAGCGAATCGCACACGCAGAGCTGTTTCTCGTGCTGCTTGCAGCTGTTGCCGTGGCTCGCGTCGACCACCACGCGTCCCGGCAGACCGCCCGCCGCGAGCGACGCGCAGGCCTCGGCGACACTGCGCGCGTCGTAATTGGGTTGCTTGCCGCCGCGCAGCACCAGATGGCAATCGCGGTTGCCGCTTGTCGCGACCTTCGCGAAGCGCCCGCTTTCGGTCACACCGAGAAAATGATGCGCGTGGCCGGCGGCATGAATCGCGTCGATCGCGATCCTGACGTTGCCGTCCGTACCGTTCTTGAAGCCGATCGGACACGGCAGGCCCGAGGCCAGTTCGCGATGAATCTGCGACTCCGTGGTGCGCGCGCCGATGGCGCCCCAGCTCACCAGGTCGGCCAGATAGTGCGGCGTGCTCAGATCGAGAAACTCGGTGGCCACCGGCAGACCGGCGCGCGTGATGTCGAGCATCAACTGGCGCGCGAGCCGGATGCCGGTGTCGATCGCGTGGCTGCCGTCCAGATGCGGGTCGTTGATCAATCCTTTCCAGCCGATCGTCGTGCGCGGTTTTTCGAAGTACACGCGCATCACGATCTCGAGATCGTCCTGCCACAGATCCCGCTGCTTCGCGAGACGCGCCGCGTATTCGAGCGCGGCGACCGGATCGTGAATCGAACACGGCCCCACGATCACCACGAGCTTCGCGCTGTGCCCCTGAAAAATCTCGGAGATCGTGCGGCGCGTCTGCATCACGGTATGCGCGCCCTCGACATCGCACGGCAACTGCTGCCTCATTTCCGCGGGCCCGATTACCGGCGCCGTCGCGCTCATGCCTCTTCCGATATCCCAAGTCAACATAGACAGACCCCAAGAGCGCGCGGCGCTCGACAGAAGTTACACAGGCTACCCAGCCGGTCCAGATCCCACACCGGAGCCGAAGCCCAGGCTCGGGTCCAGGCCAGGCTTCAAGCCTGCGCCGATGCGCCGCCGGCCAGCCGCTGCATCTGGTTGAAAATATTCTTGCGATGCATCTCCTCGGTGCCGCCGACGCTCGCGAAACCCATCGCATCCTTCAGCAAGGTGGTGATGCCGTTGTTGTGATAGCCGATGCTGCCGTACAGCTTGACGAGGCTCGTGGCGTTGTCGATCAGATCGCTCGCGCCGACCAGCTTCGCCACCGAACACGCGAGCAACGCTTCCGGATGCCCGTTCATCAGGCGGGCCATCGCGCCGAATGCGGCCCAGCGGCTGCGCTCCATGCCGATCTTCATGTCGACGAGGCGCTTCTGGATGTATTGGTGGGAATCGATCGTGCTGCGGAAGCTGGTGCGCTTCGCCGCGTACTGCATCGCGTCGTCGACGAACGGCAGCGGCAGGTTGGCCGCGACGAGGCCGTAATACAGGCGGCCCAGCGAAATGATGTCGATCAGGTGGCCGAGACCGCGCCCAGCCTGGCCGAGAATCTGCGACGCTTCCACCCGCACGTTCTCGAAACGCAGCTGGCCGGTGGGCAGATTGCGGTTGCCGAGCTTGTCGTCCTGCGCGCCGATCACGAGCCCCGGCGTGTCGCGATCGAGCAGCACCAGCGCGATGTTGCTCGACTCGCGGTTTTCGAGCCGGCTCACCACGAGAATGAAGTCCATGATCGGCGCGTGCGCGATGTTGAACTTGCTGCCGTTCAGGCGGTAGCCGTCCGGCGTCCCGGACAGCGTGGTGTCGATGCTGCGCACGTCGGTGCCCGTGGTCGGTTCCGCGATGCCGGTCGCGCTGACCTTGCCGCGCAGAATCGCCGACAGATAGCGGTCCTTCTGCAGCGGGCTGCCGTGACGTACCATCGCGCGCACCATGCCGGCCTGCGCGATCACCGAGAGCAGCAGCTCCGGCGTGCGGATCGTCGACGACAGGCCGTCGAGCGCGGCCGTGAAACCCCACCAGTCTTCGCCGTGGCCGCCGTAGTCGCGCGGAATCACGAGATGCCAGATCTGTTCGTCGCGCAGACGGTTCCAGCCGGCGTAATCGAAACCTTCCGGCTGCTGCTCGCGTGCCGCCGCAATCTGTTCGCCAAGCGCGGCGAAACGCTCGCGCAGTGCCAGTTGTTCTGGGGTCCAGTCGTGAAACATCGTGCGGCGCTCCGTCGTTCGAATTGATATGGACGGCATGGCACATTCCGCACCCGGAAATATGCGTTTTAATACCAAGCCGTAATTAGTCGCGCAACTACTCGCCGGATGAATGACGTTCATCCGGATTAAAAAATATTTCTGGTTTTAAATATCGGGACAACCGGACGTTTAACCGCGAAAAATCCCTGTTCCGATATACCGCGCACAGCGACGGTGCATGCGATGCGTCTGCCTCGTTTCAGGGCAAACTGCAATAACACGAGTCCGTCTGCTGAATTGCTGGCTAGTCTACCTGCGGAACATCAGATAGGTCGCCTGAGATTTCTGATAGGGGTGGTGCTGACTACGCGAATGATATAGGGCTTGTCGATTAATTCTTAAAACCGGCGCGGATAAAGCGGAACGTATGCACGCTCATGTCATATTGATCGCGTACCTGCGTCTTAAACCGTCCGCCTTGATTGTGATCAATGACACGCGTATTCGGACGTGGCGGCACGCTATATCCAGTCGAATACGGCCACGACATCGAGCCGGCGATAAACCGCCGCTCGAATCGGATCGGCTGTTTCGGATAATCCGCGCGTTCAACGCGGCTTTTTCGCCGCGCGCGGTTCGGCACGGCGCGCGCTCGCCTCTCGCTTCTGAGCCGTCTTCGCGGCCGTTGCGGCAGCCGTCGCCGCGGCGGGCACGGCACCTTCCAGCGGCGACGCCAGCGCACAGCTTTTCGCCAGCTCCGCGAACTGCATGGCCCGCGCGTTGGCGTCGCCGTAGCGGTGGGCGATATACAGCGTGCTGGTGGTATCGGGTTCGTCGAGCGCGCGGAACACCACGCCGGGCACCACGATGCTGCGCAAGGTGGCGGGCACCAGCGCAATGCCGAGCCCCGTCGCCGTCAAACCGATCAGCGTGGACGCCTGCTGCGCCTCCTGCACGACCTGCGGTTCGAAACCGCGCTTCGCGCACAGCGCGAGCGTCTGCTGCGAGATGGCCACGCCGGCTTGACGCGGATAGGCAATGAACGGCTCGTTGCGCAGATCCTTCAGCTTCAGCGTCGCCGCTTGCGCGAGCCGATGCCCGGCATGCATGGCCACCAGCAGCGGCTCGTCCATCAGCGGCGTGAACACCAGCTCGGCGGGCGGCGTGCTGTCCGGCAGACGCAGCAGACCGACATCGAGTTCGCGCTGTTCGATGGCCTCGATCTGCCGCGACGACGACAGCTCCAGCAGCGCGATATTCACCTTCGGACGCTGCGTGCGATACGCGTGAATCAGCCGTGGAAAAAACGGCGATAGCGACGACGCGTTGGTGAAGCCCACCCGCAAGCGCCCCACTTCACCGCTGACGGTTTCCCACACGCTTTCCTTCGCGTGTTCGATGCGCGCGATGATCGCCCGCGCGTCGTCGAGCAGCGCGTGCCCCGCCTCGGTCAGCACGACGCTGCGCCGGGTGCGGTGAAAGAGCCGCGCGCCCAGCTCCGCCTCCAGCGCCTGGATCGCGAGACTCAGCGGGGCCTGCGTGATACCCAGCCGCTCGGCGCTACGGCGAAAGTGCAACTCCTGCGCGAGCATCACGAAATATTCCAGATGGCGAACGTTCACTGATTTACTCCCCAAATCAATAACCTTGCTTTAGAGAATAAATCAAATCTGTTTGCCGGGCGATACTGTCTTCCACGGACGCGACGGCACTGCGTTCGCACCAGAACAACGCTGCATGGAGAAGACATGAACGGAGCACAACAGGTCGAACGTCTGCGCGCACGCCACAAGGTGATCGCGCTCGGCATGCGCGCGTCGCGCACGACCGACGCCGTGCGCTGGGCCAAGGCCGCCGGCTACGACACCATCTGGATCGACATGGAGCACAGCACGCTGCCCGTCGATACCGTCTCGCAACTCTGCTCGTGCGCGGTCGATCTCGGGCTGATGCCGTGGGTACGCGTCCCCGAGCGCGATTACGGCACGATCAACCGCGTGCTCGACGGCGGCGCGCTCGGCATCATCGTCGCGCGGATCGAGAGCGCCGCGCAGGCGCGCGACGCGGTGATCGCGACGCGTTATCCGCCGCTCGGCCAGCGCTCGCAACTGGCGACGCTGCCCTATGTCGGCTTCGAAAAACTCCCGGCGCGCGAACTGAACGACACGCTGAACGCGGCGACCGCGCTGAAGGTGCTGATCGAAAGCCGCGCGGGCGTCGAGGCCGCGGACGAGATCGCCGCGCTCGACGGCGTCGATATTCTCGCGCTCGGCTGCAACGACCTCTGCGCCGATCTGGGCTACGCCGGCGAGTCGACCCACCCCGAGGTGGTGGCCGCGTGCCGCCAGGTGATCGAGGCCGCGCGGCGGCACGGCAAGGTCGCGATCGTCGGCGGCATGCCGGAGGGCGATGCGCTGAACGGTCTGCGCGAAGCCGGCGCGGCGCCGTTCATCTTTGCCGGCATCGATACCGACGTGTTTCTGACCGCGCTGCGCGAACGCGTCGAACAGGCGCGCAAGCTCTGATGCGCGCTCGCGTGTTCCCCGCGTGCTTCCCGCGTGTTCCCCGCGTGCTTCCTCCTAACGTATTGCACTGACTCATCGAAGAACGAACCATGGCCGACACCCCGCTGATCTCCACGCCGATGCGCGACCACGACACCCTCGCGCGTCCGTCGTTCACCCTGCCCGCGCTCGCCTGCGACGCGCACATGCACGTGTTCGGCCCCGCTGACCGCTATCCGGCAGTCTCACACCCGCATTACACGCTGCCCGACGGCAAGCTCGCGCACTACCTGAAACTGATGAACGTGCTGCAACTGCAACGCTTCGTGATCGTGCAGCCGAGTTTCTACGGCACCGACAATCGCTGCCTGATCGACGCGCTGCACGTCGCCGGATCGATCGCGCGCGGTGTCGTGATGATCGAGGAAGACACGAACGCCGCCACGCTCGACGCGTTCCATGCGAGCGGCGTGCGCGCCGTGCGTCTCGATCTGTTCGCACGCGCCGGCTTGCCGACCGCCGAGATCCAGCAGTACATCACGCGGATGGCGCGGCTCTGCGCGAGTCTCGGCTGGCACGTGCAGTTCTATGCGCCCGGCTGGGTGGTGCGCAACCTGATCCCGTTCCTCGCCGACGTGCGCAGCGATTTCGTGATCGATCACATGGGCTATATGCTCGAGGAAGACGGCCTCACGCCGGCCGATTTCGAGCGTCTGCTGAGTCTGATGAAGGACGGCCAGTGCTGGCTGAAACTGAGTGCGCCGTACCGGATCGCGAAGCAGCGCGGTTACGAGGCGGTCGCGCCGATGGCGCGAGCGATCGTCGAGGCGGCGCCGCACAAGGTGATCTGGGGCTCGGACTGGCCGCATATTCCCGACTCGACACGCGACACCGGCGAGCTGCTGAATCTGCTCGGCGCGTGGACCGGCGACGCGGCCGTGCGGCAGATGATCCTCGCGGATAACCCGGCGCGCCTGTTCGATTATTGAGCGTTCAACGCGCCCAAGGCAACCGGAAGAACCTGAAGAACCTGAAGAACCCGACGAGACCCCATGCCCTATCAACCCGACCCCGCCTTTGCCGCGCTGTTCCGCGCGTTCACATCGGCCCCCGACAGCATCGGCGCGCACATCACCCGCACCATGGCGGCGCTGGCCGCGGATGCGCCGCTGCTGGTCTCGACCGGCAGCGACATCGTGCTGTTCCCCGGCGCGGACCGCGCGCCGTCGATCGAAAGTTTCCGCAAATCGACGCGCGGGTTCATCGAACTCACGGCGCTCTCGCATCTGCCGCTCGCGCTGGCTTATCTCGCGCGCATGCGCGAACTCGCGCCGCACGACGATGCGTGGCGCGCCGACGCCGAACGTCTGGCCGGCCACGCGCGGCAAACCCGCGCGGCCAATTCGCTGGCGTTGTGGCGCGAGCATGTCGCGGTGGATAGCTTCGGCGGTCACGAGCGCAAGATCGCCAACCTCGTCGATTACACCTGCGCGGTGACGCTCGACCGGCTGGCGCGCGCGCTTCACGAGCCCGATCTGCTCAGCTTCGAACGGCTGAACGCGGAATACTTCGCCGCGCCGTCGAGCGACACGCTGCCGGTCTCGATGAACGAAGTGATGTTCGCGACCTTCGGCCTCGCGTTTCTCGACATCGCGTACCGGATCGGCAACTGGCTGCGTGCGCAACGACCCGACTGGCAGCGTCTGATGGTGCTGGTCAGCGGCCAGTCGGGACGGCCGACGGCGGGCGCCACCTGGGCGTCGAACAACATGTGCTACCTCGTGTGGCGCGCATCGGAACGCGTGTTGCCGGCCGAACGGATTCTGGTTGCGCCGCATGCGCCGTCGTTCTCGGTAGCGAACCTGCCGGACGCGGCCGGCCTCGCCGAACTCGAACGCCGTTACCGGGACCTGTGGCTCAACACGCAGGCAAGCATCGACGTCGCGCGGCGGCTTTTCCCCGGGCAACGGCCGTATCGCTTCGATCCGCAGTCGGCCGACACCATGCCGCCGATCACGTCGCCCGACGATCGCGACGCCGCCGCCGCGCGTCTGCGCCGCATCATGGAGGACCCCGCGCAACTGCTGTCGAATTGCGTTGCCGATTACGTGGTCGATCAACTGCACGAACATGGGAACCGGCCGCAAGACGTCGTGATTCCCGGTTTCACGAACGTGACTTACCCCGACGCCGTCCGAGCCTGACGGAGCGCGGCGCGCATCCTCGCTCCGAACCCACCGCGCGGACGGGCGCCCGCGACGGTCATCACAATCACAACCACGCCCACGATGGAAGGAGACACTCCATGCACGCTTTCGAACCGGAGCCGTCGGCGGGACCACCGCTTGCCGGCAAGGTATGGCGCATCACGCTCGTGTGTTTCGCGGTGTCGATGATCGACGGCTTCGACACGCTGATGCTGTCGTTCGTCGCGCCCCTGCTGGCGACGTCGCTACAGATCGATCACGCGACGCTCGGCCGGGTGTTCGGCGCTGGCTTCGTCGGCACCGTGCTCGGTTCGCTGATCGCCGGGCCGCTCGCCGACCGCTTCGGACGCCGGCCGATGCTGCTGCTCGCGCTCGTCGTCACCGGCACGTTCACGCTGGCGTGCGCGTTCGCCACCTCCGCCACGATGCTCGCGACGTTGCGCTTTCTCGGCGGCCTCGGCATGGGCGGCGCGATTCCGCCGGTCGCCGCGATCACCGCGGAGAGCAGTTCACCGCAGCGGCGCTCGTCGCTGGTGATCCTGATGTTCATCGGCTTTCCGCTCGGCGCGGTGGTCGGCGGCGCGATCACCGCCGCGTTGATGACGCGCTTCGGCTGGCCGTTGGTGTTCGTGATGGGCGGCGCATCGGCGCTGGCCGCGTTGGTGCCGGTGTTGCTGGTGATTCCGGGGCACACCGCGACCCCTTCGGCGCAGCGTCGCCGCGCGCCCCGCAGCCGCGCGCCCCGCAAAATCTTCGGCAACCTGTTCGCGCAAGGCCGTCTCGCCGCGACGCTCGCGCTCTGGTTCGGCGTGCTGTCCAGCATGATTCTCTCGGGCTTTCTCGTGAACTTCATGCCGACCCTCCTCTACCTGAACGGCGTGTCGCCCGCGCGCGCCGCGCTCGGCGCGGTGGTGCTGAACGTCGGCGCCATCGTGGGTGCGCTGGTGATCGCGTCACTCGTCGGCAAGCGCGGCCCGTTCGTGCCGGTGACCATCGCGTTTCTGTGCGGCGGCGTGCTGACCTTCGCGCTCGGCCAGATCATCGGCGCGGGCAATCTCGCGTTCGCGATGCTGTTCGCGGTCGGCGCGTGCCTGGTGGGCGGCCAGTTGACGATTCCCGCGATCGCGAGCCGGCTCTTTCCCGCCGACGTGCGCGCGGCCGGCATCGGTTGGGCGATGGCGATCGGACGTACCGGGTCGATCATCGGGCCGCTGATCGGCGGCATGCTGCTCGCACGCCATCTGCCGCTCGACACGCTGTTCACGATCGCCGCCTTGCTCGCGGCGGGCGGTGCGCTCGGCATCGGCTTCGCGAATCGCTGGCGGCCGCGCGACGACGCGCAAGCGCCGGTCGGAAGCACGACTTTTGCAATCACGGGTTCGGAGTTGGGGAATGGCAAACATTGAGGCAAAAACCGCCGCGCGACGGCTCACCCTCGTGCAGACGCTGCCGACCAGCGGCGCGCGCGCCGTCGCCGTGTTCGAGAACCACGAAGGTCTGTTCCTCGGCATCCCGCAACTCGCGCGCGACGTCGCCGGCGAGGCGCCGTACATGAACGGCGGCGACAGCGACATCGAGGCGCCGATCTATCGCTGGCAAAACGGCGGCTTCGTCGAACACGAAAGCCTTTCGTTGCCGGGCGGCGAAGACCTCGAATACTTCGAGATCGGTTCGCGGCGCTTTCTCGCGGCAGCGGGCATTCGCACCGGCCACGGGCCGTATGCGCTCGATTGCGAATCGATCGTGTACGAACGGATCGGGCACGCATGGGTGCCCGCGCAACGATTCGCGACCTTCGCCGCGAAACAGTGGCACGCGTTCTCGTTCGACGAACGGCATTTTCTCGCGCTCGCGCAAGGCGTCACGGTCGAGGGGATCGAGCCAAAGCATCCTCGCCAGTCGTCGATCTTCGAATGGGACGGCGAACGCTTCGTCCCGTTCCAGACGCTCGACGGCCTGTGGGGCTACAACTTCGCGTTCGTGTCCCACGACGGCGGGCACTTCCTCGCATACGCCGATCATGTGAGCGGCTCGCCGGTCTATCGCTGGAACGGCACGCGCTTCGACACGCTGCAGACCTTCACCGAGCCCGGCGGCCGCGCGTTCCGCTTCTTCGTGTCCGGCGCCACGTTGTGGATGGTCCACGCCAACCTGCTCGCGCACACCACGCTGTACCGCTTCGACGGCGAGCGTTTCGTGGCCGCGCAAACCCTCGGCGACGCGGGCGGCCGCGAACTGTGCATGATCGATGCCGCAACCGGCCGCTATCTCGTGCGCGTGTGCTTCATCACCGGCACGCCGAAAGCGCCGGTGGTCGTGCCGCGCTCGCAGCTGTTCGCGTGGCGCGGCGAACGCTTCGAACTGGTCGAGGCATTCGCGACTTCGGCGGCGACGGATGCGTGCAGCTTCGTCGTCGACGGCACGCGCTATCTGGCGATCAGCAATAGCCTGAGCGAGGACATCCGCTTCCGCACCGACTCGGCGGTGTATCGCTTCGACGGCTAACGCCGCGCCCGATCGACGCCCAGGCATCACCCCGCACCCCAAAACAACGATCCCTCCAGCCAGGGAGGGCGCCGCTTTGCCTGAAAAACCTTGCCTGAAAAATAAAACCGGAGACATGCAATGAACAAGTTGGCCCTGAGTCTGGGCGCGAGCGCCGTATTGAGCCTGAGCAGTCCGCTCGCGTTCGCGCAGAGCAGCGTGACGCTGTACGGGATCATCGATGCCGGCATCACCTACTTCAGCAATCTGAACGGCCACAAGACTTTCGTCGCCAACGACGGCTCGATCCAGTCGAACCGCTGGGGGCTGCGCGGCGTGGAAGACATCGGCGGCGGCACGAAGGTGATCTTCGACCTGGAGAACGGCTTCAATCTCTACTCCGGCACGATGGTGCAATCGGGCGTGCTGTTCAGCCGTCAGGCGTGGCTCGGTCTCGACAACGCGACCTATGGCCGGTTCACGCTCGGCAAGCAGTACGACTTCTTCTGGGACAACCTCACGCAGTTCGCGATGGGTCAGGTGGCGGGACAGTATTCGTGGCATCCCGGCGATTTCGATCATCTGGCCGGCACGCTGCATATCAACAACGCGCTCAAGTACACGTCGCCGAATTATGCGGGTCTGCAGGCGGGCGCGCTGTACGCGTTTCCGTCGCAATCGGTGTCGGCGGGAACCGGCCGCGTGATCGCCTTCGGACTGCGCTACGCGAACGGGCCGTTGAACCTGGGCGCGGCGTATACCGATACGCACGATCTCGGCCTCAACGGGCCGAGCCAGGCGGGCACGACGTTCTTCCCGGGTCTACCCGCCACACCGGTGCTCGCGAACAGCGTCAGCAGCCTCGGCGTGGGCGGCAGCTATCGCTTCGGACGCAGCCTGACGCGGCTGCTGTTCACCGACACGCATTTCCGCATCGGCCACGACAACGGGTCGATGCCGACCTACGAAATCAACGAGGTGTTCCAGCTCACGCCGGCGACCACGCTGATGGGCGGCTACTGGTACAGCAAGCTCGGTACGCAGAAATGGCAGAACGGCACGCTGCTGCTCGACTACGCGCTGTCGAAAACCACCGACGTGTACACCAGCGCGACCTATCTGCGCGCGTCGGGCGGCGCGGCGCCGGTGTTCCTCGGCGGCGGCGCCGCACCGGTGTTTACCAACGGCGTGTTCGTCGGTACCGGCAATTCGTCGACGGCGGTGCGGGTCGGGTTGCGGACCTTGTTCTGAGTTTGCAGCGCCGGCGACGCCCGCCGCCGGCGCTGCGCAGCACACCGCAGTGAACCGCAACACCGCGCGGCATGGAGGCGTCGCGTTGTTTCTCCCTACCAGGACGCCCGCTTGAACAGACTCAGCCGGTTCACCCGGAACAGGCGCGCGGGCCGCTGATTGCCGCCCTGGAATTCGTCCGTGGCGATCAGGATGTCGGCTTCGTCGGCGGCATCGCCCGGCTGCAGATCGCCGACCTTGATCCCCAGCCGCGAGCGGAACGTGCCGCGCGACACCGTCTCGCCGAAAATCTGCTCGTAGATGCCCTGCAACTGCGTGAGCGTGAACGACTCCGGCAGCAGCCAGCACGGCAGCGTCGAATAGCTCGCCTTGTTGCGCACCCGTTGCACGGCTTCCTGAACCTGATCCGCGTGATCGAACGCGAGTGCGGGGAGCGCGTCCACGTCGTGGAACTGGAAGACCCCCGGATGCACGCCCGCGCCCGCCTCGCTCAACTCCGCGTGCGGAATCAGCGCGACGTGCGAAACCGCCACCGACCAGCCGCGCGCGTCGCGCCGCGGCCCGCCGAAGGTGCGCAACTGCTCCAGATAGCGCGGCGCGAGGCCGGTTTTCTCTTGCAGCACGCGGCGCGCGGCCGCTTCCAGCGAGTCGTCCTCGTCGACGTGAACATACCCGCCCGGCAACGCCAGGCTATGCTTCGCGGGCGCGCGCTCGCGCTCGTGCAACGCGACCTTGAGCACGCCCTCGTCCAGCGTCAGCAGCACGACGTCGACGCTCACGTCCGGCGTGGTGTAGCGCTGTTTCATGGAAACCTCCTGGGCTGAGTACTGAGTATGCGTCACGAATATTTTTTTCATAGATAGTTGCAAATCTCAACTAAGTCGAATTATACTGGCATCCAGTTAGTCGGATATTCCGACGAAGCCAGACGGAGAATAGCAAATGATTCAGGTTTTTGCCGTATCGCAAGATCAGGTCGAAGCAGCGCTGGAACTCCGCAAGCTCGTCTTTCCGGGCGGCGAGGTCAATGTCAGCGTGCAGTTGGGCCAGCCCGCGAAGACCTTGCGCATTCAGGCGCATCTGCCCAACGCCGAGGCGGTCATGACGCTGCTGCTCGTGACCGACGCGCTGCGCCGCGGCTATCCGGGCACGCCGATCGTGCTGTCCATGCCGTACGTGCCGTATGCGCGGCAGGATCGCGTGGCGAACGCCGGCGAGGCGCTGAGCGCGCGCGTGTTCTGCGACCTGATCAACGCGCAGCAGTATGCGCAGGTGGAGGTGCAGGACCCGCACAGCGACGTCGTGACCGCCCTGCTCGACCGCGTGACGATCGCCGATCCGCTGCCCTCGCTGCGCCGCGCGCTGGCCTCGCTCGGGGCCGGCCCCGACGCAGCGCCCGGGCGTCGTGCCGCGCTGGTCGCGCCGGACGCCGGCGCCCGCAAGCGCGTGATGCATCTCGCGCATGCGCTGGAGCTGGACGTGGTGTTTGCCGAGAAGGTCCGCAACACGCAGACCGGCAAGATCACCGGCACCCAGGTAACGGGCGCGCTGCCCGACACGCCGCTGGTGGTGGTCGACGACATCTGCGACGGCGGGCGCACCTTCACCGAACTCGCGGCGGCGCTGCGCGCGCGCCAGGCCGAACAGCGTCTGGATCAACCGCTGTATCTGTACGTCACGCATGGGATTTTCAGCAAGGGGCTCGCGCCGTTGCTCGAGCACTATCGCACGGTCTTCACGCGCAACAACTGGACCGACGATTCCCGCGCGCAGCTCGTTTGAGCCAGAATCCGAACCCGAAGCCGAACCCGAAATACGAACCAGGCCGAAGCCGCCGTCCGAAACCGAACTCGCCAGGAGATGTTGATGAACGCACCCGATCGCACGGAAGTCCTCGAAAAGAACCAGCTCGTTCCGTTCAATCTCGCCGATTTTTACAAGACTTCCCATCCTGGGATGTATCCGAAAGAGACCACCAAACTCGTCGCGAACTTCACGCCGCGCTCGGCGAAATACGCGCCCGTGCTGCGCGAACTGTTCGACGACAAGGTGGTCTGGTTCGGCCTGCAAGGCTTCATCCAGGAATTCCTGATCGACCTGTTCGGCGCGGAGTTCTTCAACAAGCCGAAGGCGCAGGCGGTGCGTAAATACAAGCGGCGCATGGACACCGCGCTCGGTCCCGACGCGGTGCCGGTGGCAAGTCTCGAAGCGCTGCACGATCTCGGCCACCTGCCGCTCGAAATCCGTTCGTTGCCGGAAGGTTCGCGGGTCGACATCAAGGTGCCGCCGGTGATCTTCATCAACACGCACCCCGCTTTCCCGTGGGTGTCGACGTACTTCGAAACGGTGGTGAGCTGCGAATCGTGGAAGCCGTCCACGGTCGCGACCATCGCGTTCGAATTCCGCAAGCTGCTGACCTACTTCGCGAACCTGACCGGCGCGCCGCTCGATTTCGTGAACTGGCAAGGTCACGATTTCTCGATGCGCGGCATGAGCGGCGTGCACGACGCGATGCGCTGCGGCGCGGGTCACCTGCTGTCCTTCACCGGCACCGACACGATTCCCGCGATCGACTATCTGGAAGACCACTACGGCGCGAATGCCGAGCGCGAACTGGTGGGCGGATCGATTCCGGCCTCGGAGCACAGCGTGATGGCGCTGCGCATCCTGCTCACGCAGCAGCGCCTCGAACGCGCGGCGGCCCAGGGCGAAATCGACAACGATCCGAAGGCGCTGCGCCGCAAGGCCGAACTCGAAGTGATTCGCGAATTCGTCACCGAGGGCTACCCGCAGGGGATGGTCTCGCTCGTCAGCGACACGTTCGATTTCTGGAACGTGATGACCGTGATCGCGAAGGAACTGAAGGCGGACATTCTCGCCCGCAGGCCGGATGCGCTCGGCAACGCGAAGGTGGTGTTCCGCCCGGACTCGGGCGACCCGGTGAAGATTCTGACCGGCTACACGAACGACGAACTCGTGCAGCGCGACGGCCAGCCGGTCGTCGACGCCGCCGGCCGCTACACGGTGAAGGACGGCGGCGCGACGATCAGCGAGGCGGAACGCACCGGCGCGGTGGAATGCCTGTGGAACATCTACGGCGGCACCGTGACGGAGAAAGGCTACAAGGTGCTGGACTCGCACGTCGGGCTGATCTACGGCGATTCGATCACGCTGCCGCGCGCGCGCGACATCATGCTGCGCATGGCGGCCAAGGGCTTCGCGTCGTGCAACGTGGTGCTCGGCATCGGCAGCTACGTGTACGGGATGAACTCGCGCGACACCTTCGGCTATGCGCTGAAGGCGATCTACGCCGAGGTGGACGGCGAAGCGGTCGACATCTACAAGGACCCCGCCACCGACGACGGCACCAAGAAGTCCGCCAAGGGTTTGCCGCGCGTGGAGAAGGAAGGCGATCACTTCGTGCTGTACGAGCAGCAGACGCTGGAACAGGCGGAAGGCGGCGCGCTGGTGCCGGTGTTCCGCAACGGCGAGCTGCTGGTGCGTCAGTCGCTCGCGGAGATTCGCGAACGTCTGCAGTCGTCGTGGACGTGCCCGGAGGCAGGCTCGATCGTGTGGGGCTGAGGCGATGAGCGACGTTCATCCGGCGTTGCCCTTGCGGGTCGACGTCAACCTCACCGACGAAGACTTCATCGCCGCGCACGTGGTGCTGTATTCGGCAAAGCGCACGCGGGGCCGGCAGGTCCGTTCGCTCGCGATGGCGGCGGTGCTCGGCGGCCTGTTCGGCGGCTACTGGGCTGCGTCCCACGCCGGCGTATCGATGGCGTCGAGCATCGCCGGCTGCGCGGTCGCGGCCGGCGTGCTGTCGTTCTGCAACGACGCTTTCTTCATGCCGGTGTTTCTGCGCGGCATCGCACGCGCGGGCCTGAAAGCGCGCGCCAAACGCGGCGCGGTGCCGTTTCTCGGCCCGCAGCAGGTCACCTTCGATACCACCGGCGTCACCGGCGAATCGGCGCTGTCGAGCTTGCGGTTGAACTGGTCGAGCCTCACGTCGCGCGTGGACGACGCCGAGCGCATCTATCTGTTCGCGGGGGGCTCCGCGTTCGTCGCGCTGCCGCGCCGCGATCTGCTGCCGGATCAGCTCGCGGCGATCGAGCGCATCATTGCGCGGTATCTGCCGGCCAGAGGTGAAACCCGTGAACGATGAGCCGGGTCGTCCGCCCGGCGGGATGGCGGGCAGACGTGACGATGCTGACGCTGGCGATGCGGGTATGCCGGACGTTCCGGACGTTCCGGACGTGCCGGACGTGCCCGGCATCACGCGCATCCGACGCTTCGAGCTCGAAAAACACACCGGGCCGTATGAATCCTGGCCGCTTGCTTCGCGGCTGATCGTCGACGGGCAGACGCTGCCGCTCGCGATTCCAGGCTACACGCTGCTGTTCCAGTTCGACACGCCGTCCGGCTATCTTTTCGCGACCGACTTCGACTGTCCGTTCGAGGAAGCGGCGTCGTTCGTGCTGGTCAGCCGCGACCTGCGGCGCATTCTCGGCGCGCGCCAGATCGGCGCGCCCTATTGCTCGTTCTGGCTGGACGACATCCGCTGGCTCGACGACACGCACTTCATCGCCACGTTCGCCGACGATCCGTACCACTGGCGCTTCACGATCCGCGCGCGTGGGGTGACGTGGCGCTGGCTCCGCTGGCTGTGTCCGCGCCTGACGATGGCGCGGTTCAGGAGCGAAGCGGACGGAAGGTCGCAGGACGGGACATAGCCTGGACAGCGTTGCCGGGTAACAGGCAAGTATCCAGCATGGCCCGCAGGCACAAGCAAGTCGCACGTAGCCCGCACGCCACCCTCACCCCTTCACCGCCGCCATGACCCATGCGGCAGTTCAACATCTCGCGTAGCCGCCGCCAGTCCCGCGACTATCCCTGCCCGGTCGAGCGGAATGCAGTACACCGGCTTCGCGCGCTCGAAGCGCCAGCTATCCCGCAGCACACCCGCATCGACGGGATCGAAACCGAACTGGTCCATCAACTCGCTGACGATGCGTTTGGCCGTCGCGTCGTCGGCCGCGACCGGCAGCGCGCGGCGTTGCGGCGTACCGGCCGGCGTGCCGTGCTCCTCCAGATCGCGCGCGAGGATCGCGTTGAACGCCTTGACCACGCGCGCGCCCGGCAACGCGGCGGCGAGCAGCTGGCTGGTGGTGGTCGATCGCGCGTCGAGCGATGCGATCCGCCCGTCGCGCTCCGGATAGTAGTTGCAGGTGTCGATCGCGATCTTGCCGTCGAGTTCGGCCACCGGCAGCGCATCGATCCGCGCGAACGGCACGGCGACCACGACCACATCGCCGAAACTCGCCGCCTCCCGCGCGGTGCCCGCCACGCAGCCGAGCGCGGCGGCGGTGCTGAACAGCGTCGCCGGTTCGCGGGAATTGCTGATCATCGCTTCGTGACCGCTCTGCTTCGCGAGCGCCGCCATCGCGCGGCCGATAAAACCCGCACCGAGAATTCCGATCTTCATGTTTCACACTCCTTGCTGGGAATACCTGTTGAGGATTGCGCCTTAGCCCGCGACGTTCATGACGCTCGGCGCGCCGATCTCGATCGGTGCAACCACTATGATTCAAAACCTCAACCGGATAAACGTGCATAATTTCACGATTGTCGAAAGCAACAGTTGGGAATCATGGATCGTTTGACCAGCATGGCCGTGTTCGTCAAAACCGCTGACACCGGCTCGTTCGCCGCCGCGGCACTCGCTTTCGGCATGTCCTCGCAGATGGCGGGCAAGCACGTGAGCACGCTGGAGGAACGGGTCGGCGCGCGTCTCATCAACCGGACCACACGGCGTCAGAGCCTGACCGAGATCGGCCAGATCTTCTACGAGCGCTGCAAGGCGCTGCTGGCGGACGCCGAGGCGGCGGAATCGGTCGCGCACGAGCTGTCGAGCTCGCCGAGCGGCCGCTTGCGGATCACCGCGCCGGTCACGTTCGGCGCGTCATGCATCGCGCCGCTGATCGCGCGGTATGTGCGTCGGCATCCGCGGGTGCGGGTCGAACTGACGCTGACCGACCGTTTCGTCGATCTGATCGACGAGGGCTACGAGGCCGCGATCCGGCTCGGCGATCTGGCGGATTCGTCGCTGATCGCGCGGCCGTTGATGCCGTACCGGATGCTCGCGTGCGCGTCGCCGGGCTACCTCGCGGAGCACGGCGAACCGGCGACGCCGCAGGCGCTCGCGGACCACGCGTGCCTGAGCTTCGTCTACATGAGCCGGCCGGTCGCGACCGAATGGCGCTTCTCCGACGCGCACGGCGAATACGTCGTGCCGATCTCCGGCCCGTTTCTCGCGAACGACGTGAAGGCGCTGCGCAGCGCCGCGCTGCATGGCGCGGGCGTGATGCTCGCGCCCGAAGTGGCCGTGCGCGAGGATCTCGCGGCGGGGCATCTGGTGCGCATTCTCGGCGGCTACGACACGCCATCGCGGCCGATGCATCTGGTGTTCCCCGCCAGCCGCGCGACGCCGAAGCTGCGCGCGTTCATCGACCACGTGGTGGAGGAATTCGGCCCGCAGACGTCCGGGCCGGTCTAAGCGCTGCGGCCGCTCCGGGAGTGGACGCGAGACGGAGGCGGCCACGCGGCGTCACGACCAACTACCACCATCGCCACCACCGTCGCCGCGGCCATCACCACGGCCATTGCCACCCCCGAAGCCGCCGGAGTCCGCCAATCTACGCCCGTTGGGCGCTAGAATGCCCGGCTTTGCCCGCGCCGGACACGCCGCAAGGCAAAATACGGGTTTCGCCCGCGGCGCCCGCAGGACAGCTCGTCCTCTAACAGAGCCCCTCAGGAGCATTGATGACCGATTCGAACCCATCCTTCCTCGGCAGGATTTCCCTTGCCGTCGGCACGTTTTTCAGCATTCTCGGCGACGGCGAATTCGCGGCCGGCGTGCTGCGTCTGCGTCAGGGCGGCGTGAGCGCCGCCGCCGCGCCGGCCCCCGTTCCCACACCGGCTCCGGCACCCGCACCCGCGCCGGCCCCGGTCCTGAAAGAAGCCAGCCCCGACGCCGCGCTGCAACTGCTCGGCCTGCTGCAACGCGACGCACGCTTCATCGACTTCGTCGAGGAAGACATCAAGGGCTATAGCGACGCCGACATCGGCGCCGCCGCCCGCCTCGTGCACGACGGCTGCCGCGCGACGCTGCGCGAGCACTTCACGATCCGTCCGGTGCGCGACGAGGCCGAAGGCAGCCGCATCACGCTGAAGGAAGGCTTCGACGCGAGCGCGGTCCGTCTGACCGGCAACGTGGTCGGCGCGGCGCCGTTCAACGGCAGCCTCAGCCATCGCGGCTGGCGCGTCGACGACGTGCGTCTGCCGAAGCTCGCGGACAGCCACAACGCGAAGGTGATCGCCCCGGCCGAGGTGGAGCTATGAGCGACGCCCGCTACTCGATCGGGATCGACCTCGGCACCACGCATTGCGCGCTGTCCTACGTCGACACCCAGGCCAGCGACGGCGAGAAAACCGCCCAGGGCGTGCTGCCGGTCGCGCAGCTCACCGGCCCCGGCGCGATCGACAATCTCGATCTGCTGCCCTCGTTCCTGTATCTGCCGCATCCGGACGAACTGGCGTCCGGCGATCTTTACCTGCCGTGGACCGGCCAGCGCGAATTCGCGGTCGGCGAGTTCGCCCGCGCGCGCGGCGCGGCCACGCCAATCCGGCTGGTGTCGAGCGCGAAGAGCTGGCTGTGCCATCCGGGCGTGGACCGTCGCGCCGCGATCCTGCCCAACGACGCGCCGCCGGAAGTCGCGCGCGTCTCGCCGCTCGAAAGCTCGGTGCGCTATCTGACGCATCTGCGCGAAGCCTGGGACCACGCGCATCCCGACGCGCCGTTCAGCCAGCAGGACGTCACGGTGACGATTCCCGCGTCGTTCGATCCGGCCGCGCGCGAACTCACCGCCGAAGCGGCCGAAGCCGCCGGCTACGGCCGCATGACGCTGCTCGAAGAGCCCCAGGCGGCGCTCTATAGCTGGATCCAGAAAAGCGGCGGCCAGTGGCGCAAGCAGGTGAAGGTCGGCGACATCCTCCTCGTGGTGGACGTCGGCGGCGGCACCACCGACCTGTCGCTGATCGCGGTCGTCGAGCGTGAAGGCAATCTCGAACTGCATCGTGTCGCGGTCGGCGAGCACATCCTGCTCGGCGGCGACAACATGGACCTCGCGCTCGCCCACGTGGTCGCGCGCAAGCTGGCCGCGCAAGGCACCCAGGCCGACGCGTGGCAACTGCGCGCCCTCACCTACGCATGCCGCGCGGCGAAGGAAACCCTGCTCGGCGACCCCGCAGTCGACACCGTGCCGCTGGTCGTGCCGAGCCGCGGCTCGAAGCTGATCGGCGGGTCGATCCGCACCGAACTGACGCGCGCCGAACTCACGCAGACGATCCTCGAAGGCTTCTTCCCGCAGGTGGACAGCGCCGCGCGTCCGGTGAGCCGCGCGCGTGCCGGTCTGACGCAGCTCGGCCTGCCGTACGCGCAGGACGCGGGCATCACGCGTCATCTGGCCGCCTTCCTCGGCCGGCAGGTCGGCGCACTGGCCGAGCTCGACGGTCTCGGCGACGCGGCGGCCAGCGCCGCCGCGCAGGGCGCGAGCTTCCTGCATCCGACGGCGGTGCTGTTCAACGGCGGCGTGTTCAAGTCGGCGCTGCTGGTCGAGCGTCTGATGGCCACGCTGAACCAGTGGCTCGCGGCGGAAAGCGCCGCGCCCGCGCGCCTGCTCGAAGGCGCCGATCTCGACCTCGCGGTCGCGCGCGGCGCGGCGTACTACGGCTATGTGCGGCGCGGCCAGGGCGTGCGCATTCGCGGCGGCACCGCGCGCGCCTACTACATCGCGATCGAATCGGCGATGCCCGCCGTGCCCGGCCTCGAACCGCCGATCCAGGCGCTGTGCGTCGCGCCGTTCGGCATGGAAGAAGGCACCGAGGCCGAATTGCCCGCGCAGGAGTTCGGCCTCGTGGTCGGCGAACCGGTGCACTTCCGCTTCTTCGGCTCGTCGGTGCGTCGACAGGATCAGGTCGGCACGCTGCTCGACTTCTGGGGCCCCGACGAATTGCAGGAACTCGACGAGATTCAGGCGACCCTGCCGGCGGCCGGCCGCAGCGCGGGCGACGTCGTGCCGGTGAAGCTGCACGCGCGCGTCACCGAGGCCGGCACGCTCGAACTCGAAGCCGTGCCGCGCGGCACCGACGAGCGCTGGAAAGTCGAGTTCGACGTGCGCGGCAACGCGACTGCATGAGCGCGATGTCGCGCTATAGCGTCGGCATCGATCTCGGCACCAGCAATACGGTGCTGGCCTATGCGGAACCCGGATCGCAGTCGATCCGGTTGTTCGAGATCGAGCAGCTGGTCGGCCTCGGCGAAGTGGCCGCGCGGCCGCTGCTGCCTTCCGTGCGCTATCACGCGGCCGCAGGCGAACTGAATGCGGGCGATCTACAACTGCCGTGGAGCGCGGAGCCCGACCGGCGCGACGCGGCCACGGCGCCCGTCGTCATCGGCCGGCTGGCGCGCACGCTGGGCGCGCAGGTGCCGGGGCGGCTCGTGGCGAGCGCGAAGAGCTGGCTGTCGCACGCCAGCGTCGACCGGGCCGCGCCGATCCTGCCGTGGGGCGCCGCCGACGGCATCCACAAGGTCTCGCCGCTCGATGCCAGCGCGAGCTATCTCGCGCACGTGCGCGCGGCGTGGAACCAGCGCTTCCCGCACGCGCCGCTCGAACAGCAGGACGTGGTGCTCACCGTGCCTGCGTCGTTCGACGAAGGCGCCCGGGCGTTGACCGTGGAAGCGGCCCGCATGGCCGGGCTGCCGAAGCTGAAACTGCTCGAGGAACCGCAGGCCGCGTTCTACGACTGGCTGTTTCATCATCGCGAGCGGCTGGCGGACGAGCTGGCCGATACGCGTCTCGTGCTGATCTGCGACGTCGGCGGCGGCACCACCGACCTCACGCTGATCGCCGTCGATCTCGACGACGGCGAGCCGCGTCTGACGCGCATCGGCGTCGGCAATCATCTGATGCTCGGCGGCGACAACATGGACCTCGCGCTCGCCCATCGGGTCGAGGCGCGGCTGCCCGGCGGCGGCGAGCGCGCGCGGCTGTCGGCGGGGAGCCTGTCGCAACTGGTCGAACGCTGCCGCGCGGTGAAGGAGCAACTGCTCGGCCGGCAGGCGCCCGACACGGCGTCGGTGACGCTGCTCGGCGCGGGGTCGAAGCTGATCGGCGGCGCACGCAGCGCGCAGGTCACGCGCGAGGAAGTCGAGCGCGTGATCGTCGATGGATTTTTTCCGGCGGTGGGACCGCACGAGCGGCCTGGGCGCGCGCGCGGCGCGATCGTCGAATTCGGTTTGCCGTATGCGACCGATGCCGCGGTGACGCGGCACATCGCGGCGTTTTTGAGCCGGTTTGCCGCGCAATCGCGGCAGGCGCTGGCAGGCGGCGGCGCGCGAAGCGTTGACGCAGACGGCGCGCAGCCGGCCTCGGCGACAACGCCGGTTGCGACGTCGCATACCGCGCCGGAAGCGGCGCCTGGCTCACACGCGGCCTCGCCGGCCGCGCCGGGCGAGCCAACGCACGCCAACGACCCGCTGCCCATTCCCGACACACTGCTGCTCAACGGCGGCGTATTCCGCGCGGAAGCATTGACGCGGCGCCTCGCCGATACGTTGGGCGCGTGGCGCGGCGAAGCCCTCAACGTGCTGCACAACGACAATCCCGACGTCGCGGTGGCGCGCGGCGCGGTCGCCTATTCGCTGGCGCGCGCGGGCGCCGCGCCGAAGATCGGCGGCGGCTCGCCGCGCAGTTATTTCCTCGTGCTCGACGAGGACGACCAGCAGGCGCAGCCACGCGGCATCTGCCTGCTGCCGCGCGGCACCGAGGAAGGCCAGGAAATCCTCATCGCGCAGCGCACGTTTGCCTTGCGTCTCGGCCATCCGGTGCGCTTTCACCTCGTGTCGTCGAGCGCGGACACGGTGTATCGCGCGGGCGAACTGATCGATCTGGCGGGCGGCGACTTCGTGCGTCTACCGCCGATCGCCACCGTCGTGCAGCCGCGCGGCGGCGGCGACAATGGCGACCACGCTGCGCGCGAACCGAAGGTGCGCATCGCAAGCGCGCTGACCGAAGTCGGCACGCTCGACGTGCACTGCATCGAGCTCGACGATCCGTCGCAACGCTGGCTGCTCGAATTTCAGTTGCGCGGCGACAGCGCGCAGGTGGACAGCGCGATCGATCCGGCACACGCGCGTCATCCCCGGCTCGACGATGCGATCGAATCGATCGACCGTTGCTTCGGCGCACGCGCGCAGAAGATCGACCCGAAGGAAATCAAGCGGCTGCGCGCGCAGCTCGAACATCTGCTCGGTCCGCGCGACGGCTGGAACAGCGCGTTGCTGCGCGACCTGTTCGGCGCGCTGTGGGAACGCGCGCGGCGCCGGCGACGCTCGGCCGATCACGAGCGGCTCTGGCTGAATCTGGCCGGCTATTGCGTGCGGCCCGGCTTCGGCTATCCGCTCGACGCCTGGCGCGTCGAGCAACTGTGGACGCTGTTCGACGACGGCATCCAGTACGTGCAAGACAGCCAGGTGTGGTCGGAATGGTGGACGCTGTGGCGCCGTGCGGCCGGTGGTCTCGGCGAAGACGCGCAACTGCGCGTGCTCGATGCGATGGCGTATCTGCAAGGCGCCGCGCAGGCGCGCCACAAACTGCCGTTCGATGTCGCCAAGACCGGCATCGCCGACATGGTTCGATTGAGCGCATCGCTCGAACGGATTCCGGTGGAACGCAAGATCGAACTGGGCGAGTCGGTGCTCGACCGATTGAAGAAGCCCGCGGAAAATCACCAGAGCTGGTGGGCGGTCGGGCGGATCGGCGCACGGCGGCCGTTTTACGGCAGCGCGCACAGCGTCGTGCCGCCGGAGGTGGCCGGTCAATGGCTCGAAGCGATCCTCGCGCTCGACTGGAAGAAGATCGATCCCGCCGCGTTCGCGGCCGCGCAGATTGCCCGCATGACCGGCGACCGTTCGCGCGACCTGCCCGACGATCTGCGTCAGACGGTGCTGCGCCGGCTTGAAGCGGCGAACGCGCCGCGCGCGTGGATCACGATGGTCGGCGAGAACGTGGAACTCGACAATGCCGACGAGGGGCGCGTGTTCGGCGAGTCGCTGCCGGTGGGGTTGAAGTTGATCGGCGGGTAGATGGCGGCGTGTGAAGGGCGCGATTCGTTGCGTTTGCACCCAACCCGCTCGCGTGCACGTTCACCCCATACGCCGCATCCAGCCCCTACCCTACGCCATCGTCACCCGGTTGCGCCCTGCGTGCTTCGACCGGTACAGCGCCCGGTCCGCGCTCGCAAACCCTTCCTTATGCGCGGCGCGCGAAGCATCGTTGATGCGCGTCAGCGAGCCGCCCACGCTCACCGTCACCACGCCCAGCGGCGACGCGCGATGTTCGATCGCGAGATCGGCCACGCCCTGGCGCAACGCTTCCAGCGTGCGCTCCAGCGCCGCCGGCGTCGCATGCAGCACCAGCAGTCCGAACTCCTCGCCGCCCATGCGTCCCGCGATGATGCCCTCGCCGTCCGCCGCGGCCTGCATCACCGAGGCCACCTTGCGCAGGCAATGATCGCCCGCCTGGTGGCCATACGTGTCGTTGTATTGCTTGAACCAGTCGACGTCGACCACCACCGAGCCCATCACGTCGCCGTCGCGCGCCTCTTTCCAGCGCCGCGCGATGCTCTCCAGCAGAAAGCGCCGGTTGTACAGCTGCGTGAGCGGATCGATCGCGGTGGCCGTGCGCATCTTCAGATCGTTTTCGATCATCGCGCGCAGGTGATAGAACACGCCGCGCTGGCCTTCGTCGAGGCGGCCCGGCGCCGGGTCCATCGCGCACAACGCGCCGACGATCTCGCCGTTCGGCGCGCGCAGCGCGATCGCCGCGTAGAAGCGCACGAACGGGTGGCGCTGCACCAGCATGCACTCGCCGAAACGCGCATCGTCGTGCGCGTCCTCGATCACGAACAGCTCGCCGTCGCGCACCGCGTAGTCGGCAAGCGACCGCGCGCGCGTGACGAGCGGCATCGCCATGCCCACTTCGGCGCGGTAATGCTGATGTTCCTCGTCGAGCAGCGTGATCGCGGTGATCGCCGCGCCGGTCACGCTCTTCAAGATTTCCGCCGCGTGCGTGAAGCATTCGCGCATGACCTGATCGTCGTGCAACAGCCATTCGATCACCGACGATTCCACTTCGGGTTCGCCGCCGAGGGAGGCATCGACCGACATCCGGCTGGACAAACGGTCATTACTGTAAGCAAGTTGCACGGCTGGATTCCCGAATGTGATTTGCATGTGTGTCAACGGCACGGGACCATGAAACTTGAGCGACAACCCGCTTCGGTGCGGAATTTTTTACGTCTCGACGGCCCGAGTGTGGGCGCCGGTCGGCAAGCTTCGCCAGGAAGTACAATTCACGCCCGGCCAAAAGCCACTCATGTACCGTTTTCGTCTGTTTAATAGACGCCAGTCACCGGCCTGCTCTCATGACAACGACCGTTCATCCATCGACACCCACGCTGCTGATCACCGACGTCCGCCTGACCGACGGCACGCGCGTGGACGTCTCGATCGCCGGCGGCCGCATCGCGGCGCTGGGTCCGGACCTGCCGCGCACACCCGGCGTCGCGCAGGAGGACGGCGCGGGTGCGCTGCTGCTGCCGGGTTTCGTCGAGGGCCATACGCATCTCGACAAGACTCACTGGGGTTTGCCGTGGTACCGCAACGAAGTCGGCCCGAACCTCGTCGACCGGATCGAGAACGAGCGTCACTGGCGCGCGCACAGCGGCCATGACGCGGGCGTGCAGTCGCTTGCGCTCGCGCGTGCATTCCTGCAGGCCGGCACGACGCGCTTGCGTACCCACGTGGATGTCGATACGGACGCGGGTCTGCGTCATCTGCACGGCGTGCTGGCCACGCGCGACACGTTGCGCGATGCGCTCGACCTGCAGATTGTCGCGTTTCCGCAGTCGGGTCTGCTCAAACGTCGGGGCACCGGCGCGCTGCTCGACGACGCGCTCGCGGCCGGCGCCGACGTGCTCGGCGCGCTGGACCCGGCGCTGATCGACGGCGATCCGGTGGCGTCGCTGGATCTGACGTTCGATCTCGCACAGCGTCACGGCAAGCCGGTCGACATTCATCTGCACGAACCCGGCGAAGTCGGCGCATTCACGCTCGGCCTGCTGCTCGATCGCGTCGCGGCGCTCGGCATGCAGGGGCGCGTGGTGATCAGCCACGCGTTCTGTCTCGGCGCGTTACCCGAGCGCGAACGCGATGCGTTGCTCGCGCGCCTCGCCGATCTGCGCGTGGCGCTGCTCACCACCGGGCCGGCCGGTACGCCGGTGCCGCCGCTGAAAGCCTGCCTCGATCACGGCGTCACGCTGTTCGGCGGCAACGACGGCATCCGCGATACATGGACGCCGTACGGCACGCCCGACATGCTCGAACGCGCGATGCTGATCGCGATGCGCTACGGTCTGCGCCGCGACGACGATCTCGCGCTCGCGTTCGCTTGCGTCAGCACGAGCGCCGCGCACGGCTGCGGTTTCGCCGCCTACGGCCTGCACGTTGGCGCGCGCGCCGATCTGGTGCTGGTCGACACCGACACGCTCGCGCACGCGATCACCGCGCGCCCGCCGCGCAAACTCGTGGTGGCGAACGGCCGGATCGTCGCGCGCACGCCCTAACGAAACCGTTTTTGCACTGACATGATCAATCTCTTTCAGGCCATGCAGGCCTTCGTCAAGGTCGCGGACGCGGGCAGTTTCGCGCAGGCCGCGGAACAGCTCGGCGTGTCGACCTCGGTGGTCACGCGCCACGTGTCGAGCCTCGAAAAGCATCTGGGCATCCGCCTGTTCCAGCGCACCACGCGCAAGGTCGTGCTGACCGAGGCCGGCGCGGATTACGCGGATGGCTGCCGCGTCGTGATGTCGGAGCTGGAGGAAGTGGAGTCGCGCGCGACCACCACGCAGAAGGAAGTGGCGGGCGATCTGCGCATCGTGGCGCTCGGCAGTTTTTCGCTGTTCCGGCTCACGCCGCTGTTCGCCGAATATCAGGCGAAGTTTCCGCAGGTGAAGCTGCGCGTCACGCTCACCGAGAAACGGGTGGATCTGCTGGAAGGCGGTTTCGACGTGGGCATCGTCACCGAGCACATGATCCGCTCGGAATCGCTGGTGGTGCGGCGGCTCATCAGCTCGCACGCGGTGCCCGTGGCGGCGGCCGCGTATCTCGACCAGGCCGGCACGCCGAGGACGCCAGGCGATCTCGCGCGGCATCGCGTGATCGCCGCCGCGTTGGATACGAGTCCGCAGACGTGGGTGTTCAGCCGCAACGGCAAGGCGAGCGGCAGCGAGGAAAGCATCGCGCTCGACGCGTCGTTCACGGTCAACAGCATGATCATGCAGAAGCAGGCGACGCTCGGCGCGATGGGCATCGCGATGCTGCCGCTGGAAATGGTCGCCGACGAACTGCGCAGCGGCACGCTGGTGCGCGTGCTGGGCGACTACGCGGTCACCAACGGCGACGTGGCGGTGTCGCTCGTGTACCCGAGCCGCGAGTTCGTGCCGCGCAAGATCCGCGAGTTCATCGATCTGGCGGTGGGGTTTTTCAAGTAAGCGATGGCGACGAACCGGGCCGGCGCGACGTCGCCGTGCGCGTGGCCCGGTTCATCCCGTTACGGCCGCTCGCCGCGCGCGAGACGCGCGTCGATCTCGTACACCACCGGCATCAGATCCGCGACGCTGTCGATCACGTAATGCGCGCCGGCCGCGCGCAGCTTCTCGACCGCCGCCTCGCGACGCCACGCGAATTCATCCGGCGCCAACGCCTTGACGTCCGCCTCGGCCATGCCGAACGCGTTGCCGCTCACCGCCACGCCGACCGCCCACGTGCCGCCGTTGATGCCTTCCTCGATGCCGACCTCGGTGTCGTCCACCTTGATCGCATCCTTCGCGCGCCACACGCCGAGTTCGGGCAGCGTCTTGTAGATCATGTACGGCGACGGCCGGCCTTCCGGCGTGTCGCCGGTGCACACGAGGCTGTCCGGCGCGAAGCCTTGCCGCGCCGCGCCCGGCAGGATCTCGGCCATGATCTCGCGGGTATAGCCGGTGGTCGTGCCGATGCGGATGTCGTCGCCGCGCAGCGCGCTCGCCACCTGCGCGACGCCGGGAATCACCGAGCTGTAGCTCGCGGCCACCGCGATGTTCTTCGGCACGAACACGTCGTACACGGCGTCGATATCGGCCTCGGTCGGCGCGTGGCCGTACTGGTCGGCCCAGGCTTGCGCGACCCGCGGCAACGCCATCAGCGCCGCGATATGCGGCCGTTTCGCCATGCCCATCGGGCCGCGCGCCTCGTCGATCGAAATCGCTACGCCGAACTGTTCGAAGGTTTCGACGAAAGCGCCCATCGGCGCGAGCGAACCGTAATCGACCACCGTGCCGGCCCAATCGAAAATCACTGCTTTGACGTGCTTCATTTGCGTTCGATCCTTTGCTGTTTGCAACGCGCGCGCGGTACGCCGCGCGCCTGACGAAGCCGGTGCGTACCGGCTTCGCGTGGAGTCCATCTCACTGCGCGAGCCGCTTGCGCTCGTCGAGCGCGGCGGCCGGTGGCGCGGCGTGCGCGACGCCCATCTCGCGCAATGCGTGGGCGCAGGCGCCCACCACGCGGCGCATCACGTGCTCGTCCACCTGGCCGATGCAGCCGATGCGGAAGCTGTCCACCGCCGTCAGCTTGCCCGGATAGATGATGAAACCCTGGCGTTTCATCGATTGATAAAACCGTTCGAACTCGAACGATGGATGCGCGGGCGCGAAAAACGTCACGATGATCGGCGAGCGCCAGCCTGCATTCAGCAGCGGCTCGAAACCGAGCCCCTGCATGCCGGCCACCAGCACGTCGCGATTGTTCGCGTAACGCGCGAGGCGGCCGGGCTGACCGCCTTCGAGCTTATGCAGACGCAGCGCCTCGATGAACGCGGCCACCGTATGCGTGGGCGGCGTGAAGCGCCATTGGCCGGTGCGGTTCATCACCTCCCACTGATCATGAACGTCGAGCGCAAGCGAATGGCTGCGGCCCTTCGCGTCGCGCAGCGCATCCTTGCGCGCGATCACGAAGCCGAACCCCGGCACGCCCTCGATGCATTTGTTCGCCGACGACACGAAGGCCTCGCACGGAATCTGCCGCACGTCGAGCGGCACCGCGCCAAATGCGCTCATCGAATCGATCAGCAGTTTGCGGCCATGCTTCGCGGTCGCGGCGGCGATTTCCTCCAGCGGATTGAGAATCCCCGAGCTGGTTTCGCAATGCACGGCGACCACGTGCGTGATACGCGGATCGGCGGCCAGCAGGCGCTCCACTTCCTCGCCGCGCGGCGGCAGGTAGTCGCCCTTGTCGAGCACCGTCGCGGCGCGGCCGAGATAGCCGAGCGTGGTGGCGATACGCTTGCCGTACGCGCCGTTCGCGAGCACCAGCGCGTGGCCGTCACGCGGAATCAGGCTGCCGAGCATCGCCTCGACGCAGTAGCTGCCGCTGCCTTGCAGCGGCACGCAGTCGTAGTCGCCAGCCGTATCGCCGGCGATGTCGAGCAGGCTCGCGCGCAGCTGCGCGGTCATCGCGCGGAAATCGCCGTCCCACGACCCCCAGTCGCGCAGCATCGCTTCCCTGGTCGAGCGCGCCGTGGTCAACGGACCCGGCGTCAACAGATACGGCTCGCCCTGCACGGGCGCTTCGCAGACGACGACGGAACCGTCGAACATGCTGTTCATGACCGGACTCTCCGATAACGCTGTTTCGATGGCTCACACAGTATCGAAACGCGTGGCATCGGTAAAATCGATATAATCGATGCAGGTATCGTAAAAACTTATCGATTCATCCGAATACCCCATCCGAATACCCCCTTACCTACACGCACCTAGCGAGGCTCACGTGCAATACGCGCAATTGCGGGCATTTCATGCGGTCGCCGAACACGGCGGTTTCTCGAAAGCGGCGCAGGCGCTGTCGCTCACGCAACCGGCGGTGTCGGATCACGTGCGGCGGCTCGAACAGGATTACGGCGTCAAGCTGTTCGAGCGCGGCCCGCGCGGCGTCGAGACCACCGAACTGGGTCTGCGTTTGTTCGCGGTGACGCGGCACATGCTCAGTTGCGAGCGCGACGCGCGGCAACTGCTCGAATCGGCGGGCGGTCTCGAATCGGGCTCGCTGTCGATCGTGGCGGACGCGCCCGATCTGGCGGTCGCGTTGATCGGCGCGTTTCGCCAGTTGCATCCGGGCATTGTCGTCACGCTGTCCATCGCCAATGCAGCCGACTGCATGCAGCGCGTGCTGTCGAGCGCGGTGGACGCGGCCATCACCGCCGCGCCGCAGGTGCATAGCCGGCTGGAGGCACGCGTGCTGCGCCGCGATCCGCTGGTGGCGATGGTGCCTGCCGGTTATCCGCTCGCCAAGAAGCGCAAGCTCAGCTACGCGGAACTGGTCCGTCAGCCGATGATTTTCCGGGAACCGCAATCGGTCACGCAGCAGTTGCTCGAGATCGAGCTGGTGCGCGAATCGTTGCAGGTGGAACCGGTGATGTACGTGGATGGCCGCGAGGCGCTGGAAGAAGCGGTCGCGCAAGGCATGGGCGTGGGCGTGATCGCGCGCGCGGAATTCAACGAGTCGCGGCGGATCAGGATGATCCCGTTGCAGGATTGCCAGGTGCAGATGATCGAATCGTTGACGCGGCTCGCCGAGCGGCCGGGTTCGAATCTGCTGGATGCGCTGTTTGCGGTCGAGTTGCCGCAGCGGGCGCCGCCAGCCTGACGATCGCCCGATTATCGTCGGACGATTGCCGCGGCGCCCTCTTTCACTACATGGCGTTCAAACTACGGCGAGCGTGGCGTCTTAACGCGAACCGCCGCTTGCAATCAGGCTTTCGCCGGTCAGCCAGCGCGCGTCGTCCGAGGCGAGGAACGCCACCACGTCGGCGATATCGTCCGGACGGCCGATGCGGCCGAGCGGCGTCGTGCTGATCGCCCATGCTTCGAAATCCGAATTAGTGCCGGTGATGCCGGCGCTTTTCGTGCCTTCGGTTTCCACCATGCCCGGGTTCACCGAATTGACGCGGATCTGGCGCGGCCCGAGTTCGCGCGCGAGTGCGCCGGTGATGCCGTCCACCGCACCCTTGGTCGCCGTATAGACCGCGCTGGTAGCCGGTGTGATGCGGCTCACCACCGAGCTGATATTGACGATGCTGCCGCCTTCGCCGATGTGCTTGACCGCCGCCTGCGTGACCAGCAGCAGGCCCAGCACGTTGACGTCGAACTGCTTGCGAACGTGTTCCTCGGTGATCTCCTCGATCGGCGCGAATTCGTATACGCCCGAGTTGTTCACCAGGATGTCGAGACGGCCGTAGGTTTCGACGGCGGCGTCGATAATCCCCCTGGCGTCGGCCGCTTTCGATACGTCGCCGCCGACCGCCACCGCCTTGCCGCCCGCCGCGGTGATCGCCGCGACCACGGTGTCCGCGCCGGCCTTGCTCGACGCGTAGTTCACCACCACCGACGCGCCCTGCGCCGCCAACGCCTTGGCGATTGCCGCACCGATGCCCTTCGATGCACCCGTTACCACTGCTACCTTGCCTGCGAGCTTGCTCATGATCGTGTCCTTTAAATGGAAGATGGGCGCCGGTGAAACCGGAGAACTGCCACAGCGCCGTCACTGGACACAATGTAGAGACCGGGGTCGTCCGGATAAAGCGGCTCGAAACGAATAGATCGGCCGGATGCGCCGAACAATCGGTAGCAGGGCCAGATTGCCGTTCCTTACCGGTCCGACAGGAAGCCGCCGAAAAACGAGCGCGCATTCGCATCGAGCGTGTCGAGGTGGTAACCGCCCTCCTGCACGATCAGCGTCGGCAGCTTCAATGCGCCGAGCTTGCCGCCGAGTTCGCCGAAGCCCTCGGTCGTCACCGCCACCATCGCCTGCGGATCGTCCTTGTAGATGTCGAAGCCGAGCGCGACCACCAGCACGTCCGGCTGGAAGCGCGCGAGCGCGCGCAACGCGACGTCGAGCTGCTCGAAAAATACCGCTTCCGGCGAGCCGTGCGGCATCGGCAGATTGAGGTTGTACCCCTCGCCTCGATGCGTGCCGCGCTCGTCGTCGAAGCCCGCGACGACCGGATAGAAGTTGGTCGGGTCGCCATGAATCGACACGTAGAGCACGTCGTCGCGGCCGTAGAAAATCTCCTGAATGCCCTGGCCGTGATGCATGTCGGTGTCGAGAATCGCCACGCGCTGATAACGCTGCCGCAGCGCCTGCGCCGCGACGGCCGCATTGTTCAGATAGCAGAAACCGCCGGCCGCTTCCGCGCGCGCATGATGGCCAGGCGGGCGGCACAGCGCATACGCTTCGCCCGCGCCGTCGAGCAAGGCATGCGCGCCGGCCAACGCGCTTTGCGCCGACCAGTACGCGGATTCGTACGTATGCTCGCCGACCGGACAGCTGCCGTCGGCGAGATAGCGCGCCGCTTGCGCGAGCACGCCGCGCAGCGGATTGTTCTCGCGGATGTACACGTTCGACATCACTTCGTCGCCCCACTCCGCGGGAATCTTCTTCCACTCGCGATGCGCTTCTTCCAGGAAACGCAGATAGTTCATGCCGTGCACGGCGGCGAGCGGCGCGCTGCCGAAGTCGGCCGGCTCGCGCACGTCGAAGCCGAGTTTCGTCGCGGCCTCGACGAGCCGCAATGCACGTTCAGGCACTTCCTGCGGCGTGCGCATCTGACCGCGCGACAGATAGCTGCGCGGATGATGCTTCAACTGCGCGGGATGAAAAAACGTTTGCATCGTTCGATTCCTTGATTTCTTCCGCTCGGGGGATCAGGCCCGCGCCGTTGCGGGTGCCGCCGCGGGTGCGGGTGCGGTTGTACTTGCAGTTGCAGCCGCAACGACCTGCGCGCGCGCCAGGACCGCGTTGAGCAGAACGTTCGCGCCGGCCGTCACATCGTCGGGCAACGCGTCTTCGGCTTCGTTGTGCGACAACCCATCCACGCACGGAATGAACACCATCGCGGTCGGCACGTGACGCGCCAGATGAATCGCGTCGTGCCCCGCACCGCTGACGATACGCTCGTACGCGTAACCCAGTTCGCGCGTCGCGTTCTCGACCAGCGCGACGCAGGCCGGATCGAACGGCGTGGCGGGACTGCGCCAGTAGGTCGAGATCGTCGCGCTCACGCCGCGTTGCACGGCCACGCGGTCGAACGCGGCGCGCAGATCCTGCTCCATCGCGTCGATCTTCGTATCGTCCGGATGACGCAGATCGACCGTGAAACTCAGCTTGCCCGCGATCGTATTGCGCGACGAATTCGGCACGTCGATCTGGCCGATCGTGACGAGCCCCTGCGGCGCAAAACGTTCGGCGAGCGCTTCGAGTTCGAGCGCCATCGCCGAGGCCGCGAAGAAGGCGTCCTTGCGATACGGCATCGGCGTGGTGCCCGCATGCGCGGCCACGCCCGTGACTTCGATGTCGAGCCAGCGGATCGATTGGCCGCCCGTCACCACGCCGATCGGATGACCGTGGCTTTCGAGAACCGGCCCCTGTTCGATATGCGCTTCGAAATACGCTTCGACGTCCTGCGTGGACATGGGCCGCGTGCCTTTTGCGCACTCGCATTCGCGCAGCGCGTCGGCCAGCGTGACGCCTTGCGCGTCCCTGGTTTGCAACGCGGCGTCGAGCGCGGTCGCGCCGACGAACACCGCCGAGCCCAGCATCGCGGGCGTGAAGCGCGCACCCTCCTCGTTGGTCCACGACACGACCTCGAGCGGATGACGCGTGCGAATGCCCTGATCGTTCAGACTGCGCACCACTTCGAGACCAGCCAGCACGCCGTACACGCCGTCGAAACGGCCGCCCTCCGGCTGCGTGTCCAGATGGCTGCCGATCAGCACCGGCCGCGCATCCGTTTGCGTGCCTTCACGGCGCGCGAACAGATTGCCGAGCGCGTCGGTGCGCACGCTCATGCCGGCCGCTTCGCACCACTGCGTGAACAACGCCCGCCCACGACGATCCTCCGCCGTGAGCGCGAGACGCCGCACGCCGCCGCGCGCGGTCGCGCCGACCTGCGCCATCTCCATCAGACTTGCCCACAGACGGGCTCCATCGACCTTCGACACCATGCCAACTCTCCTTTCGATTCAACGCGCGGCGAGCGCTTCGGGCGCATCCGCGCGACGGTGTTTGAGCGCGTCGAGCGCGACGATGCACGACAGCGAAATGCCCGCGAGACAGGTATAGAACACGGCCAGCGGCCACCATTGCCCGACGAAACGATGCGCGAGCCAGGTGCCCGCGAGCGGCGTCAAACCGCCGGCAATCGCACCGCACACCTGATACGACAGCGAGATCGCCGAGTAGCGCACGCGCACCGGAAACACGCCGCTGACGAACCCGGCAATCACCGAATAGAAACTCGCCATGCACACCACCGCCAGCGCAATGCCGACGATCATCGAGCCACGGCTGCCGCTCTGCACGAGCGTGAACATCGGGTACGGCGAGAGCATCGCCGCGAAGGCGGCGAGCTTGAGGAAGCGCGCGCCGCCGAGTTTTTCGGCGAGCCACGCGGCCAGCGGTTGCGCGAGGAACTGGATGATCGCGACCGCGAACAGGCAGTCGAGAATCAGCGACTTCGACACGCCGACGTTCTGCGTGGTGTACGAAATCATGAACGTGTTGGTGAAATACACGCCGGCGATGCCGATGGTGTTCGCGCCGATACACAGCGCGACGAGCGCGCCGGACGAGCGGAACACTTCGGCGATCGGCAGTTCGACGGTGCGCTTCGCTTCTTTCTCGCGCGCGAATTCGGGCGACTCGTTCACACCGAGACGGATGAAGATGCCGACCGCGAGCAGCACCGCGCTCGCCAGAAACGGCAGACGCCAGCCGTAGGCGAGAAAGTCGTCGTGCGGCATCGAGGTGACCGCGCGGAACGCGACCAGCGACAGGATCAACCCGGCCGGGCTGCCCAGTTGCGCGAACGACGCGAAAAACGTGCGCCGCCCCTGCGGCGCGTGTTCGCCCGCCATCAGCACCGCGCCGCCCCATTCGCCGCCCACCGCGATGCCCTGCACGACGCGCAGCAGCACCAGCAGCACGGGCGCCAGCACGCCGACCTTCGCGTACGACGGCAACAGGCCGACGCAGACCGTCGCCACGCCCATCATCATCAGCGTGGTCATCAGCGCTTTCTTGCGGCCGATGCGGTCACCGAGATGGCCGAAGATCACCCCGCCCAGCGGCCGCGCGAAGAAGCCGACCGCGAAGGTCGCGAACGACGCCATCGTGCTGACGAACGGATCATGCGACGGAAAGTACAGCTCGCCGAACACCAGCGCGGCGGCCGTCGCATAGATATAAAAGTCGTACCACTCGATCATCGTGCCGATGAAGGCGGCGCTGGCCGCCCTCACGGGCTGCCGGGCGGCGGCGGGGGATTGGGACATGGCGGCTCCTCAGTCGTCTCAGTGGTTTCAGTCGTTCAAATCGCTTCCGTCGTTAGCGGATGGCTGTCTGGCATCGTTTATCGCCATCCATAAAACATTAGTCAAATTTCGGTTTATTATCTGCGCTATAAATCTGGCTAATATTCAGGACGATTTCATGGCTCAACTGCGCGCGGACGTCACCCGTTTTCTGAACGACCGGCTCGACTGGAACCTGTTGCGCACCTTTCTCGTGATCATGCAGGAGCGCAGCGTGAGCCGCGCGGCCGCGCGTTTGCATCTAACGCAGCCGGCGGTCAGCCAGGCGCTCAAGCGGCTCGAGGAATCGCTCGGGCGCACGCTGATCCAGCGGCGCGGCCCGCACTTCGAGCCCACGCGCGCGGGCGAGGAGGTGTACCGGATCGCGAGCGACATCTACGGGCACATGTCGCGTCTGGACACCGAACTCGACGAGCGCAGCGACGACATCACCGGCTCGATTCGCCTGCTCACCGTGAGCCGGATCGACTCGGGCGTGTACGACGAATTCCTCGCGGAATTTCACAAGAGCTATCCGCGCGTGGATTTGCAGATCGAGGTGATGCGTTCGTCGGACATCATCTCGTCGCTGCTGCAGAAGACCGCGACCGCCGGGCTCGGCCTGTGCCGCACGCCGGTCGACAAACTCGAGCAGCGCTGTTTTCTGCGGCAACGGTATGCGCTGTTCTGCGGCCGGCATCACCGGCTATTCGGGCGGCACGCGCTGTCGGTCGAGCAGTTGCTGGCGGAAAATTTCGTGTCCTTCACGAGCGACCAGATCGGCGACAGCCTGTCGCCGCTCACCGTGTTTCGCGATCAGCGCGGCTTCACCGGGCGCATCGTCGCCGCGTCGCCGAGTCTCGACGAGGTGCGGCGGCTGATCTTCGCGGGCTATGGGATCGGTTGTCTGCCGGAGCACATCGTGCGCGACGATCTCGCGCAGCAAAGGCTGTGGCGTCTGCCGCCCGATGAGGGACTGGTGGACGTGGACATTCATCTGCTCTGGCTGCGCGCGCGCAAGATGAATGCGGCCGAGCAGGCGTTTCTCGACGGGATGGAACGCACGATGCAGCGTTATGCGTTGCCGGAACGGCTTGCGCCGCGGTGATGTGCGTCGAGGCGCGTTGGTGCACGTTGGTGCGCGTCGGATCGCAAGGCCCGCGCGGCGGCATGCAGTGACGCGCAACGTGCGCGCTTGCGTAGCCGCGCGTTCAGCGCTTCCTGCGCCGGTACGCAAGCTGCGCGGCCACGCTGGCCAGCACCGCCAACGCACCCAGGGTATCGAGAAGAGTCGACCACACGATTGCACCTCGCCTTTCGCTTCGTTATGGTTGCGTCCCGGTGGATGGGACGATGTTATGCAGCGATGACGGCCATTTTCGATTGCGCCGTGCAAGCTCACAATGCGTAAGATACGTAGCGTGACTTAGGCCAGGACATAGGCTGAACGCGAGGCTGAACGCGAGGCTGAATCAAACGCCGAACGCGAGCCCGAAACCGCGGTTGAACCCGAATCCAGAACCAGACGCCGAACCCCGGCGGCACGTTCCCACGACACCCACTCCATGCGCTTCGATCTCGTCGACCTACGACTGTTTCTGTCCATCCTCGAAACCGGCAGCATCACGCACGGCGCCGCGCGCGCGAATCTGTCGCTGCCATCGGCGAGCGCGCGGCTGCGCGGCATGGAGGACACGCTCGGCATGCCGCTGCTCGAACGCGGCCGGCGCGGCGTCGAATCCACGCCAACCGGCGACACGCTCGCGCACCACGCGCGGCTCGTGCTCGGCCAGATCGAGCGGATGCAGGGCGAACTCGGCGAGCATCAGCAGGGACGCAAGGCGTGCATCCGCCTGTGGACCAACTCGGCGGCGCTCACGGAGTTCTTGCCGTCGGCGGTGGGCCGTTTTCTGCGCGACCATCCGAACGTGCAGATCGATCTGAAGGAGCGGCAAAGCAGCGAAACGGTCAAGGGCGTGCTGACCGGCGCGGCGGAGATCGGCATCATTTCCGATGCGGTCGAACACGGCGCGTTGCAGACGCTGCCGTTCGCGGTCGACAAGCTCGTGCTGATCACGAGCCGCGACGATCCGCTTGCCGGACTCGCGAGCACCACGCTCGCGGAAGCCGGCGGGCGCGAATTCATCGGCCTGAGCGCGGACAGTTCGCTACAGGCGTATCTCGGCGAACGGGCATTGATGGCAGGCCGCACGCTGAGCATCCGCACGCATATGCGGACCTTCGACGGAATCTGCTGCATGGTCGAGCAAGGCGCCGGCATCGGCATCGTGTCGGCCGCCGCGGCGCGGCGCTATCGCGGCACGCCGGGCATCTGCACGATCGATCTCGCCGATCCATGGGCGACGCGCCAGTTGCTGATCTGCATGCGCGATCTGGAGACGATGCCGCGCGCGGAGAAGGCGCTGGTGCAGCATCTAACCGGTCTGCAAGGTCTTGACGACGGGTTGAAAGGGCTTGCAGCAGGCCAATGAACCAACCCCGCACGCCGCCCTCAAACCGGCCGGTCGACCTGCTCCGCCGCGATCTCTTCCAGCGATCTGCCGCGCGTCTGCACGCCCATCAGCAACACGGCGAGCGCGCCGATCAACAGCACCGCGGTGGTCGCGCCGAACACCCCCGCAAAGCCCAGCGGCGGATACAGATAGCCGACCAGGATCGGCGCCGCGATCGCGCCGAGCCGTCCGATCGACGACGCGAGTCCGGTGCCGGTCGCGCGCACGTCGGTAGGAAAAACCTCCGGCGTGTATGCATAGACGCCGGCATAGGTGCCGTTCATGAAGAACGACAGCAGCACGCCCGACAGCATGATGCCCGCGTCGCTACGCGTCAGCGCGAGCCCGAGCGCCGCGATGCCGCCCAGAATCATGTACGACGCGATGGTCGCCTGGCGGCCGATCTTTTCGTTGAGCCACGCGCCGGAAAAATAGCCGGGAATCTGGCCGAGATAGATCACGAGCGAGTACGAGAAACTGCGCGTGATCGTCATGCCGCTCTGCACCAGCAGGCCAGGAATCCACGTGAAGAACGCGTAGTAGCTGAAGGTGATCGACAGCCACATCAGCCACGTCATCGCGGTGATGCGCGCGAGCTTCGCGCTCCACAGCGCCTTCACGTTCGCGACGATCGACGCGTTGCCGGCCGCCAGCGGCAGTTCGCCTTCACGCGCCGGCGGCAGCGGTTCGAGCCGCACGCCCGCGGCCGTGACCTCCGCTTCCATGCGCGCGACGATCGCCTCGGCTTCCGCGCGGCGGCCGCGCGCTTCGAGCCAGCGCGGCGACTCGGGCAACGCGCGGCGCCACCACAGCAGCATCACGATCGGCAACGCGGTGACGACCATCACCACGCGCCACGCGTCGGGCGCGAGCGGAATCACGAGATAGCCGAGCAACGCGGCCGCGACGAAGCCGAACGAGAAGAACCCGGCGAGGCTGCCCGTGAAGCTGCCGCGATAGCGCCGTGCGACGAACTCCGACAGGAACGGCGCGACGATCGCGCTTTCCGCGCCGGTGCCGAACCCGGCGACGATGCGCGTCGCGAGAAAGAAGCCCCATTGCGTGGCCGCCGCGCTCGCGAGCGACGCCACGCAGTAGATCACCAGCGCGTACATCATCACCTTGCGGCGGCCGATCAGATCGCCGAGCATGCCCGCCAGCATCGCGCCGAGAAAATAGCCGATGAAGGTGCCGCTGCCCAGCACGCCGGTCTGCACGCTCGTGAGCCCCCATTGCGTGCGCAGCACCGGCAGCAGGAACGCGAGCACGGCGGCGTCCATCGCGTCGAAGGTATAGCCGAGGCCGCCCATCAGCAGCAGGCGGCGGTGGAACGAAGATAACGGCAGGCGCTCGATGCGCTCGGCAATCATCGACATGGCAGGACTCCCGCGAGCATGACAAAGACGGCAAGAACCACGTGGACTTTCGTTAGGCGCGTTCGAGCTCGTTCACGACGATGCGCCCATCCTTCATCACCAGCGGAATGTGCTCGCCCTGGCCGAGCAGGCACGTCACCGATTCGAGCGGATTGCCGTCCACCACCAGCAGATCCGCATACGCGCCCGGCACGATCCGCCCGAGCCGGTCCTGCATGCCCAGCACTTGCGCGCCGACGACGGTTGCGCTCGCAATCACCTCGGCCGGCGTCATGACCTCGGCCAGCAGGCGGAATTCGTCGCTTTGCAGACGCTGCGATTCGCCCAGCAGGTCGGTGCCGAAGCCCATCTTCACGCCCGCGCGCTTCATGATTTCGATCGAGCGCATGCCCGCGCCGTGCACGTCCGCGATCTTCGCGATGCTGGCCGGCGGCAGGCCGTACTTTTCGCCTTCGCTGGCGAGCGCGTCGTAGGTGACCAGCGTCGGCACCACGTAAGCGCCGTGCTGCGCGACGAGCCGCGCGGTTTCATCGTCGATCAGGTTGCCGTGTTCGATCGTGCGCACGCCGCAGCGCACCGCGCGCGCGATCGCGGCGGGCGTATAGGCGTGCGCCAGCACATAGGTGCCGCGCCCCTCGGCCTCGGCGACGATCGCGCGGATCTCGTCCTCCGAGTAGCCGAACGCGCCCACCGGGTCGGTCGGCGACGCGACCCCGCCGGAGGCCATGATCTTGATCTGGTCGGCACCCATCTGCAGTTCCTCGCGGACCGCGCGGCGCACTTCGTCGACGCCGTCCGCCACGCGGCCGAGCGCGCCGACGCGCACGCAGCATCCGCACGGCGCGTCGGGCGGCATGTAGTCGGTACGGGCGCGGCTGTCGGCATGGCCGCCGGTCTGGCTCAACGCGCGGCCCGAGACGAACATGCGCGGACCTTCGACGAGCCCGGACTCGACCGCCACCTTGAACGGATGCCCCGCGCCACCCGCGTCGCGCACCGTGGTAAACCCGCGCCGCAGCATCGCGCGCATCAGCGGCACGGCGCGCAGCGTGACGAGCACGTTGGGCAGGGTCGCGACGCGCGGCAGGTTGAACTCGATCGCGACCACATGCACGTGCAGGTCGATCAGGCCGGGCATGACGGTCCTGCCCTTCACGTCGATCACCTGCGCGGCGGCGCTGTTGAGCGGCGTGTCCGACACTTCCCGGATCAAACCGTCCTCGACGAGGATCTCGATGCCCTCGCGCAACTGCGCTTCGAGCGGATCGAGCAATGCGGCATTGCGGAACAGGAAAGTGCTCACGTCATGTCTCCCTCGGCGCGCGATGGCCGGCTGTCGTCAGGACCGTTAAACCGCAGTTTAAGCCTGATACCATAGCCACTGCATCAACCAAGCGCGGATACCGGGCGGACCAGCATGGCCCGGCGTCCTCCGACTATCGGCCTGGCGTTGCACGAGCCGGGTCTGCTCGTCCGATAAACAATGACAAGAACGGAAAACGGTCTGGTGGCGGATTTCTGGGGACGCGTGACACGGAAATTCGCGTCGTCCTCGTTGCTCGTCGCAGCGTGCGGCGCGTTGATCGCCTTCGTCATGCTCGGCCTGTGCGGGCTCGTCCTCTATCAAAGCCGCCAGGACACCCTCGACCACACGCGCGACACGCTGCGCGACATCGCGCTGATCGCCGAGCGCGACATCGAACGCAATTTCGAGCTCTACGAGCTGTCGTTGCAGGCGGTGGTGGACGGCATCAAGGACCCCGAGGTGATGGCCCTGCCGCCGCGCATGCGCCGCGAGGTGCTGTTCGACCGGGCGGCGAGCGCGCAATACCTGGGATCGATTCTCGTGCTGGATGCGCAGGGCAACATCGTGCTCGACTCCGGCAGCGACGTGCCGCGCCAGGGGAATTTCGCCGACCGGCAGTACTTCATCGTGCAACGCGACAACCCGGCCATGGGCCTGTATGTCAGCGATCCCTACGAGTCGCGGCTGCGCGGCGGCTCGCCGAGCATTGCGTTGACCCGGCGTCTGTCGAATCCGGACGGTTCGTTCGCCGGCATCGTGCTGCTCGCGGTCAACCTCGAATACTTCCACAAGCTGTTCGCCGGGCTCTCGCTCGGCCCGCACGGCTCGCTCTCGCTGATCGGCAAGGACGGCGTGATGGTGATGCGTCAGCCGTACGACCCGCGCGTGCCGGGCCGCAGCATCCGCAACGCCAGCACGTTCCGTCACTTCATGGCGGACGAGGAAGGCAGCTTCGGCGATACCGCGTCGATCGACAACGTACGGCGTCTCTACTGGTTCAGGAATTTCCCGAACGCGCCGCTGATCATCATGGCCGCCGCGGCGGAAGACGATATTTACGCGGGGTGGCGCCGCCGCGCGCTGACCATCGGCTCGCTGATGCTCGTCTTCGGCTTCGCGTTCATCGGCCTGACCTCGCTGCTCGGCGTGCAGTTGCGGCGGCGCATGCGCGCGGAATCGGAACTGATGCTGCTCGCACGCACCGACGGTCTCACCGGGCTGAACAATCGGCGCAGTCTCGGCGAGATTCTGGAGACCGAATGGCGGCGCGCGAAGCGCACGCGCAGCGTGGTGTCGCTGCTGTTCGTCGATATCGACCGCTTCAAGGCGTACAACGACACCTACGGCCACCAGGCCGGCGACGACGCGCTCGCCGCCGTCGCGCGCTGCATCACCGACAGCATCCGGCGGCCGGCCGATACCGCCGCGCGCTACGGCGGCGAGGAATTCGTCGTGGTGCTGCCCGATACGCCGGCCGAAGGCGCCACCGAAATCGCCGAGCGGATTCGCAACGCGATCTCCGAGTGCGGGATCGAACACGCGGGCAGCGAGTACGGACGCGTGACGGCCAGCATCGGCGCGGTCAGCTACGAGCCGCAACGCGACGATGAAGTGACCGCCGTGATCAAGGCCGCCGACGAAGCGCTGTACGACGCCAAGGCGAGCGGACGCAACAAGGTGTCGTCCTCACGCGTGGAACGGACGGAGCGAACCGGGCGGACGGAGCGAGCCGAGCGGGTCGGGGACGCGTAACACACCTCGCCCACGCCCTGATGGCGCGTGTGCCGCGCCCGGCGTTTTATATCACATTGACATATAATCATGCGCAATGTGTCTTCGCGTCGCCGGGGTTTCTCCGGTAACGTCGCCGGCGTCACCGTCCTTCACTTCCCTGCTCTTCCTACCGTGTACCGTTCCAACGTTCTACGCTGGCTGGCCAGCTTCATCCCCGCTCCGGTGTCCGTGCGCTGGCAGGAACGCGCGCGCGCCTGCCTCGGCGCGCTCGTCGGCATCGCCTTCACCGGCGGCGCGATGTTCGTGCTGCTCGGGCCGGCCGCCGCCATTCCGCTGCTGGTCGCGCCGATGGGCGCCTCGGCCGTGCTGCTGTTCGCCGTGCCGGCCAGTCCGCTCGCGCAGCCGTGGTCGATCATCGGCGGCAATCTGGTGTCGGCGACGATCGGCGTGACCTGCGCGCATCTGATCGGCGACCCGACGCTCGCGGCGGCGCTCGCGGTCGCGCTGTCGATCTGCGGCATGTTCGCGCTGCGCTGCGTGCATCCGCCATCCGGCGCCGTCGCGTTGACGGCGGTACTCGGCGGCCCGGCGATTCACGCGCTGGGTTATCGCTTCGTGCTGGAGCCGATCGCATTGCAGTCGGCCGCGCTGCTGGCGGCAGCGCTCGTGTATCACGCCGCTACCGGCCACCGCTATCCGCACGCGGTCCGTCAAGCGCGCGCCACGTCCGACGCCACGCCGCGCGCCGGCTTCACCCGCGCGGATCTCGAAACGGTGTTGCAGCGCCGTGGCGAAATGCTCGACATCGATCCGGACGACCTCGAAGCCTTGCTGCGCGAAACCGAATTGCAGGCGTTCTCGCGCAGCTTCGACGAACTGCGCTGCGAAGACATCATGTCGCGCCACGTAGTGGCCGTGTCGCCCGCCACCCGCGCGACGGCGGCGTGGGCGCTGCTCAAGCGCCACAACGTGAAGGCGCTGCCCGTCACCGACGGCGAGCACAAACTGCTGGGCATCGTGACACGCGCGGACCTCGTCGACAAACGGATCTTCGGCGGCCTGTCGCCCTTCGTAAACTACGTCGACGGCTGGCTGCGCGGCGACGCGCGGCGCACGCCCACCACTGGCAGCGTGATGACGACCGAGGTACGCACCATCGACGCCGCCGCGCCGATCACCGACCTCGTGCCCCTGTTCGCCAACCACGGCCATCACCACATTCCGGTGCTGGACCGCGCCGGTCAGGTGGCCGGCATGATCACGCAGATCGATCTGATCTCGGGCCTTTATCGTCAGACCATGCTGAAGGCGCAGCAGGCCGCCTGACGCCCGCCGTTCCGTGCATGCGTGCACCGGATTCGCGTGCCGGCACTGCATCCATATATATCACCTTGTGATATAATTGCGCTTTTCCCGCCACGCCGGATGACCCATGACAGCACGCATTCACGAGCTGAAGAAAACCGACTTCGAACAACTCTCGGAGTTTCGCTATCAGATGCGGCGCTTCGAGCGCTTCTCCGAACAGGCCGCGCAAAGCGAAGGCATCACGCCGCTGCAGTATCTGTTGCTGCTGCATATCAAGGGGTATCCGGAGCGCGACTGGGCCAGCATCGGCGAACTCGCCGAGCGCCTGCAATCGCAGCATCACGGCGTGGTCGCGCTGGTGTCGCGCTGCGAGGCGCTGAATCTGGTGCGCCGCCAGGTCAGCGAGACCGATCGTCGCCAGGTGGAAGTCCACCTGGAAAAAGCCGGCGAACGCGTGCTCGCACGCCTCGCGCAACTGCACCGCGCGGAGTTGAAATCGCTCAAGGGCGCTTTCCAGGTTCCACAGATCGACTACGAGTAATCATGAGCACAGATGCCCACAAGCGCGATTTTTCGGCCAACGCGCGGCTGCCCGGAATTTTCGCGCTGGCTGCATGCATCGGCGCGGTCAGTACGCTCGCCGCATTCGTCCTGCTGAACCTGATCCGGTTGTTCACCAATCTGTTTTTCTTCGGCACGCTGTCGTTCGCCGAGCGCTCGCCGGCGGGCAACACGCTCGGGCTGTGGGTGATCGGCGTGCCGGTGCTGGGCGGGCTGATCGTGGGGCTGATCGCGCGGTATGGGTCGGAGAAGATTCGCGGTCACGGCATTCCGGAAGCGATCGAGGCGATCCTGTTCGGCAAGAGCCGGATGTCGCCGAAGGTCGCGGTGCTCAAGCCGCTGTCGTCGGGCATCGTGATCGGCAGCGGCGGCCCGTTCGGCGCGGAAGGGCCGATCATCATGACCGGCGGCGCGCTCGGCTCGTTGATCGCGCAATGCTTCAAGGTCACGGCGGCGGAGCGCAAGACGCTGCTGGTGGCGGGCGCGGCGGCCGGCATGACCGCGGTGTTCGGCACGCCGGTCGCGGCCGTGCTGCTGGCGGTCGAACTGCTGTTGTTCGAATGGCGGCCGCGCAGTTTTCTGCCGGTGGCGATCGCCTGCGCGGTGGCCGGTTTCGCGCGCGCGCTGTGCTTCGGCGCGGGTCCGCTGTTTCCGCTCGACACTGCTGTGCCAGATGCGTGGGCGCTGCTGTCCTGCGTGATTGCCGGGTTGTTGTCGGGTGCGCTCGCGTCGGGACTGTCGGCTGCGCTTTACAAGACCGAGGACCTGTTCGGCAAGCTGCCGATTCACTGGATGTGGTGGCCGGCGCTCGGCGCGGTGGTCGTCGGTATCGGCGGATGGCTGGAGCCGCGCGCGCTCGGCGTCGGTTACGACGTGATCGGCGATCTGCTGCATCAGCACATCGCGGTGCAGATCGCACTCGCGCTGCTCGCGGTGAAGGCGGTGATGTGGGTGGTCGCGCTCGGCTCCGGCACGTCGGGCGGCGTGCTCGCGCCGCTGCTGATGCTCGGCGCGGGTCTCGGCACGCTGCTGTCGCACTGGCTGCCGGGTAACGAACCGGCGCTGTGGCCGCTCGTCTGCATGGCCGCCACGCTGGGCGCGACGCTCGGCGCGCCGTTGACGGCAATCGTCTTCGCGTTCGGCCTCACTCACGACAGCAACGCGCTGCTGCCGCTATTGACGGCGACGCTGGTCGCGCACGGCTTCTCGGCGGTGGTGATGCGCCGGTCGATCATGACGGAGAAGATCGCGCGGCGCGGGTATCACATCTATCGCGAGTACGGCGTCGATCCGCTGGAGCGGCACTATGTCGATGAGGTGATGACGACCGAGGTCGAAACGATCGATGCGGGGTTGACGGTGGGCGCGGCATTGGACGCGTATTTCGGTTCAGGGCAGTTGCATCGCGCGTATCCGGTGGTGCGCGCGGGCGCGGTGATCGGTGTGGTGGATCGCGCGATGCTCGAGCGTTTTTGCCGCGTCGAGGGCGAGGCTAAGGCTGAGGCCAGTGCTGGCGCTTCCGGGAATAACGATGCTCGCCGCGCGCTCAAGCATGCGTCGACGCTCGCCGCTGTATTTGAACGCACAGCACCGGCGTTTGCGCTGCGCTCGGAAACCTGCCGGCTCGTCGCGACGCGGCTGGCCGTGCAGGGACTCGAACGCCTGCCGGTCGTCGCCGATGCGCAGAGCCTGCGGCTCGTCGGCATCGTGTCGCGCAGCGATCTCGTCAAACCGTCGCTCGCGCACTTCGAGGAAGAACACAAGCGCGAACGCTTCCGTCGTCTGCCGATCGCATCGGCAAAGCGGCGCTTCGCGCCCGTCGGCAAGGCGGGATAACGGCACGATGGAATGGCGAGCTGGCGGGATGGCGGGATGGCAAGGCGATAGCCTCGCACCCCGCCGTCGCTCACTTCACGTCGAAGCTGTAATCGCCGTGTGTCCGGTGCCCATCGTCGGCCACTGCCACCCAATGCACGGTGTAGTGCCCCGCCGCGAGCGCCGGCAACGGCACCGCGATCGCATCGGCCTCGTGCGCATCGACGGCTGATTTTTCCGTGTTGACCTGCCTGCCGCTCGCGTCGGTCACGGTCAGCGAGCTGAAGGCGGGTTCCAGCGGTCCGTCGAAAATCACCCGCACCTGCGCGGGCGAGGCCACCGTCGCGCCCGCGCCCGGCTCCTGCTTTTTCGGGAACACATGCGCGAAAGCGGAGCTTGCGAGTCCGAGGCCAAGTACCAGCGCGAGCGCGAGCGTGGCCGGCTTCATCGCGAGTTCCGTTTTCTGCTCCGTAGTCCGCTGCAACGTGTCCCTTCGATCGTCGTTCATCGTGCGTCTCCCGCGTTATTGAAACAGAGGTTTGCCGAGCGTCGCCGGTGCGACGTCGTCGAGGAACACGTGCGCCTGCACCAGAATGCCCACGTGCGAGCCGCTCGCGCGGTTGATCGGGATCTGCGCTTCCACGCCGAATTGCCCGTACCGGTTGATCCAGATGAAGCCCGGGTTGACTGTGCCAGTCGTCTGCCCCTGACTGCGCGACAACGGAATTTCCACCAGCGGAATCAGATTCGCCAGCGGTTGCGGCAGGCCAACGTCGTGCACGTGTTGCTGCAGATACGGCAGGCTGTACTGCACCGTGAAGCCGTAGTTGAACGCGTTCGGCTGACCCGCGCCGGTGGTCAGCGCCGGCCCCGCTTCGCCGGTGATCGCGATGGGCCGCAGATAGGCGAGCGCATCGGGCAGATCGCCCATGCCTTTACCCGCGTACAGCGTCGGCGAGAGGGTCGAGAAGTTGTCGGCGATCGCGCGGCTGCCGGTGCCGCCGATCTCGGCATCCACGCCGACCGAGGTCATGAACTCGTGCGCGTCGTTCACGTACAGCAGGTATTTCAGGCCGACGCCGAAGTTGTCGAAGCCGCGCGCGGCCGGGTTGTTCTGCATCACGTAACTGCCGTCGACGGACACCGCGAAGCGCGGCGTGATCAGCTTGTCGTATTCGACGCTGAAGGTGTTGATGCTCTGGTCGCCGCCGTCGCCCGGCACGCGCTGGTGGCCATACTGGAAGTCGGCTTCGTCGCCGACGCCGGGGTCGTCGACGGCCATCGTCGCGGGGAAGACGCGGTCGCCGGCGATCGCGTGCGCGTGGGCCAGCGAGGACGCGCAGAGGCAGGCGATGGCGAGGGTTGTCGTGGCGAGTGCCATCGTGCGCGGCCTTCCGTGACCGCGCATCGTGAGGGTGTGCAACATGGTCGATCCTGTTTCGTAAGGTTCATGGCTCGTCCGGCCGTCGGTCGTGACGGGGCCGCGCGGCGTCCAACGGACGTGCGCCGGCCGCCGCGATGCAGGCAAACGCATCGCGCCGGGAACGTGTGAATCAGACGAGGACCGGTGGTGCGCGGGGTCGCGCGAAGGTCAGCGGTTCGACGCGGCGAACGCTGTCGAAGCGCGTCGCGATGGTGTGCTGACGCGTGCGCACCGCGACGAAGAAGAGCGTTTCGACGCTCGGCACGGCGGGCATGTGGGCAAGCAGGCTGCAGTAGCCGCAGGCGTCGCCGTCGGACATCGTGGCGTGGGACGCGTGCTTGCCGACGGGGCTGGCGGAGGTGGCTGAGTCGTTCGAGGGTGCATCGTCAGGCGTCGATGCGGCCTGATGCATCGCATGCATGGCGTGCATCGCATGCATCGAGGCCATCACATGCGTGGAACCGCCGGCGCTCATCGAGTCCATGGCGTCCATCTGCATCGACGGCATCGAGCAATGCACCGGCATACCGGCGGCGCCGTCACGGGCGGCGAGCGTATGCGAGATCGTCGGCGCGAGCGTGGCCATCAGGATCGCCAGCAATCCCAGCCAACTGCCGATCTTCCGATGGAAACGACTCACGATGCGCCCGGCGACACGACGAAACAACGATGCGATAAAGAGAAGACTGGAAACTGCCGCGGATTATGCCACGACGTATTTCGCGCGCAGACCGCCCAGCGCCCCGTGATGCCGAAGATTTGCCCCTGCCGCGCAAGCTTGCGTATCAGCCCCACCGCCTCCGCCTCCGCCTCCGCATCGGCAACAGCATCAGCATCCGCCCCCAACGCCCACCCGCCCCACCGGTCAATAGAGCAATCCTCGGACGCCCACGCGCGGCCAGACGTTAGACAATACGGCATCCCCGCTCGCGGCACCGCGCCTCCCCGACATGACGACCCAGCGCCCGCCCTCCCCGCATTTCCCCGACGAGCCTCCGCATGCCGAATGGCGCGACCACACGCTGCCCTACGCGATCGTGGCCGCGCTGGTCGTGCTGCTGGTGACGCTGTTCGTCTGGCTGGCCGATCCGGCGCCGCCCAAGACCATCACGATGAGCGCGGGCCCGCGCGACAGTTCGTTCATGGTCGCCGCCGATCAGTACAAGAAAATCCTCGCGAAAAACGGCATCCGTTTGAACCTGCTGGAGTCGGACGGCTCGGTGCAGAACCTGCATCGCCTGCTCGACCCGAAACAGCATGTCGATGTCGCGCTGGTTCAGGGCGGCGTCGCGGACGGCCTCGACACGTCGTCGCTGATGTCGCTCGGCAGCGTGTTCTACATCCCGGTGGTGGTCTTTTATCGCGGCACCGGCCTGACCGAGCTGTCGCAACTGGAAGGCAAACGGATCGCGGTGGGCCGCGAAGGCAGCGGCACGCGTCTGCTCGCGCTCAAGCTGCTGGACGCGAACGGCATCGAACCCGGCGACGGCACGGTGCTGGTGCCCAGCGACGGCCTGCAAGCCGCGACTCAACTGGTGGCCGGCGAGGTGGACGCGGCGATCCTGAACGGCGACTCCGCCACGCGCGGCCTGATGCTGCGGCTCCTGAAGGTGCCCGGCATCTCCGTGATGAATTTCGACGAAGCCAGCGCCTATACGCGGCTCTTTCCGTATCTGGATCAGATCGACCTGCCGCCCGGCGTGCTGGACCTGAAGCACCGGATTCCGCCCGAGACCGTGCACCTGATCAGCCCGACGGTCGAACTGGTGGCGCGCACGAGTCTGCATCCGGCGATCTCCGATCTGCTGATCGAAGCCGCGCAGGAAGTGCACGGGATGCCGGGCCTGTTGCAGCACGCGGGCGAGTTTCCGAACCCGGTGGCGCGCGAATATCAGATCAGCGAGGACGCGCAGCGCTACTACCGGACCGGCAAGAGCTTCCTGTACCGGACGCTGCCGTTCTGGCTCGCGAGCATCGCCGACCGCACGCTGGTGCTGCTGCTGCCGATGGCCGTGCTGCTGTTTCCCGCGATGCGGCTGATTCCGGCGCTGTATCGCTGGCGGGTGCGTTCGCGCATCTATCGCTATTACGGTTCGCTGATCGCGATCGAACGCGGCGCGCTGGCCGAGTCGAGCGAGGCCGACCGCAAGCGGCTGCTCGCGGAACTGGATCAGATCGAGGTGTCGTTGAACCGGCTGCGCATGCCGCTTGCGTATGCGGATGCGTTTTATGTGCTGCGCGAGCACGTCGGTTTCGTGCGCGACCGGTTGACGGCCGCGTCGCCAGGCGGCCGCCCGTAGAGCGGGCGGCGCTGGCTTTTCAGGCGGGGGATTACGCTTCGGGCGTAGCCGGCGGCGTACCGGCCGGCGTGGCCGAGGCAGTCGATTCGGCTGCCGGTTCGATGACGGTTCCGGCAGCCGGCGCGGTTGCCGCGGCATCCGTCACAGCGTCTGTAGCAGCAGGCGTTTGCGCTGCCGCAACAGCTTGCGTGGCAGCGTCTGCTGCCGCCGTTGCCGGAGCTTCGCCAGCCGCGTTGTTTTGCACGTTCTGTTGCGCGTTGCCGGGCGCTGCACCCGCCGCACCCGCTGCCGCCGCTTCGCCGGAAGCACCAGCCGCCGCCGTTGCCGTGGCATCAGCCGCCGCAGCCGCCTTCTGCGCGCTACGCCCCGCGCGATGCGCCTGCAGACGCTGGGCGCCCGCCGCTTCCTGCGCGCTCACCGTGCCCGCCTCGGCGCCCGTCAGATCGACGCGCGCCGCGCCTTCGACCAGACACTTCCAGTAACGGCTACCGCGGCACCACGTCTTGATCGCGTCGCGCAACTCGGCCTCGGTCAGCGACAGCTCCTTCGCATGCACGACGAGGTCTTCGAAAATGCCGACCTTCAGCGGCAATTTCGGCGCCGGGTTCTTCGGGAACGCGACCGGGAAACGCTTCTGCAAACGGCCGATCGATTTGACCACCGGGTCCACCGGCTTCGCGTCCGCGGCCGGCTTCGCGTGAGCGGCGGGCCGCGCCTGTGCCGATGCGCCGCCTTGAGCGTTCGCCTCCGCGTGCGGCGCTTGATGCGCATGACGGCGCGGCGGCGCCGGCTTGCGCGACGGCCGCGCGTCAGCCTTGCTGTCGGCCCTGCCGTCGGCCCTATTACCGGCCTTGCCGGCAGGCTTGGCGCCGGGCTTGGAACCAGGCTTTGCATCCGGCTTCGCGGCAGGCGCCGCTTCGGCTCGCGCCGCGGCCAGTTGCTTCTTCAGTTCGGCAAGTTGTTCGAAACCCATAGCACACAATCGATCGAGAAAGACGGGATTGTAGCAGCGTGCGCGAACCCGCTCGTGACAACGCTGCAACGGGCGTTCGCGGGGTTCGCGACAACGCGCGGAACGGTCTGCGCGCAAGCTCGCCGCTGGGCAAAAACTAGCCCGCCAGCACGTCCCCAAAACCGCCCAGACGCGCCCCGCTCGCACGGATCGCGGCGGCCACCCGCGGCGACAGCAGCGCCTGCAATTCGTCCGCGTGCCGGTACGCGCGCATGCCGTCGCTCAGCGCGCGCTCGCCCGCCAGCGCGGGATGGCAGTAAATCTCGCCGACGCCGTCCGGCAGGTCGGCCAGCGCCGCCAGCCAGGCCGCCTCGTCCATCCGGCCGCTCGCGGCAATGCCCACGACGTAGTCGTTATGCGCGATGCCCGCGCGATCGAGCCGCGCGCGCACCCTGGCGATCCACGGTTTCAGCCACCACGGCGCGCCCGCCTCGAACGGCAGGCGCATCGCGCGCATCCCGTATTCGCGGCCGATGTCGAGGATCAACCCGAGCACCGTCGGATGCAGATGGAAATGCTTGTGCGTGTTGACGTGGTCGAGCGTCAGGCCGGTTCGGGCGAACGCGTCGAACTGCGCGCGAATTTCGCGCGCGAGCTGCCGGCGCACCCAGGGCAGGAAGAAAAACCGCACGCCGGCGCGCACCATGTCGTCGCCGAAACGGCCGTGCTCGTCGAGCAGGGCGGCGATCGCGGCGCGCGGCGCAAGCGCGGCGCCGTCGGCGAGCACCAGATGCAGGCCGACCCGCAGGCCCGGCAACGCGCGGGCGCGCGCCACCGCATCGGCGGCGGCCGGGGCGCCGGTCATCAGGCTCGCGGCGCGCAGCACGCCGTCGCGATGCGCGCGCTCGACCGCCTCGTTCACGCGCGGGTGCAGACCGAAATCGTCGGCGGTGACGATCAGCGCGCGCGGCTTAACCGCCATCGGAAGTCTCCATCACGTCCAGTATGTTGATTGCGCCGGGCGTCGCGGCGTGCGGATTCGAGACATGCGGCGTCGAAGCGGTCGCCGAGGTCGCGGAAAACGCGGAGCCGGCAGCGGACGCCTCCACCGGCACGCGCATGCCCCGCCATGTCACGTGCGAGCCGAACGCCCCCGCGAGCCACTGGAACATCAGCAGCGTGTCGCGCAACGGCACGAGCGGCAGATCGCGCCAGAACGTCCGTTCATGCCGCGCGGCGCGCCAGTGCAGCAACAGACGCGCGATGCCGCCCGCCAGCGTCGCCGCAACGCTCGCGGCCGCGGCCCACTCCATCGTCCAGGCGTGCGCGCCGCGCGGCGCCGCCGCCAGCGTGCCCGCGAGCCACGCGCCCGCCATCAGCCACGGCGACGTGAACGTGACCGGCAGCGACAGGAAGCCCAGCGGATTCACCGAGCGGATCGTGCGCAACCAGCGCGTCTCGCGCTGCCACAGCGCGGCGAAGGTCGGCTCGATCACGTCGGTGGCGACCATCACGCGCGAGAGCACCGTCGGCAGTCCGAGCGCGCGGACGTGTTCGGCGAGCCAGTAGTCGTCCGCGAGACAGTCTTTCAGTGCGCCGAAACCGCCGATCCGTTCGAGCGTCGCGCGCCGCAAGGCCAGCGTCGCGCCGAAACCGAAACGCCGCGAGCCGGCCGCATGCGCGACGCGCACCGACGGCGCGAACCACTCGTTGATGAACAGCGCGCCCACCCGCGGCCAGAATCCGCCGACGCCGCGCGCGACGTACAGGCACGTGACCACGCCGACGCGCGGGTCCGCGAGCGGCGCGGCCACGCTGTCGAGATAATCGGCTTGCACGGCGATGTCGCTGTCGGCGATCACGATCACGTCGTGGCGCGCGTGCTCCGCCATGTTGATCAGGTTGCTGACCTTGAGATTGCTGCCGTGCACGCGCGTGTCGATCGCGAGTTCGATGTCGCAGCGCGGATACGCGGCCTGCAGACGACGAACCACGGCGATCGCGGGATCGTCCGGCGACGACACGCCGAGCACCAGCTGGAAACGTCCGTGGCGCTGCTCGCAGAACGTGCGCAGATTTTCATAGAGACGCGGCTCGGCGCCGCACAGGGGCTTGAGCACGCTGACGCCGACATCGGCGAAGGAATAGCACGGAAGCGACGTGAGCGAGGTGAGCGAGGTGAAGGACGGGACCGCGACGCTCGACGGCCTCACGGCGCCTGGCCGGCGACCCCGACCCTGCCCTCGCCCTTGCCCGCCCCCTCGCCGTGCGCCGAAAAACGGCATTGCCACCGCGGCCACCATCGCATACGCCGATGCGCTGACGCAACCCGCCAGCAGTAGCCATTGCCATGCCGCGATTGCGTGAGCCGCCATCGTGAGCATCCGTTGGAGACGTTAGAAAAAGGTTATAAAAAGGTTAGAAGCGGTGGAAGCGTTAAAGACCGGCAAGCACGAACGGCCGCCCCGTCAAGCGCAGATGCAATTCGACCAGCCAGCGCTGCGGACAGTCTTCGGCGATCGCGACGCAAGCGTGGCACGCAGCGAAAGGAGACGCATCCGCACGCGCATCGGCTTCCTGCTCGATCGCGTGACGCGCCTGCACGGCCTGCTCGAACGCCGCCTGCGCGAATTCGCGCGTCACGATCACGCCGCTGACGATCGCGGCGAGCGCCAGCAGACGGAACGGCGTGGAACTGAAAAGCTGTTGCGACACCGGCAACAGCAGCAGCGCGAGAAACGCGAGCGCCTCGGCGCACAGCGCGGTGAACGAAGCCACCAGCAGATGGGCCCGCAGCATGTCGACAATAACTGGCTTCATGGCGTGATCTCGTGACCTGGCGAGAGGCACGGCGCCCGGCATCGGCGCAGCGGCCGGCGTGAACGGGTCGACCGCACATTCCATCGGCATACTGACGATCGGATGGCGACGGCGCGACGACACAGCAACGCAATGCATGGTGCCCTGCGTTCATGACGGCAACACGACAGCCACCGTCAGTCGGCGATACTAGCGATCGAAGCTGAAGGAAACCTTAAGGAAAAAAACGCCGCGGCGCGGCGGTCGAATTTCACGGTTACGCTTAAGATAGGCGGCACGTCACACGCGTGAAACAGATGACGCCCCAACCCGCGCAGCGCCGAGCTGCGACCTCATCCAGGCCGAATGGAATCCCGCACCATGCGCTTACTTCTCGTGGAAGACGACGACCTGATCGGCTGCGGCATCGAGGCCGGTTTGCGCCAGTCAGGCTTCACCGTCGACTGGGCGCGCGACGGTCATCAAGCGGGCCTCGCGCTCGACACCACCGCCTATGCGCTCGTCATACTCGACCTCGGTCTGCCGCGTGTCTCCGGCATGGATCTGCTCAAGCGTCTGCGCGACGCCGGCAAGGACGTGCCGGTGCTGGTGCTGACCGCCAAGGGCACGGTGGTCGACCGCGTGAACGGCCTCGAAGCCGGCGCCGACGACTACCTCGGCAAGCCCTTCGATCTGACCGAACTGATCGCCCGCTGCCGCGCGCTGCTGCGCCGCGCGCAAGGCCGCAGCGTCGAGCTGATCCGCTATCAGGAACTGACCGTCAATCCGAGCGCGCAAACGGTCGAGCTCGGCGGCTCGCGGGTGCCGCTCACCTCGCGCGAATGGGCGATCCTGATGCAGTTGCTGACCCATCAGGGCATTCCGCAATCGCGCGCACGGCTGGAGGAAAGTCTGTACGGCTGGCAGGAAGAAATCGAGAGCAACGCGATCGAGGTGCACGTGTCCAATCTGCGCAAGAAACTCGGCGCACGGCTGATCCGTACCGTGCGCAATATCGGCTACGTGGTGGAGAAGGCGTGATGTCCGCATCGATCCGCCGGCGCCTCGTACTGCTGGTGCTCGCCAGCATCGCGCTGGTCTGGGGCGTCGCGCTGCTCACCAGCTACGCGCAGGCGCGAGCCGAAGTGAGCGAATGGGAAGAGGCGCGTCTCGCGGAACTCGCGCAGATTCTCGCGCTGCTCGATCAGCGCAACCTGACCACCCTGGCCAACGCGCGCATCGACGTGCGCGAGGAAGAAAAAGGCGGCGAACCCGGCGCGAACGATAGCGACGACGACGACGCGCTGCCGCGCGACGCCCTCTTCCAGGTGCGCAACGCGAAGGGCGACGTTCTCGCCGGCAGCCCGCCGCTGCATGCGCTCGCCGCATGGGATCTGCCGGTGCCATCCACGAGCGGCGCGCAGGACGTGACGCTCGGCGGCCAGCGCTATCACTCGTTCACCCTGCGCGACACCGCGCTGGGCCATACGGTGCGTGTTTTCGAACCGGCCAACACGCGCAGCGACCTGGTGAGCGGCGTCGCGAGCCGCATCGCGCGGCCCACGCTGATCGCGCTGCCGGTGCTCGCGTTGCTGGTGTGGTTCAGCATCGGCCTGAGTCTCGCGCCGCTCAAGCTGCTGTCGGGGGCGATCCGTTCGCGCGACGTGAACCGGCTCGAACCCGTCGATATCGGCCGCGCGCCGACCGAGGTGCGGCCGCTCGTCGATGCGATCAATCTGCTGCTGTCGCGTCTGCTGCACTCGCTGGAACGCGAACGCGCGTTCACCGCCGACGCCGCCCACGAACTGAAGACGCCGCTCGCCGCGATCAAGGTGCAGGCGCAGGTGGCGCTGGCCGAAACCGACACCGCGTTGCAGCAGCTTGCGATGCAGCGCGTGGTGCAAGGTGTCGATCGCAGCGCGCGGCTCGCCGAACAGTTGCTGCTGCTCGCGCGGCTCGACGCGCACGAAACGCTCTCCACCGCGCCGCTGCGTCCCGCCGCCGTCGCGCGCGACGCGCTGCTCGCCAACGAACGCAATGCCCAGCAGAAGGCCATCCACGTGACGCTGAGCGGCGACACGCGCGCGGAGATCGACGCGGAGCCGGTGCTGATCGGCATCCTGCTCGACAACCTGCTGGACAACGCGATCAAGTACGGGCAGCCGGGCGGCACGATCGAAGTGGCCGTGCGGCATGCGGACGATCGCGTGTGCCTGACCGTGCGCGACGACGGACCCGGCGTCGCGGCCGGCGACCTCGACCGTCTGACGAATCGTTTCTTTCGCGCGACCGGCAATCAGGCGACCGGCAGCGGCCTGGGACTCTCGATCGTCGCGCGGATCGCCGAGCATTTCGGCGCGGATCTGCGGCTCGGGGCGGGGATCGGGGCGCGTGGCTTGTCGGTGGAGGTGTCGTTTCCGGCGTATGCGGCGGTGCGGTGAGAGCTTGCCCGCCACGACTCAACGCTGCGCCGCCTCGCCGGTGATGCGCGGCTCGCCCGGCGGCGCCAGTCCGGCCTGCTGCGCGAAATCGGTCGCCGGCCTGCCCGCTTCCGCGAACTGCCATGCGATCAACCCCGGCACGTACATCACCAGATCGCGGATGCGCCGTGCGCCGGCCAGCGCGAGGCATAGCGAAGGATCGAGGCCAAGCGCGCCGCCGATCAGAATGAAACCGCCCTCCTGCACGCCGAGCGCGCCCGGCACGAAGAACGCGGCGCTGCTGATCGCCTGGATCAGCGATTCGATCACGACCGCTTCCACCAGCGTGATGCGCTCGCCGAGAAAATACAGCGCAAGCCAGATTTCCAGCGAAGTCAGAAAGCACTGCAACGGCTGCCAGAAGAACAGATAGCGCAGCACCACCGCGCGGCGCCGCCAGATCAGCTTGATTGTCTGATCGATGCGCGCCGATGGCCCCACCAGCGCCGCGAGCTTGCCGCTCGTCATGCGCTCTAGAACGCGGCCGATACGTTCGAACGGACTCGCATGCTGCATCACCGCGAACAGCACGAAGAGCGGCGTCAGCACCACCACGCCCCACGCCAGCTGCGATGCGAGCCGCAGCGCGCCGGAGTGCGCATGCGCGAACAGAAAGCCGATACCCACCATCGTGAACAGCAACTGGCTGATCACCGTGAGCTGCATGTCGACGATGATGCTGCCGATCGCCATCGCAGGCCGCACGCCGCGCCGCCTGAGCAGGCGGAAGCCCACCACCTCGCCGCCGATCCGCGCGACCGGCAGCATGCAGTTGACCGATTCGCGCACCCAGACGGTATGCAGCATGCGCGCGACGCCCGGCCGGTTCGCGCCGCGAATCAGCGAGCGCCAGTCGCAGGCGTTGGCGAGCATCGGCAGCACATGCACGAGCGCGGCGAGCAGCAGCCCCGCGCCGGCGACCCGCAGCGCGCCGAGCACGGCGGCGGGGTTCTCGTGCCAGACGAGCCAGAGCGACGCCAGCAAGCCGGCGAGCGCGGCGGCGCGGCCGAGGTGCTTCATGGCGTCGCCCCGCAAGACAGGCCCCGATGCGCAGCGCGATACGGCGGCACGCGCAGCGGTGCGCGCGCCGACCCATGCGACCGGTCAAGCGCGCCGCGCGTATCGCTGCGTCGTCGTTCGATAACCCCGTGCGTCATGGCCGATCCAGGCTGGCGTTGTTCCGTGCTGCGTCGATCATTCTTCCGGCTGCGCGGACAGCAGGCCGTCGCCGTCCACCTCGAAGCTGAAGCCTCGCCAGATGACCCGCGACGACCAGAAGCTCGCGACGAAAATCGCAAATGACACGATATCCCAGATCGGCAAAAGCCACAGGTCGCGACGCACCTGCCGCAGCGCACGATCGGACAGCAGTTTCAACGCGAGCCGCGCGGCCATGGCGAGCGGCACCAGCGCCCACGCCCACGGCGCGCCGCCGGAAAACGCCACCGCCAGCAACGCGAACGCGAGCGGATGAATCAGCACCGAACCGAAATGGCCGAGCGGATCGACACTGCGAATCGTGCGGCTCCAGCGCAACTCGTGCGCGATCAGTTGGGTCGCGCTCGATTCGACGCACGCATGCGCGATCGTGAACGGCGGAATCACCACCTTCTCGCCGATCATGCGAACCGCCTCGCCGATCGCGTGGTCTTCCGCCAGATGCCGCACGAACGGCGTGAACCCGCCGATCTTCTCCAGCGTGTCGCGGCGCATCGCGATGGTCTGGCCGAAGCATGGGCGCGCGAGCCCGAGCGCGAGACCGGTGACGACGCCGGGCAGGAACTGATAGTTGGTCGCCTTGGCCGACAGGCGCGGCCAGAATCCCGGATCGGGTTGTCCGCGATACACGCAGGTCACGAGCCCGACGCCCGGCTTCTGCAATTCGCCGATCACGTTGCGCAGATAGTCCGCGCCGACGCTCACGTCGCTGTCGGCGAACACCAGCACGTCGTGGCGCGCCTGCGGCAGCATGTTGAGGATGTTGCTGATCTTGCGGTTCGGGCCGTACAGACGGGCATCGGCGATCACGCTGATATCGGCGTCCGGATGCAGGCGGCGCAGTTCGTCGACGGCACGCAAGGCCGGGTCCGCGCCGTCGTGCACGCCGAACAGGAATTGCACTGGGCCCGGATAGTCCTGGGCGCAAAAGCTGGCAAGATTGGCGAGCAGCGCCCACTCGTCGCCGTGCAGCGGCTTGACGATGGTGACGGGCGGAAAGCTGGTCGGCTCGGCCACCGCACGGGAGAAGAAGCGCCCGATCAAGGCGCCCGCCAGCACGGTGTAGGCGATGCCGAACGCCGCCCCCGCCGCGCACACGCAAGCGAGGCACGCGGCAAACGAGGACAGCAGCGACACGACCAGTGGCGTTGCGGCGCTCACGCCTCGTGAGCGCGCAAAAAGCGGAAGAACTCCACGCCTTCGCGCAGACGCCGCTTCATCATGTCCCAACTGGTCAGCATCTCGCGAAGGATTTCCCAGATCTTCGACGGGCGGAAATAGAAGCGCTTGTAGAAGTTTTCGAGCTGGTGATAGATCTCGTCGCGCGACAGGTGCGGATAGCCGATCGCCGCGAGCTGCACGCCCGACTTGCTGACCAGGTTGATCACCTTGTTCTCTTCGAGCCAGCCGTTTTCGACGGCCTGGTTATAGAGCGTCGTGCCCGGATAAGGTGCGGCGAGCGACACCTGGATCGTATGAGGATTGATCTCTTTCGCGTACGTGATGGTCTTCTGGATCGTCTCCTGGGTCTCGCCGGGCAAGCCCAGAATGAAGGTGCCGTGAATCTTGATGCCGAGCTTGCGGCAATCGTCGCTGAAGCGGCGCGCGATGTCGGTGCGCAGACCCTTCTTGATGTTCAGCAGGATCTGGTCGTCGCCGGATTCGTAGCCGACCAGCAGCAGACGCAGACCGTTTTCCTTCATGATCTTCAGCGTCGCGTACGGCACGTTGGCCTTCGCGTTGCACGACCACGTCACGCCGAGCTTGCCCAGCCCGCGAGCGATTTCCTCGACGCGCGGCTTGAAGTCGGTGAAGGTGTCGTCGTCGAACATGATCTCCTTCACCTCGGGCATGTTGTCGCGAATCCACTTCACTTCTTCCAGCACGTTGTCCACCGAACGCGTGCGGTAGCGATGGCCGCCCACCGTCTGCGGCCACAGGCAGAACGTGCATTTGGAGCGGCAGCCGCGGCCCGTGTAGATGGACACGTACGGATGCTTCAGATAGCCGATGAAGTAGTTGTCGATCTTCAGATCGCGCTGATAAACCGGCGCGACGAACGGCAGTTCGTCCATGTTCTCGAGGATCGGCCGCGCTTCGTTGTGCTCGATCGACCCGTCGGGCGCGCGATAGCTCAGCCCCTTGATCTGTGCGAGGGGCTTGCCCTCGGCCACTTCCTGGCAGGTGAAGTCGAATTCCTCGCGGCAGACGAAATCGATCGCGTCGCTGGCGGTCAGCGAGTTATGCGGATCGACGGCGACCTTGGCGCCGACCATGCCGACCAGCAGCGCCGGCTTGCGCTTTTTCAGGTCTTCGGCGAACAAGGCGTCGGTGGGGAAAGACGGCGTGCTGGTGTGGATCACGACCAGCTCGTATTGCTGCGCGATGTCGAGCGTCGCCTCGACGGAAAGGCCGTCGGCCGGCGCGTCCAGCACGCGGCTGTCGGGCACCAGCGCGGCGGGTTGCGCGAGCCAGGTCGGATACCAGAACGACCGCACTTCACGCTTGGCCTGATAGCGCGAACCCGCGCCACCGTCGAAGCCGTCGTACGACGGCGCCTGCAAGAACAGGGTTTTCATTGACGCTCCAGCAAGCCTCGATCGGCGCTTTCAGTTGTCTATCGAAAAACCATCGGCACGGGAACTCGCCCACGCAATTCGCGCAGATACTACGGAGCAAAGCTGAAGGAAACCTTAAGCAAAAAAAGGCCCGCCGCCGTCGGCTCCGGCGAGTTTGTACCACTGCTTCCAGGCAAGATTTATTACAGCGTGGAGGAAACGCACGGCAATGCGCCGCGCAAAAAAAATCGGCCGGCTGGACGCTTGCGCGCCCGAACCGGCCGACCACCGCCTTCGCTTCAGACCGGCTTGATATCCGCCGCCTGCTTGCCCTTTGGTCCCTGCTTGATTTCGAAGCTGACCTTCTGGTTTTCCTGCAACGACTTGAAGCCCTCGGAACGAATCTCCGAGAAATGCGCGAACAGGTCTTCGCCGCCGTCGTCAGGGGTGATGAAGCCGAAGCCTTTTGCGTCGTTGAACCACTTCACTGTACCGGTTGGCATGTCGATTCCTCTATGCATCCAGGTTGATTGGGCTGCAGTCGCCGGTTCGCGCCCAGTGCCCGCGGTGATGGACCGCGAGCGCGTGCCGGTTCCTGCCACTGCCGTTTGACTCTACGCTTGTTTGCGTGCCGCCGCTGCGTTTGCCTTCCAGTTGCCTTCCAGCCGCTGCGCGAGGCGTGCAGCAAGGCGCGTGCCGCCGCGTCGAGGTGGGTGGGTTGCCGCTGCTGACGGTGCTGACCGTGCTGACGGTGCTGACGGTGCTGCCGGTCGCGGTCGAGCGCCATCGAGCGGCGCGCCGTGCGCGGCTGCCCGCCCGGCGCGGCGATGCGATGGCGTGCAATCGGATAAGATCATCGTTTGTCATCGGCAGTCCATTGCAGGCCGCGCCGGACCAGCCCAACGTTCGACGACCGCACGGCCTGCCGCCCTCCCACTTACAGGAACCCCAGCATGGCCACCTCGAACTACACCGATACGCAGCTCCTGATCAACGGCGAGTGGTGCGACGCCGCAAGCGGCAAGACGCTCGACGTCATCAACCCCGCGACCGGCCAGCCGATCGGCAAGGTCGCGCATGCCGGCATCGCCGACCTCGACCGCGCGCTGGAAGCCGCGCAACGCGGTTTCGACGCATGGCGCAAGGTGCCCGCCAACGAACGCGCCGCGACCATGCGCAAGGCCGCCGCGCTGGTGCGCGAACGCGCGCTGGACATCGCCCGTCTGATGACGCAGGAACAGGGCAAGCCGCTGGGCGAGGCACGCATCGAAGTGCTGTCGGCGGCGGACATCATCGAGTGGTTCGCGGACGAAGGCCGCCGGGTGTATGGCCGGGTCGTGCCGCCGCGTAATCTCAACGTGCAGCAACTGGTGCTCAAGGAGCCGATCGGTCCGGTCGCCGCGTTCACGCCGTGGAATTTCCCGGTCAACCAGGTGGTGCGCAAGCTGAGCGCCGCGCTCGCGAGCGGCTGCTCGTTCCTCGTCAAGGCGCCGGAAGAAACCCCGGCGTCGCCGGCCGCGCTGCTGCAGGCGTTCGTGGAAGCCGGCGTGCCGGCCGGCACCGTCGGTCTCGTGTTCGGCGATCCGGCGGAAATCTCCAGCTACCTGATCCCGCATCCGGTGATCCGCAAGGTCACCTTCACCGGCTCGACGCCGGTCGGCAAGCAGCTCGCCGCCATGGCCGGCGCGCACATGAAGCGCGCCACGATGGAACTGGGCGGCCACGCGCCGGTGATCGTCGCGGAAGACGCGGACGTGGCGCTCGCCGTCAAGGCGGCCGGTGCGGCGAAATTCCGCAATGCTGGCCAGGTGTGCATTTCGCCGACGCGTTTCCTCGTGCATAACAGCATCCGCGAGGAGTTCGTCGCGGCGCTGGTCAAGCATGCCGAAAGCCTGAAGCTCGGCGACGGCCTGACCGAAGGCACCACGCTCGGCCCGCTCGCCAACGCGCGCCGCCTCAGCGCGATGAGCAAGGTGCTCGACGACGCCCGCAAGACCGGCGCGACCGTGGCGACCGGCGGCGAACGCGTGGGCTCGGCGGGCAACTTCTTCGCGCCGACCGTGCTGACCAACGTGTCGCTCGAAGCGGACGTGTTCAACAACGAGCCGTTCGGCCCAGTCGCCGCGGTTCGCGGCTTCGACAAACTGGAAGACGCGATCGCCGAAGCGAACCGCTTGCCGTTCGGCCTCGCCGGTTATGCGTACACGAAGTCGTTCCGCAATATTCATGTGCTGTCGCAGCAGATGGAAGTCGGCATGCTGTGGGTCAACCAGCCGGCGACGCCGTGGCCGGAAATGCCGTTCGGCGGCGTGAAGGATTCGGGCTATGGCTCGGAAGGCGGCCCGGAAGCGATGGAAGCGTATCTGGTCACCAAGTCGGTTTCGGTGACGGCGGTTTGATGCTGCCCGAGGCCTGTTCAAGGCTTAAGGGTGGTTGCGGGTGATGGAAATCATGGAGTCGTAACCGGCGTGCGCCAGGGTTCGCGCCGGTTCAGTTTCCCTCCTATTCTCTGTGCCGGGTCCGCGCGCCGTTGCTCGCGGGCCTTTTTATTGTTATCGACACGATGAACGACAGCGCGCTTCAACCGGATCAACACACTCGACTGAATCAGCCGACCTTGACGGGGCGCCTCGTCGAACTGCGTCCGCTCCAGCCGGAACACGAGCCAGGCCTGCTCGATGCCGCCGCCGACGGACAACTGTGGAACATGACCGTCACCGTCGTGCCGGGACCGGGCAAGATGGGCGCGTTCATCGATGCCGCGCTCGCCAGCCGCGCGGGCGGCACGGTGATGCCGTTCGTGATCGTCGATCGCGCGACGGACCGGATTGTCGGCAGCACGCGGTTCTGGAAGATCGACCGCGTGAATCGCAAACTCGAAATCGGGCATACGTGGTTGAGTCAATCGGTGCAGCGCTCGGGCGTGAATACCGAAGCGAAGTATCTGCTGCTGCGCCATGCGTTCGAAGCGATGCATTGCGTGCGCGTGCAACTGACCACCGACGAAAACAACGAGAAATCGCGCGCGGCGATTCTGCGCATCGGCGCGAAATTCGAAGGGGTGGTGCGGCATGAACGCATCATGCCGGATGGACGTAAGCGCAATTCGGCGCGCTTTAGCATCATCGACGATGAGTGGGCGGAGGTGAAGGCGATGCTGGAGGGGAAGATGCGGCGGTGAGGGACATCCCTTGATAGGCGCTTTACCAGTTGCATGCCAAGCCAAGCCGACTCGACAGCCTTAACTCGTCGTCAAACCACTCGCTGTCTTGTCGCCATGCTCGGGGCTGTCGTCTACACCAATAACGTTCTCGAGAAAAATACTCTTTAGCGTTTTGTATATTTCATTACATTGACGTAAATATCTGCGCTGTCGCCATAAACCGTATGCACAACAACGTATTTATTACCTTTTTTCCATAACCAGGCACATGGCGCCTGCTCGACATCTGAGCAAGCCTCCATTTCCGGTTTGCCCACGCATCGCTTATCGCCATTCTGGCATTCAAGCGCATCAGGCGCGTGATAGGGGCTCCATCCGTTTTTTAGCATTTTTGATCTAACTTCATCATATTTTTCGCGTTCCTGTATCGACGGAAGCCCGTAGCCGCTCAGGTTTGCCGCGTGGCCAATCGCTGCCTGCAGCAAAGAAAATAAGCAAGCCCCAACAAAAATCAATTTTTTCACCGTAAATCCTCGAGATTGGAATACGCTTACTTAGCGTTTCGTTTGTTTTTTTGATATCCTGGCGCGCCTGTTTGCACCACATTCCATAGTCGACACTATCGGCAACACGCATAAAATTCATCGCGCCAACACACTATTTCTCGAGAAGCGTTTTCAGATAATCTACGCGCTGCCTGGTGATCTCGACAAGACAGTCTTTCACAATCGACCCAGCACCAACGCCTTGCGACTGTGAAGCCTCGGCTGCTATATAGCCATTACACTGCTTTTCCCTATAATCAAGCCAGACCTTCTGTGACTGTTCGAGCTCATTCTTGTATTGCGTGAATGAATAGATTTTTTTATAGATTGCATTAAGCTCTTTCTTTGAGCTATCCAGAGTGCGATCAGCGCAAGACAAATCATCATACACATTCCCATCGCCGGCGCACGCTTTGGCAAACGAACTCAACGGGAACAAAAAAATTATCAAATAAATTATTTTTCTCATCGCATCCTCGATAGATCGCCAATCTTATAACTTTGGAAGTTCAATCGTATAAAAATCTGGTCTGGAAGATATCAGTCCTTGCGTCGTTCCACGCACATGCATCGCATGTCCGTTTCCAATTGCCCGCGATTCCGGCACCCGTGAAAAAATGCTTGCAGCCGGAAACGCAAGCGCGGTTTTTGTTCAAGGACAGAATGCTATCGCACGGCAGTCGATCCAACGCTCGATCACGGCACCACTGTTACTGACATATTCCACCCTCCAAAACTTAAGATCGTCCGACACGCGTAGTAGCTTTACGTAGTCCCCCTTCACCACGTAAGTCCTGGCAACTGGCAATGTGGACGGCTGATCGTATAAATACGCTTTAGCAGCCTTGACCTGGCGCTCGCCACGATGTTCGTCAGTTGGCTCTTTTTGTAGTTTGACTTTGTAGGGACCGTAAAAGAAATCGCCACGAGGGTTTTGGATGACTCGCCAATTCAGCTCGTCATCCGTCGTCGCAAGCTCGGCGACCCCGTCCTTTCCGCCGAAAAACGAGTAGAAGTGAACTTCGGCTGACCGGCCGTCTGTCGCGACACGACCAGTTATGTTGATCGCTTTACGATCCGGATCACAGTCGATCCGGTTGCCGCTCTGGGTTACGAAACAGTAGGCGCCTTGGAGCCGACCGTCGGCGCTCTCCGTCAATCTCACCTCAAATGTGGAGTAGGGTTTTCCGGAGGCATCAGCACGTTCTACATATTTCCAGTCGCCCGAGAACGGACCCTGAGCATAGACAACGTTTACGGAGTAAGCGAGTGCGATGCCGACAATCATCTTTATCGGGATTAGAGCCGAAGATATCTTGTTCATATGCTCACCGTAAGGCAGTCGTCTACACGATTGAGCCAACCCTGAAGATAAACGATCTGACTTGGGTCATTCACTACCAACTGGTTGTAATACGCTTTTCTCAAGGTCGTTATGTCGGAAAGCAGTTTGTCCTGATCAGGAACCGAGACGAGCGCATTCACAGTTTGAGGACCCATGCCGCCATCCTCTGAAACCGCGGAATTGTATTTTTGATTAAGCATCATTTGTATCTGTTTAGCGGCGCCACCCGAAGTTACAGTCCAGTCGTAAACCATCAAGGCTACGCGCGCATCCCGAAATTTGCAAAATCCCTTGGGCTCCCAGTAGCGCTTGAGATAAATAACTTCCGCCTGCGTCTCGCTCAAAGCCCTCAAGTTATCAAGGGTTGGCTCTAGACCGAGATCTTCTTTGGCATAGGCTTGCCACGCCGCCCAGGCGATTCCGTGATTTGTCGCCCCGCCGTTGTCTGTTTGGGAGTTAACAAAACCTCCCTCATGTTTCAGGATGATCGCCGATATTTTCTTGAATTGAGCTGCGCAATCGCAACCACCGTCAATGAAATTGCCAACCAACCCAATCGGATGGAAATGCCACGGTGTTGGCGTGGTCGGGAAGCTGTCGACGCCGCTAATCTGCTCCCACCATTGCAACTTACCGATGCGCTCAAGCTCGCCCTTCCAAAGCCATAGCAGCTTCTTCATCAGCGGCGACAGCGCGTCCCATTTGCCTGGGTCGCCACCCCACTCGCTTTCGTATCGCACCACCAGGTGCGAAATCGCCTCGGCTAGCCACCGCGTCTGCTGCGCGGCCTTCAATTCCAGCGCCGTTATCTTGCCGTCGCGATTCGTATCGATGGCCTTTTCCAACTTGGTGATGAGCTCGCCCGCATTCACCAGCGACATGCTCGGCTCGAACTCCGATTTGTCCTCGCCTTTGATCAACCGTTCCGTCACGTACAGGTAGCGCTTGAGCATGTCGAGCGGCTTGGTGCTGCTGCTGTCGACCAGATCGAAACCAGGCCAGTCCCACGGCCCGCACAGGCGCGTGAGCGGATGCCGTGTATCGCACACCCAGCCTTGTCGCGTCGCGCCGTCCTTTGTGCCGATGGTGATGTTCCACCAGTGCTGCGTCGGGCTGCTGTCATCCTTCGCAACATTCTCAAGGCCGAGCTTGTCAAGATCGACTCGACGAAACACATCCCGGAAATCCGCGGCGGGTCCTTTTGCGTTCGCGATTTTTAACGGGAATTCCTTCCAGCCTTTAACAGCCATCGCCGTCACCGTATTTGCAAGATTGGCCTCGACCCACAATGGCGTCCCGAGGTTATCGAGGACGGGCGCCGGATGATGTCCAGCGTGATGTCCGCTATGAATCCCCTGATGAGGTTGATGGGGTGCCGCCGGCGCCGTCGGCTGATGACGCACTTTCGGTTGTACTCTGACCCAGCGTGATCCCTCGACATCACCAACAGGCACCAGATGCAGGTTAGGCTGCATTGACGTTGGTGTCAGCGTCTGATCGGGTTCGGGAATGTCCGTTACAAGCAGTGCGCCAGGCAAAATTTCCAGAAACGTTTTCGTCTGTGCCCGAGGCGATTGTTTCACACGGTCCCTGCTCCTGTTGATGAACTCCGGCAAGTCCGGCCCAGCGAACGTCTCCAGATGCAACATCGGATGCGTTCGCTGCGGCGGCAACGGACTCGAATCCGCGTAATCCTGATACTGGCCGAGATAGCCAATCACGGTCCCCGCCGCCACGGGAAACGGCGTCTTGAGCACCACCACCTGATCGAGTGGTTTCGGATCAACCACAAAGTCCAGTTCCTTGACATACACCCAGCCATACGGCACATGTGGAGACGGCGACTGCCCCGCCATCGCCCCAACGGGCGTACCGCTTCTTATCTTCGCGATCTTCCCCCAGCCAGGTTTGTTCGACGTTTCCGTTGTGGAGACAATCAGTTCTGAACCTGTCGGCAGCAGTCCGATGATCCGTCCGTTGGCGGCATCACGCACGCGGATGCCTGAAACAGGCGTCGGATGCGGAGCGCTACCTGCGGCTAGGGACGGCAGTTTGAAATCACTCTGCATCGGAACTCCGATGGAGTCGCTGTCCGCCCCGTTCCAGCCACCCGCCTGTTGCGTCATGAAGGAAATGGCCTTTCGCTTCGGCACGTCCTGTTTGTCCTTTGCCTTTGCACCGACGCGGTAGTATCGGTCGCCCTCCCAGAACGGCAACGGCTGCACCTGCGGAGCATGCGGGTCAACAGGCGCTTTCTTTCCGGCGTCCATCGCGAGTTCATATCCGCCCCAGTCCAACAGATGCATGTACAGGCTGAAAAATACGAGCGTGTCGGCAGCGGGCGCTTGCGCGGGAAGCGCAGGAGCAAGGGGACTAGTCGAGGCAACCGGGACGCTCGTTGCGCTGACTGCAGTGGCCGGTGCAACCGGCACGCTGGATGCACCGGATGCATTCGGCAATGCGCTGTCCGGTTTCAGTGGCGGCGGAAGCTGCAGCTTGTGGCGAATCAGCACGAAGCCCGTGGAATACGACGCCAAACGCGTGTCCTTATATTCGAGCACAGGGTATTTCGAATCGAGCCGGTAAGCCACCACCTCGCCATCCGCTATCGCGCGGATACCCACGTCCTGCCTGAGCACGTTACCGGTATTACCGTCGAAATGAATGCCGCCGTGCCACATCCCATTTACGCCCAAAGGATAGAAACCGTTCCGCGCATTGCCGAGTGCCTTCATATAGATCATCGGATCTGTCGCGTCGTCCTTGCCTGCTGGCGCGAACGGATAGCTAAAGCTCAGCGGCTTATAAGGCGCTGCAGCTGGCGCGGCGGATGTCGCCGAAGCTTGCGGCGAGTGCGTGGGATGAGAGGGAGGCGTACCTTGGTGCGAATTGCTCATGAGCGGTAATGGCGACTTTTATTCATATGTACCCGGGACAAATGCAACGCTTTCTCCAACGGCGCCGTTATTCGCTTGATCTCATTTCACACCCTTGTTTGATGAAAATCCGACATACCATTATCAACGCAACAATCATTAATTACCCAGCCCGACAAATTACCCAATTCGCACGGACTCGACCAACACTAAACCGTCAATGTTTAATATGACATACAACACAGAATAAAACTGTGATTTTTTGAAAAAACAAACACAAGAATAATCTTAAAAAATCTCATATTTAAATAAACATACAAACAATTGAACAATGAATAAATCGACCGAAGACAACCTAACCTCACGACCGTTTCAATCGAAAGAGAGGTGACTGAGTCAATTGGCAAAGCGCTCGGGCATGAGCACGAGGCAACGATCTACTCTGGGGGAAAGATGCGGCGGTGAGTCGAACTACCGCCTATCAGTCAATCTAAAAACAAAGCAGACAACAAAGCGGGCGCCACCTTCGCGCCCGCCCTAACCTAAACCTAACCTAACCTCACCTCACCCCATCACACGTGCACATCCCGCTGCTCATTCAACGGCGGCGCCTTCGCCGCCTCGAACTCCTCACGCAGCGCATCGCGCGCATGATGCCGCCGCACCCATAGCGCGGTCAGAATCGGCACCAGAATCGCGGTGACGAGACACGCCGTCGCGACCATCGCGGTCGCCGCCGGCACCAGCGGTTTGAAGCGCGGAATCATCTCGCCGATGATCGCCGGATTCGCGACCGCGGCGCCCGCCGTCGACGACGCCGCCAGCCCCGCCGCCCCATTGCCGCCCGCGATCCAGCGATCCGCGAAAATCAGCGGAATCCCCGTCACGACGATCACGCCGAGCCCCAGCGCGATCCCCGGCAAGCCACTCGTGACGATCACGTTCAGATCGATCCCGTTGCCCAGCGCGAAACCGAAAAACGGAATCAGCGGATGCACGCAGCGTCCGAAGAACTCGCGCAATTCGCCATCCAGATTGCCGAGCGCGAAGCCGATCAAAAACGGCAGCACGGCGCCCACGAACAGCCGCGGCTCGAAGAACGCGACCCCGGTCGCGCCCAGAATGATCATGCTGACGAGCGGCCCCGACTCGACCGACATCAGCACGAACGCGCCCGCCTCCTCCTTGGTCCCGTACTGCTGCATCACCGCCGCGTAGAGGCCGCCGTTGGTCATGTCCATCGACGTCGTGATCGCCAGCACCGAGAGCCCCGCGAACAGTCCGGCCTTCACTCCGTCGACGGGAATGAAGTGCGCCGCGATCAGCGTCACGATCCACGCGACCAGCATCTTGGTGACGAGCAGCGTGCCCGATTTGCGCAGCACCACGCCGGTGGCGCGCAGATCGATGGTCGCGCCCATGCAGAAGAACCACACCGCGAGAATCGGCACGGTGCCGGTGATCAAGCCGTTGGTGAACGAGCCGAAATATTTCCCCGCGCCCGGCGCGAACGTGTGAACACAGGCGCCGAGCAGCAACGGCACCAGCATCAGGCCGCCAGGAACGCGGTCGATGGCCTTCTTGAGCTTCATGCCTCCTCCATGGACTTCGCGTCCAGTTGTCGGGTGACGTATCACCCTGTTGGTGTCCCGTTCTGACGCCGGGCTGCTCCCTTTCGGCGCAATATAGCATCGAGATAGGAACGTCGTTCCGATTTTGTGTGCATTCGTGTTTATCGTTTACCCGAGCACGCCACGAAAGCCTTTCCGGCATTGATGACGCGTCGCAATATTTTCGGACCGATGTTCCGAAATCTGAATTTGCGCTACAGTCGAGGCCACGAAGCTGCCCCCTCAACCGGAGACGACAGACCATGGAAGTGCGCCAGGCCATCAACAGCGAGTACGCGAAGACGCTCGACACCGAAGGGCTGCGCAAGCAGTTCCTCGTCGACCAGGTGTTCGAGCGCGATACGCTGAAACTCACGTATAGCCACATCGACCGGATCATCGTCGGCGGCGTGTGGCCGGTCACGCGCGCGGTCGAAGTACCGGGTGCGCTCGGCAAGGCGATCGGCGTGAGCTATCTGTTGGAACGGCGCGAGTTGGGCGCGATCAACATCGGCGGCGACGGCTGGGTGGAGGTGGACGGCAAGCGCTACCCGGTGCGCAACGAAGAGGCGATCTACATCGGCAAGGGCGCGCAGGCGGTCGCGTTCGGCAGCGACGATCTCGCGCATCCGGCGAAGTTCTACGTGAACTGCGCGCCGGCGCACGAGTCGCATCCCACCCGCACGATCTCGCTCGCGCAGGCCTCGCCGCAAACGCTCGGCGACCCGGCCACGAGCAACCGCCGCACCATCTACAAGTTCATCGTGCCCGAGGTGCTGCCCACCTGTCAGTTGTCGATGGGCATGACGAAGCTCGAACCCGGCAACCTCTGGAACACGATGCCGTGCCACACCCACGAACGGCGCATGGAGGTGTATTTCTATTTCAACGTCGCCGACGACGCCGCCGTTTTCCACATGATGGGCGAGCCGCACGAAACGCGGCACATCCTCGTGCATAACGAGCAGGCGGTGATCTCGCCGAGCTGGTCGATCCACTCGGGCGTCGGCACGCGCGCGTACACGTTCATCTGGGGGATGGTCGGCGAGAACCAGGTGTTCGGCGACATGGATCACCTCGCGGTCAGCGCGTTGCGTTAATGGCGCGCCTGACCATGAATCCGCTTTCTGCCGCCCTCCCGTTCTGCGCATCCACGACATGAGCCCGACTACCGTGAACCCTTTCGATCTGAGCGGCAAGGTCGCCATCGTCACCGGCAGCAATACCGGACTCGGCGCCGGCATGGCGGTCGCGCTCGCCGCCGCCGGTTGCGACATCGTCGGCGTGAGCCGTGCCGATCCGGGCGACACCGCCGCGCGCGTCGCGGCCGCCGGACGGCGTTTTGCCGACGTGCGCGCCGATCTCGCGTCGGTGGCGCCGGTCGAGGACATCGTGCGCGCCGCCGTCGAGGCGTTCGGGCGCATCGACGTGCTGGTCAACAACGCGGGCCTCATCCGCCGCGAGGACGCGCTCGCGTTCAGCGTCGACGATTGGGACGCGGTGATGGACGTCAACCTGAAGAGCCTGTTCTTTCTGTCGCAAGCCGCCGCGCGCCGCTTCGTCGAGCAAGGCGGCGGCGGCAAGATCATCAACGTGGCGTCGATGCTGTCGTTTCAGGGCGGCATACGGGTCGCGTCGTACACCGCGTCGAAAAGCGGCGTGCTCGGCCTCACGCGTCTGCTCGCCAACGAATGGGCCGCGCAGGGCATCAACGTGAACGCGATCGCGCCGGGCTACATGGCGACCGCGAACACGGCCGCGCTACGCGATAACGCGCAGCGCAACGACGAAATCCTCGCGCGCATTCCGGCGGCCCGTTGGGGCGCGCCCGAGGATCTCGCGGGACCGGTGGTGTTTCTGGCGTCGTCCGCGTCGGACTATGTGCACGGACATACGCTGGCGGTGGATGGCGGATGGCTGGCGCGCTAGGTGGCGCGTCAGCCGCGCGCTCATGCGGTAGCCGCCCGGTGGTGGCGCCGCGTCGGGTTCCGGCGCACGTGCCGAACGCGGTATGCTCTCGGCGCGCCGCGAGCGCAGGGAAGCCACGCGACAGGACCGTCGCGCACGCCGCGTTATGGCGGCGGCACTCCATGTGCGCGGAAACGAACGCGCAACACAGGCGGCGGCTACGCCTGGCAGCATGAATCAGCGAGGGAATCACGGAAATGGCAACAACGAGCAGACAGCGCAAGGATCACGACGCCACGTCGCGTCACCCCGCAAACAGCGCGGACAGCATGGACGACGCGGACTGCGCCGGTGGAGAACGCGGCGAATCGGCTTCGTCGATCGGCCGGGTATTCGCGATTCTCGGTGCGATCGGCGAGCGCGGACAGATCGGCATCAGCGAACTGTCGCAACGGCTCGGCATGTCGAAGACCACCGTGCATCGCGTGATCCAGACGCTGAAGGCGCTCGGCTACGTGACCCAGGAAGTCGAAACCGAACGCTACCGTCTGACCATCCGTCTGTTCGAACTCGGCGCGCGGGCGCTGGAAAGCGTCGACCTCGTGCGCGAAGCCGACATCGAAATGCGCCGCATCGGCGCGCTCACGCGCGAGGCCGTCCACCTCGGCGCGTTCGACGAAGACGCGATCATCTACATCCACAAGATCGATGCCGACTACGGCCTGCGCATGCAATCGCGGATCGGCCGGCGCAATCCGCTGCACAGCACGGCGATCGGCAAGGTGCTGCTCGCGTGGATGGAACCGGCGGACGCCCGCGAGGTGCTCTCGCACGTCGAGTTCCGCAAGTCGACGCCGAAGACGCTCGCCTCCGCCGACGCCGTGCTGAGCATTCTGCCGCGCGTGCGCGAACAGGGTTATGGCGAAGATAACGAGGAACAGGAAGAAGGTTTGCGTTGTCTCGCGGTGCCGGTGTTCGACCGCTTCGGCCGCGTGATCGCCGGCCTGTCTATTTCGTTTCCGACCATGCGCTGCGGCGCCGATACGAAGGCGCACTACGTCACGCTGCTGAAGCAGTCGGGCGAGGCGATTTCCGCGCGGCTCGGGTATCGCGGCATTGCGTCGGAGACTGCGCCGGCAACGGCGCCGGCGGTTGTCGTCGAGCAGCGATAGACAGCGGCGCGTTGCGCGCTGTCCTCAGTCTGCAACCGAATGTATCCGCCGCGGCGTACCCGCGTGCCGCATGATGCGGTGTAGTTAGCGGACGTTCGCGCGCGGCCCGCTTTATTCTCATCAATCGCCACAACGCGCGGCCACGCTGCGCTTTTCATAGCGTGCTCAAGGGCTTGGCGGCGCTCGCCGCCATGACCGGCCGTCAGCGCGATACGTACACCCGCTCCGATCCACCACCCACGATGCCGCGCCGGCATCGTGCGGCATCGACACGTCCTGTTACACACGAACACATCGGTAATGACGCCGCTCAGTAGAGTTCGATCACTCAGTCACACGACGCTACGGAGCAACATCATGAAACGAATTCTCGCGCTGGTCATTCTCGCCCTCACGCTCGGCAGCGCGCTCGGCGGCTGCATCGTGGTGCCGGCAGGCGGCGGCTATCACGACCACTACTACCACGATCATTACTAAGCCGTCACGACGCGGCGTCACACATCGCGGTCTCCACACTCAATCGAAAAAACAGAGAACAACACATGAGCAATTCACGTAGCCGCTGGCTGGCGATGAGCATCGTCGCGAGTCTGGGAATCGGCGCATCGTCGATCGCGTTCGCGCACGTCGACGTGGGGGTGAACATCGGCGTGCCCGGTGTCGTCTATGCACCGCAACCCGCGCCGGAACCGGTCTATGCGCCGCCTCCGCCGCCCGTGTATGCGCCGGCGCCGCCGGTCGTCGTGGTCGCGCCGGGCTGGTACGGCGAACGCTATTACGACGGACATCGATACTGGGAGCGTCGCGAGTGGGAAGCACGCCATCGCGATGAACGCGAGTGGCACGACGCGCGCGGTCCGCATGGCGACTGGCATGGCCCGCGCGGCGACTGGCACGGCCCCGATGGCCGCGACGGCGGCTGGCACGGCAACGGCGACCATTGACGCCTGCGCGTAGGCAACGTCGCCGACGAAGCCGCGTGGCATTCTCGCGGCATACTCGCGGCATACTCGGACCACCTCGCGCCACACGCATCATAGGAGCGACGTTTTGCTACGCACCGAAACACGACGAGTCACGGCGCACATCGACGACCAGGTCGTCTGCGCCGAATACAGCGAACAGACTGGGCAATTGTGTCTGCGGCGGGACGGCGCGTTGCTGCGCGAATGGTTTCCGCCGCATTCGTGGATGGCCATCGCGTCGGTGGCCGGCGCGCGGCATTGGGGCACGCGGCCAACCGACGACGATCTGATGGCCCTGCTGCGCAACGAGATGACCTTGCTCGGCGCGCAGTGAATGCGTCGACTATCGGGTCCTAACGAGCGTTGTAGATCGGCGGCGAATACGAGCTGACCGTCGTCTCGTTGGCGGCACCGGCTTGCCACGTACCGCGACTTCCAGAACCATAACCGCTAGTGGCCGCCTGCGCGCCAACCGCTTGACCGGCGGATTGCGTTTGAACCGCCTGCGTATCCTGCGTGGCCGGCTGCATCGACGCCTGCGCGAACGAAGCGACCGGTGCCGCCAGCACCACCGCGAGGGCCGCGGCTTGAATGAGCGACTTCATGAAACCACCTCCAGAATGTGTCTCGACTCTGCCTCTATACGCGCTGCGAATGGGGCCTTGGGAGCCTCGTGGGACGTTTTCGGCAGCGATGAGCACAGTGTAGGTGGGCGCCGATACGGGATAAATCCGCCAAACCTGAATTCAGTGTTGCTTCCGGCACGACAATGAAGGGCTATTGCTTTGCATTCCGTTCGCCCTTCCCTCGACCTCTACGCGTGCGCGCCGGCCACGCCCACATAGTTCTCCGCCATCGCCGTGGCTGCCGCGCGCGAACTCGTCACATACTCCAGCTCGGCCACCTGCAGGCGCTGTTCGAACGGCGACGCACCGTCCATGCGATGCATCATGCTGGTCATCCAGTAAGAGAAATGCTCGGCGCGCCAGATGCGCTTGAGCGCCGTTTCGCTATACCTGTCGAGCAGATCCGTGCAGTCGTCGCGGTAAAACGCGTTCAATGCGTCGGTCAGCACGCGCACGTCGGCGACCGCCAGGTTCATCCCTTTCGCACCGGTCGGCGGCACGATATGCGCGGCGTCGCCCGCGAGAAACAGGCGGCCATGCTGCATCGTCGCCGATACGAAACTGCGCATGCCGACAATGTTCTTCTGAAAGATCTTGCCGTCCACGACGTGCCGGCCGTCGTGCGAATCGACGCGCGCATGCAGCTCGGCCCAGATTCGATCATCCGACCAATGCTCGACCGAGTCCTGCGGATCGCACTGGAAGTACATGCGCTGCACGTTCTTCGAGCGCGTGCTGATCAGCGCGAAGCCGCGTTCGTGCCGCGCGTAAATCAACTCCTCCGATGAAGGCGGCCCTTCGCACAGGATGCCGAACCATCCGAACGGATACACGCGTTCGAAGTCACGCCGCAATGCCTGCGGAATCGCCTTGCGCGACACGCCCTGCGAGCCGTCGCAACCGATTACGAAGTCGCACCGCAACTCGTGCGTCGCGCCTTCGTGTTGAAAACGGATCGACGGTGTGTCGGTTTCGATGCCGTGAATCGACGTGTCCGACACGTTGAAGCGCAGCGCGCCATGCGCGGCCACGCGTGCCGCGACCAGATCCTTGATCACTTCGTGCTGCGCGTACACGGTGATCGAATGCCCGGTGAGTCCGGTCAGATCGATACGATGCCGCTGACCTTCGAACGCCAGTTCGAAGCCGTGATGCAACGCGCCCTCGGCCTGCATGCGCGCGCCGACGCCGGCCTCGATCAGCAGATCCATGGTGCCCTGCTCGAGCACGCCGGCGCGAATGGTGGATTCGATCTGCTCGCGTGAACGCGTTTCGAGTACGACCGACTCGATACCGCGCAAATGAAGCAGATGGGAAAGCAGCAGGCCCGCCGGACCCGCACCGATGATGCCAACCTGGGTGCGCATGTGTCGTCTCCTATGCCGGCCCGCGTCGACGTATGAGCGTCTTGCGTGGCCTCATGCATTTGATTGCGAACGCAACGTTCGAAGTGCGTCCAGTGTGACGATCGCGTCCCGTATCGCGCAACGCGATAAGGCGGATAGCTTGTATGCGGATTTGAGATAACGGTGAGGCGTCGGCTTGTGCGCACGAAGATGTCGATGCGCGCTAACGCTGTCCTGGCGGAGCTTGTGGCTCGTTCGCCGGAAGACCGTCGAAAGCGATGGCATGCGCAGGGCTCAAGGTAAACCCCGACGCGACAAACTACGCGAGAAACAGGCGATACACCGGGTTCTGCGTCTCTTCCCAGTTCGGATAACCCAGCGTCGCGAGAAACTGGTCGAACGCGGCGTTCTCGCTCTCCGGCACCTGAATGCCGACGAGAATCGAGCTGTAGTCCGCGCCCTGGTTCCGGTAATGGAACAGGCTGATATTCCAGTTCGGCGCCATCGACGACAGGAACTTCATCAACGCGCCCGGCCGTTCCGGAAACTCGAAACGGAACAGCCGTTCGTCATGCGCAAGCGGCGAGCGGCCGCCGACCATGTAGCGGATGTGCTGCTTCGACAGTTCATCGAAGGTCAGGTCGACGGTGGCGAAACCGTGCGCCTCGAACGCGCCCGCGATCTGCGCGGACTCGCTGCGATTGCGGATCTGCACGCCGACGAAGATATGCGCGGAGTTCGCATCCGCGATCCGGTAGTTGAATTCGGTGACGCTGCGGGTGCCGACCAGTTCGCAGAAGCGCCTGAAGCTGCCGCGCTCTTCGGGGATCGTCACCGCGAACACCGCTTCGCGCGCTTCACCGACCTCGGCGCGTTCGGCGACGAAACGCATGCGGTCGAAATTCATGTTCGCGCCCGACGTGATCGCGATCAGCGTCTGGTTCTCGATGCCTTCACGCTCGGCATACTGCTTCGCGCCGGCCACGGCGAGCGAGCCCGCCGGTTCAAGCACGCTGCGCGTGTCCTGGAAGACGTCCTTGATCGCGGCGCACAACGCGTCGGTGTTCACGGTGAGCACGTCGTCGAGATATTCGCTGCACAGCCGGAAGGTTTCCTCGCCCACGAGCTTGACCGCCGTACCGTCCGAGAACAGGCCCACTTCATTCAGCGTGACCCGTTCGCCCGCTTTCAGCGAGATCGCCATCGCGCACGAATCGTCGGTCTGCACGCCGATCACCTTGATCTCCGGACGCACCGATTTCACGTACGCGGCCACGCCCGCCGCGAGCCCGCCGCCGCCGATCGGCACGAAGATCGCGTGGATCGGCCCCTGGTGCTGGCTGAGAATTTCCATCGCGACGGTGCCTTGTCCCGCGATCACGTACGGGTCGTCGAACGGATGCACGAAGGTCAGGCCGCGTTCTTCCTGCAACGTCACCGCGTGAGCGTAGGCATCGCTGTACGACTCGCCGAACTGCACCACCTCGACGGTCGGGCCGCCGTGCGCGCGCACGGCGTCGACCTTCACCTGCGGCGTCGTCACCGGCACGACGATGATCGCCTTCACGCCCATGCGTGCCGCCGACAGCGCCACGCCCTGCGCATGATTGCCCGCCGATGCGGTAATCACGCCACGCTCCAGCGCCTCGGCCGGAATGTGCGCCATCTTGTTGTACGCGCCGCGGACCTTGAACGAGAACACCGGCTGGTTGTCCTCGCGTTTCAGATAGACCGGATTGCGCAGCCGTGCCGACAGGTTCGGCGCGCGTTCGAGTTCGGTCTCGCGGGCCACGTCGTAGACGCGCGCGGTGAGGGTTTTTTTCAGGTAGTCGTGGCGTAGCGCGACGCTGTCGGCGGCTTCGGCCACCGGGGTGACTTCATGGAACGGCAAGGCAGTCTCCTGAATGAACGGCAAGAATCGAGTGAATCGATACAGCGGGAATCGACCAGGAGGCAGGGTTTTGAACCTGACAGCGGACATAAAAAAACCCGCCTCGTGGGGCGGGTTATTTTGTCACTGCGTAGTCACTGCAAGTCGACGCGCGCTAACCCACCATTCGATGAATGATGCTAATAATCAGCGCAATACGGATGTCGAGGCAGTTCATGTGGGCGATCTTCGTTGACGTGACGCGTTTTGTCAATCCTTGCTCACGCCGCTCTTCTTTTTGAAAGTCGCGAGAATGCGTTGCTCGAGCGCGTTGTAGTCGCGGCCGAAGTGGTGATCGCCCGACGTGCGGATCACTTCGACGCCCTGCTTGCCCAGCTCCGGACACAAGGTGTCCTTCTCGGTCTCGCCGTAGAAACACTGCATCAGCGAGAGCGGTACGTGCGCGAGTTCGGGCTGCACCTTCAGCGCCTTGTCGCTGGCCGGCATGCCGAGCCAGCCGCCGACGCGAATCTGGAAGTCGGCGTCCGCCGCGAAGCCGAGCAGCGACATCAGCGAGACCTTGCTCTTCAGCGTGTCGGGCAGACGGTTGTAGGCGAACGGCATCACGTCGGCGCCGAACGAATAGCCGATCAGCGCGATATGTTGCGCGTGCCAGCGCGCGCCGTAGGTCTGCATCACGCGCGCGAGGTCGCGGCTGGTCTGCGCGGGCGACTGCTCGCTCCAGAAATAACGCAGGCTGTCCCAGCCGACCACCGACACGCCGTCCTTCTGCAAGCCGAGCGCGATGGTCTTGTCGAGATCGCGCCAGCCGCCGTCGCCGGAGATCACGATCGCCATCAGGCCGTTCGGATGCGCGGCCGGCAGTTCGATCAGCGGCAGGTCGGAGACATCGTCGTCGCCCGTCGGCAGTGTCTGCAGATGCGGCGTCAGCAGCGCGACGAGGCGCGCGCGGTCGGCCTTGCCCGTCACCGCTTTTTCGACGAAGCCCGGCACCTTGTCGCGGATCACCGTCGGGTCCGGCGGGCACGGCTGGAAGCGTGCGTCGAGCGTGCGCTCGGGGTCTACCGAGACCGCGCCGGCGATCGTGTTCGACGGCGCCTGTTCCAGCACCTGCATCGCGAGCGTCGCGCCCTGCCCGGTACCCGCGACGATCGGCGCGTAGTAATGCGTCGACTGCGATTGCCGTTCGAGTTGATGGCTCAGCGATTCCGCGTCGCCGACCAGCTTGTGGCAGGTCTCCTTCGTCGCGGCGAGGTTCGCCGCATAGCGCGCCGTATCCACGCCGACAGTCAACGCGCCGGCTTTCGCGAGCGCGTCGGCGCTCTGCTGATCCGCCGCGCTCCAGCCGCTGGACTGCGAGTACAGCACCACGAAGCCGCGCAACGGACCGCTCGGCTGCGTCACCGTCACGTCGCCGAAACGGCCGCCCGGCACGGTGGAACTGGCGGCCTGAACGAGGGAACTGCCGCCCACGAGGCCCGCCACCACGGCGAGCCGGAAACACGCATGCAAGGACGAACGCACAGACGAATGCAAAAACGAATCCAAGGTCATGAACGCCGGCCTCCTGCCAGCAATGACAGGTCCGCGAGCGTGAAGAACACGCCGACCGAACCTGACGCCGCGAGATAGCGCGGCTCCCAGTGCGGCTGGAACTTGCTCTTGAAAGCACGCAAGCCGCGGAAGTTATAGAAACGGCCGCCGAAGCGCCATACGATGCCGGCGATGCGGTGCCAGCGCGACGCGAGCGGCGTCGGCCGCATGCCGGAGAGCGGCGCGATGCCGAGGCTCAGCGAGCGGAAGCCCGCCTGCTTCAGATGCAGCGCCAGTTGGGTGAACAGATATTCCATCGCATACGGCGACGCGCTTTCCACGTGGCGCATCACGCCGACGGTGGCCTCGGTATTGAGATCGGTCGTCATGAAGGTGACGAAGGCGGCGGGTTCGCCGTTCTGGCGCACCAGCATCACCGATTGCGCGGCGAGGTATTCGTCGTTGAAGGCGGCCACCGAGAAGCTCTTCTCGCGCGCGTCGCGGCTATCGAGCCAGCCGTCGGAAATCTCCCGCAAGGTTTCGAGCGATGCGGGCACGTCGGCCTGATCGATCACCTCGACGGTGAAGCCGTCGCGTTCGCCACGCTTTAACGCATAGCGCAGATGCGCGCGGTGCGAGCCCTTCAGATCGAAATCGTCGAGCACCACGTGGGCTTCCTCGCCGAGTTTCATCAGCGTGAGGCCCGCGTCGAGATACAGCGGCAGCGCGTTCGCGCGCACCTGGTAGAACGCCGCGCGGCCGCCGTGCGCATGCGCGAGCGCGACGAACTTGCCGATCAGGCCGGCCCACTCCTCGCGCGGTCCCACCGGATCGTGCAGCGCGGCCCACGTGCGGCCGTATTTCGCGTACATCAGGAAGGCCTCGCGCGACTCGGAGAACAGGAAGCTCTTGTCGCCCATCAGCGCGAGACCGGCGTCGCTGCGCTCCTGCGCGCGCACGATGCGCGCGGCGTCGAGCAGATCTTCCGGCGCGGGTTTGACAAAGCGGCCCGCGGCCGGACGCAACAGCTGCCAGAACGCGAAGGTCGCCGCGAACAGACTCGCGGCCAGCGTCGCGCGCAGCGCGCGCGGCGCGCGCTCGTCGAATGCAAATTGCCACCACAGGTCGCGGGTGTACGGCACGTCGCGGAAGGCAAACAGCATCACCCACACGGCCAGCGCGAGCACCATCGCGATCGACACCAGCCAGCCCGCGGTGAAGCGTTCGGAGAACAGCGACGAGTGACGGCTGAAGCGCTTGCGCGTGGACAGCAGCAGCACGATCAGCGTGCCGAGCACGCCCGCCTCGACGAAGGCAAGACCCTTGGTCAACGACAACCCGAGACTCAGCACCGCGAGCAGCAACGTCATCCACCACGCGGCGTCGAGCCGCCGCAGCAAACCACGCGCGACGAACAACAGCAGCACGCCGAGCACGCTGCACAGCATCTGCGAGCTTTCGAGCACCCACAGCGGCAGCACGTCGCGCAGAATCCGGATGCGTTGCCAGAACGCGGGCGTCGCGCTGGAAATCACCAGCATGCCGCCGACGAGAAACGTCACGAGGCTCAGAAACAGCGGTGCCAGTTTCGACACGCCGGCCGCGTGGCGCAGCGGCAGACGGCCTTTCAGCGCGCGCCCCTCGAAGCCCGCGAGCAATCCCGCCGAGACGATCAGCGGCACGCCGAAATAAATCGCGCGATACGCGAGCAGCGCGGCGAGCATCTCGTGCGTCTGCACGCTGCCGTTCAGCGCGAACACCATCGCCGCCTCGAACACGCCGACGCCGCCCGGCGTGTGCCCGATCATGCCGAGCAGCATGGCCGCCGCGTAGATCGTCACGAAGCTCGTGAAGCTCACGCCCGCGTGCGGCAGCAGCGCCCACAACGCGAGGCCCGCGGCCACCACGTCGAGCACGGCGAGCGCGATCTGCGCGAGCAGGTCGCGGCGCGCGGGAATATCGAACGAAAGCCATTGCCAGCGCGTGCGCACCGGCCGCGTGTCGCGCCGGCAGGCGGCCGCCGCGAGCGCGAGCGCGACGAGCAACGCCGCGCCGGTCCAGCGCAGCGCGAGCGGCGACAGATGCAGCATCGGCGCGAGCGTGCCGGCCGCGCCGACCATGCCGAGCGCGGTCATCAGCACCAGCGCGAGCGCGAGCGATACGCTCGTGAACACCGTCATGCGGCCGATCTGCACGGGCGTCACGCCGCTCACGCCGTAGACGCGCGCGCGCACCGCGCCGCCCGTCAGCGCGCCGAAGCCGGTCGCGTTGCCGAGCGCGGACCCGGCGATCGCGCCGACCCACAGCGCGATACGCGGCACCGCCGTGCCGAGATAGCGCAGGCCGACGGCATCGCGGCCGACCAGCGCGACAAAGCTGAGCGCGGTCGCGCCGAGCGCCGCGCACCACTCGCCGGCCGTCAGATGACGCAGCTGGCGCATCACGGAGCGATAGTCGACGGCTTGCGAAAGATGTTGCAGGACGACCAGCAGGAGCCCGCAGATGACGAGCGCGAGGATGGGCGAGAGGACGCCGCGGCCGCCGAGCGTTTTCAGGAAACGCGGCGCACGCGAGAGCGTCGCGCCGAGCCGGGCGAACGTGTTGTTATATCGGTGGAACATGGTCAAGGCGGCCTTGCATGGAGCGGTCGCGGCGTCGGATCGTCCGCCACGGCGTCGCCTGTCTCAGGCGATTACAAATGGATAACGGCAACCGCGCCAAAAGGTTGACAGTGTCGGCGTTTTGCAGGGGTTTTAGTCAAGTTTTTCGCGCCGCCTGCCGTAATCGCGATCAATAGCCGGGTGCGATGCGCCGCATACGCCAGGTGGACTTCGGTACGGGATGGAGAACGATGATGGCGGAACAGGATTGGGTGATGGCGGGGATGTATCTGGTTGGACTGGTGTCGATGGCGCTCCTGATGAGCGCGCTGTCCGCGCGTGCTACGCGGCAGCGCGCGGCGTTATCGGCGGTGAGGGTGTCGAACCAGCACGAGTGAGCGTGCGAACGTACGCACGCTGTCACGACGGAACGCCCGGCGTTCGGCCGGCGCCGGTTGCGGCGCCTCGAGCTCGGACGTGCGTCGCGCTTACTGCGGACGGCGATGCGCTTCGGCCAGCTCCGCACAGTACTGCAGGTGCAGGCTCAGCGCATGCCGCGCCAGAGCGCGCAGCTTGCCGAGCCAGGTGCCGGCGGTCGGGACGGTGGCGCGGGCAGCGGTGTTGGATGCGGTGTTCATGGCGGAATCCTTCAGGGTTTATACCTAGGCAATAACCCGATTATAACCGCCTCATCCCGCACCGCAACATATATCGAAAAAGTCCCGGATCGTTGATGGGCCTGAATCGGAAGGTGAAGGCAAATCTCAAAATGGGGGCGAAAGAAGTTCGCGCGGGATTAACAAACCGCACCGTACAGGTGCAATAATCACCCCTTTGCCTGCGACCGCCCGCCGCAGCCATTGCCGCCATGACCGCCGTTCAGAAAGCCATGATCGCGCCCCTCATCGTCGCCTGCGCGATGTTCATGGAGAGCGTCGACGCGAACGTGATCGTCACCGCGCTGCCGGCCATGGCGCGCGACTTCGGGCGCGATCCGGTCACCCTGAAAATCGCCGTGACGAGCTACGTGCTGGGCCTCGGCGTGTTCATTCCGGTGTGCGGCTGGCTGGCCGACCGCTTCGGCGCGCGCACCATCTTCCGCACGGCGATCGGCATTTTCGTCGCGGGTTCGCTGCTGTGCGCCGCGTCGAATTCGCTGGCCACCTTTACGCTCGCGCGCTTCGTGCAAGGCGTCGGCGGCGCGATGATGGTGCCGGTCGGGCGCATCATCATTTTCCGCGTGGTGCCCAAATCCGAGTTCATCCGCGCGATGAACTATCTGAGCGTGCCCGCCCTGCTCGGTCCGGCCGCCGGGCCGCTACTCGGCGGCTTCATCACCACCTATCTGCACTGGCGGCTGATTTTCTTCATCAACGTGCCGATCGGCATCCTCGGCATCTATCTGACCAACCGGTACATCGCCAATACGCGCGAGCCCGATCCGGGTCCGCTCGACTGGATCGGCTTCGTGCTGTCGGCCGCGGGCGCGGTGCTGCTGCTGCTCGGGCTGTCGCTGGTGGGCGGCGAACTGATGTCGAATCAGGACGCGTTCGGCATGTGCGCGAGCGGCGCGGTGCTGTTGCTTGGCTATATCGTGTACTCGCAGCGCGTCGAGAAACCGCTGCTGGATCTGCGCTTCTTCAAGGTGCCGACGTTTCAGGCGAGCGTGCTGGGCGGCTCGCTGTTTCGAATCGGCCTTGGCGCGCTGCCGTTCCTGTTGCCGCTGATGCTGCAGGAAGGGCACGGCATGAGCGCGTTCGAATCCGGGCTGATTACCTGCGCGTCCGCGTTCGGCGGGATGTTCATGCGCGTGATCGCGTCGAACGTATTGCACCGGTTCGGCTTTCGCTCGGTGCTGGTGGTCAACGCGGCGCTCTCGGGCGTGTCGATCGCGGCGTGCGGGCTGTTCTTTCCCGGCACGCCGACGTGGATCATCTGGGTGGTCGTACTGCTCGGCGGTTTCTTCCCGGCGTTGCAGTTCACGAGTCTGAATTCGCTGACCTACGCGGAGATCGCGAGCCGCGACGTCGGCCGTGCGACCAGCCTGGGCAGCGTCGTGCAGCAGATGTCGCTGGGGCTCGGCGTGACCGTCGGCGGGATCGTGCTGCAGATTTCGCGCTCGCTGCATGGGCACGCGAGCGTGACGTGGTCGGATTTCTGGCCGGCGTTTCTGGTGGTCGGGCTGTGTTCGCTCGCGTCGATTCCGGTGACGCGGCGGCTGCCGCATGGCGCGGGGGAAGAGATTTCGCGCGGCGGACGAGGCTGAGCGGCGGGTTATTGCACGGCCCACGCCGCGAGCGTATCGCCGAAACCACCGCGCGCCCGTGCCGCCGCGCGCGCACTCGTGATCACGCGCGGCGCCGCGCTCCAGGCGACGCGTGCGCCGCTCGCGACCAGCCGTTCGACCAGCGCGACATCCTCACTGCACGGCAGCGGCGGAAAGCCGCCCGCGCGCCGGTAAGCCTCGGCGGACACGCCCAGGTTCGCGCCGTGAATATGCCGATGACCGTCGGCGTCCACGTACGTCTTGTAGAAATACTCGCGCACGCTGAGCGGATGCGCGGTCCAGTCGTCGACCGCGATCGAGCCGCACACCGCATCCGCCTGCAGCGCTAGCTGCGCGGCCAGCCATCCCGCCGATACGCGGCTATCGCCGTCGGTGAAGGCGAGCCAGCGCGCGTCGGCGGCGAGCAGCAAGTCCGCGCCCGCCGCGCGCGCGATGCCGACGTTGCGCACTTTCAGCGTCAAGGTCTCGACGCCGTACGCGCGCGCGATCGCGCCGCTGAAATCGTCGCAGGTGTCGAGCACGACTACGATGCGCACACGCTCGCCCGCCAGCGCCTCGTGTCGCGCGGCATAGATCAACGCGGCAAGGCAAGGCGCGAGCAGCGCCTCCTCGTTATGCGCGGGGACGATCACGCCGATCATGACAAGCCCTCGCACTGCGCGACCGAGCGTGCGTCGCGCGACCACACGTCGATCAGCAGATCGGCTTCGTCGTGATGGGCGAGACGCGTGAGCCCGCAGCCCGCGTCGAGCGACGCATGCGCGGCGTCGGCGGACACGAGCGCTTCGGCGAACGGCCGCCGCCAGTGGCACGCGAGCAGCGTGCCGTCCGGCGTCAGCGAGGCGGCGATGCAGCCGGCCAGCGCTTCGATCTCCGACGCGTCGAGGTAATACGCGAGTTCGCTGATCACGATCAGATCAAATGGACCGGCGTCGAGCGGCCAGTCGCGCGGCACCGTGCGCCGTTCGACGCGCACGTGCGGCGCACCGGCCACGCGTTCGCGCGCGAGCTGCACCGCGCGTTCGTGGAGGTCGACGGCCAGTAGCGCATCGCAGCGTTTCGCCAGTTCGAACGTCAACTCGCCGTTCGCGCAACCGGGTTCGAACGCGTTGCGATAGCGCGGACGCGGCAGCAGCGCGAGCGTCAGCGAGCGCTTGCGGCGTTCGTACCAGCCTTCGCGCAGATGCCATGGGTCGTCGCTGCGGCGATAGAGGTCGTCGAAATAGGTGGTGGTGGCGCTTGTGCCTGCTTTATTGTCGGCGGCCTCGTCGGCCACCAGGCCGGTAATCGCGCCGTGCTCGCCTTCGGGCGGGTCAGGTAACGTCAAAGCGTCCACGGCATTTCTCCACCGTCGCGTGCGCCGATCTTGCCATCCACCTGGGTGTTGACACGGGACGCGCCATCGCCCGCCGCACCATTGCCGCGCGAACTCGCCGCCAGTTCGCCAAGCGCGGCCAGATCGCGCTCCGCATGGCTTTGCCGCACGAACACCGGCAGATCCGCCAACGCGCGCGCGAAACGCGCGTCGCGGCACAACGGTCCCGCGCCGAGCGCGCGCGTCGCGTGCTGCATCACCGTGGTCGCCGCTTCCTCGACGACGAGGCGTGCACGCAGCGCAATACGGTGCGCGTCGGCGAGCGGGTTCGCGTCGATCCAGGCCGCGCTCTCGCGCAGCACCGATGCCGCCGATGCCAACGCCACCTCGATCGCACCGAGATGCGCGAGCCGATGCGCGTCCGCCCGTTGCGTCGAACCCTCGCGCACGCGCTGACCGATCCGCGCGGCTGCGCCATACCAGCACGCGGCGATGCCCGCGCCGCCTTGCCAGAATCCCGGACGACGCACATAGGCGTGTGGGCCGCCGAGCAGGATCGCGGGCGTGTCGTTGAAGGTGACGTCGGCGCTCGCGGTGGCCTGCATGCCGACCGCCTGCCACTTCGACGCATCGATCGCGATCGACGGATGATCCATCTCGACCGCGGCAAGCACCGGCTCGCCGTTCAGCCACACGGTCACAAGCGCATGGCTGACGACGGCCGCGCCCGAGCACCACGCTTTCGTGCCGGTCAAGCGAATCGGCGGACTGGGTGGGACGCGTGGCGAGCGCGCGGTCCATGAGATCGAGTCGGCGAGATCGACACTCGGGTCGCCCATGCCGCCCATGTCACTCGTGTCACTCGTGTCGCGCGCTTCGCTCGCATCTCGCGAATCCCCCTGCTCGCTTCGCTCGCGTTTGCTCTGCGCGGCTTGAACGCGCGCATCGGGCGGCTCGGCCGCCCACACGGCCCAACGACTTCCCGCCGGCGGCGCAGGGCCATCCAGTTCGGCGAGGATCGCCAACGCATCCGTATGACCTTCGAAGAGTTTGACCAGGCCGAGATCGCACGCGGCCACCGCCGCCAGGGCGCGCCAGCGCGCGAGCGTCTGGCCATGACCGGGCAGCGGCACGAACGGCGCGCGGTCGCAGCCGTAATCGACCAGCGCGCCCAGCACCTTGCCGAGCGCGGCGGGGTCGGCGGGATCGAAACGGGTGTTGCGCAGGAAGTCATCGAGCGCGTCGGCGGGGGTCATCGCGGGCCACGCGCGGCGCGATGCGGCGAGGCCGCTCAACGTCGAGCCGGTCTGCGCGGCAGCGGCAGCGTCGATGTCCGCGTTCGTGTCGCCGTTCGCATCGCGGTTCGTGCCGCGATAAGCCACGCCCACCCCGGGCTGTTGCCGTAGCCGCGCCTTGACGCTGGCCATCAGGTCACGCGTATCGAGCATTCTGCCTCCCTGGATGTGTCGATCAAAAGCCGGCTGGCTTTGACCGGCTGCCGTGCATGCAGCTACACGGCAGCATCCAGCAAGGGTCGTGCCGCCCCTAGCCGCGCGCGTCCCCAGCCCGGCGCGCTTCGGCTTGCGCGAGCAGATCGTCGAACAGCGCCAGCTCCACCGGCTTCACCAGATGCGCGTGAAAGCCCGCCTCGCGCGTGCGCTGCACATCGCTCGCGTGACCGAAGCCGGTCATCGCCGCGTACATCGTGCCGGCCAGTTCGGGATAGGCGTGCAAGCCGGCGAGCGTCGCGAAACCGTCCATCTTCGGCATGGCCAGATCGATCACCGCGAGATGCGGCGCGAAGCGCGGCGCGATGTCGAGCGCCTGCTGCCCTTCGTACGCGATGCGCACCGTGTGGCCCTTCAGTTCGAGCAGCATCGCGAGGCTGTCGGCGGAATCGCGGTTGTCGTCGACCAGCAGAATGCGCAGCGGCGCGACGTCGTCCCCGGCCGCGCCCGGCGTGTCGGCCGGCGTCTCCGAGGTGGTCGCGGCGAGCGGCAGACTCACGGTGAACGCACTGCCGCAGCCCAGCCCGTCGCTGCTCGCGATGATGCTGCCGCCATGCATCTCCACCAGCGATTTGCACAAGGTCAGGCCGATACCGAGTCCGGCCTGGCCGACCGGCTGCCCCTCCTTCTCCTGCGTGAACAGTTCGAAGATCCGGTCGAGCGCCTGCGGCGCGATCCCGCAGCCGCCGTCGCGCACTTCGAGCACCGCCATCCGATGTTCGATGCGCCCCCGCACGTCGATGCGGCTGCCGGTCGGCGAAAACTTCGACGCGTTGTGCAGCAGGTTCTGCAGCACCTGCACGAGTCGCGTCATGTCGCCGCGCACGAACACCGGATCGCGCGGCAGATGGGTGACGACACGCTGTTCGTGCGCATCGGTGAAGGGCCGTGCCGCCTCGACGCCACGCGCCACCACTTCGGCGAGATCGACCTCGGCGATGCGCAGCTCGACCTTGTCCGACATGATCCGGCCGACGTCGAGCAGATCGTCCACGAGCCGCGTCAGATGCGTGACCTGGCGATCGATCAGATCGCGCGAACGCGCGAGCGTCGGACTCACGCCCGTCTCGAGTTGCATCACGCCGAGCGCGTTGCGCACCGGCGCGAGCGGATTGCGCAGTTCGTGCGCGAGCGTGGCGAGAAATTTGCGCATGCGGTCGCCGGAGCGTTCGAGTTCCTCCCGCTGACGCCGCTCGGTCAGATCGCGCGTGACCTTCGCGAACCCGCGCAACCGTTTCGATTCGTCATACACGGCGGTGATGTTGACGTTGGCCCAGAAGGTCGTGCCGTCCTTGCGCACGCGCCAGCCCTCGTCCTCGACGTGGCCGATCTGACGGGCGATCGCCAGTTCGCGCGCCGGCTTGCCCGCCGCGACATCCTCGGGCGGATAGAAGGTCGAGAAGTGCCGGCCCACGATGTCCTCGCGCGTGAAGCCCTTGATGCGCGCGGCGCCCGCGTTCCAGCTGATCACGTTGCCGTCCGGATCGAGCATGAAGATCGCGTAGTCCTTCACGCTGTCCACCAGCAGCCGGAAGCGCTCCTCGCTTTGCCGCAGCGCTTCGAGGTATTCGCGCTTCGCGGTCAGGTCGCGCGTGATCTTCGCGAAGCCGGTGAGGATGCCGGCCTGGTCGCGGATCGCGGTGATCACCACGTTCGACCAGAAGGTTGTGCCGTCCTTGCGCACGCGCCAGCCTTCGTCTTCGAAACGGCCCGTCAGCGACGCCTGCTGCAATTCGTATTCGGGCCAGCCACGCGCCACCGCCTCGGCGGTATAGAAGCGCGAGAAATGCTCGCCGATGATTTCCTGCTCGGTGTAGCCGTTCACCTTGTGCGCCCCGGCGCTCCAGCTGACGATGTGGCCGGTCGCGTCGAGCAGGAAGATCGCGTAGTCCTCGATCGCCTGGACCAGCATGCCGTAGTCGACCTGCACGCGCGCGGACGCCGCGGGGGCCGCGGATTCGCGCAAGGGGTCGGCGTTGTCGCCGGCGGAAGAGACGTCGAGTTGGGTCATGATGATTGGCGTAGAGAAGATGAGGTCCACTCAAAAGCATACACCGCGGCTTTGTCGACGCGAAAGCGACGGGTCGGCGCGGGCGGGCCTCCGGATTGCTAGCAGATCTCCACACTTTCATAAAACCAGGAGTCTGAATTGAAACGAGCATTCACCACCCTCGCCTTCGCCGCCGCGCTGACGCTCGCTCACACCGCCGCGCACGCCGAGGGCTGTACCAAGGGCGCGGTGGTCGGCGGCGTGGCCGGCCATGTCGCGGGCGATCACGGCGTAGCCGGCGCGGCCGCGGGTTGCGCGATCGGCCATCACGAAGCGAAGAAGAAGGACAAGGCCGCGAGCGCGGCGGCCGGGGCGAGTCAGCCGGCCGGGAAATGATGTGACGGTGGTTTTTTCCAGCGGCAGCGGCAGCGTCCGCTAGCGACACCGCCCAGAATCGTGTTGAAACACGCGTAAAAAAGAGCCGGTAGCGGGCGATATTTTCACCCGCCGCCGGCTCCCTGCATTCGGTGACAGCGCCGGGACGCCGTGCACGATCGCCCTTCGTTGCACTACCTGCACTACCTTATTCTCACCCCGCCGCGCCGACCTTCTCCGCGAGCTTCGCGTCGTAGCTCGAATGCACGTGCATGCGCTTCTTCTCCGGATACGCGTACGCATACGCCTTGCGCAACGCCAGCGACGCCTCGTGAAAACCCGACAGAATCAGCTTCTGCTTGTTCGGATAGTTGGCGATGTCGCCCACCGCGAAAATGCCGGGCCGCGAGCTCTCGTAGTTCGACGTGTCCACATCGACACGACCACCGTGAATCGACAGGTCCCACTTCGCGATCGGCCCGAGATCGGCGACCAGACCGTACAGCGCGATCAGATGCTCGGTGTCGAGCTGGATCTCGCCTTGCAGACCGCGCAACGTGAGCGACTTCAACGCGTCGTCTTCGACCGTCAGGCCCGCGATCGTGCCGACCACGAAATCCATCTCGCCCGCCTCGACCGCACGCCGCATCAGTTCGACGCTCGAATCGGCCGCGCTAAACCCGTTGCGCCGATGCACGAGCGTCACGCGCCGCGCGACCTTGCGCAGCGCCAGCACCCAGTCGAGCGCCGAGTCGCCGCCGCCGGCCACCACCACGTCGCGATCCGCGAAATCGGCGAGACGCTGCACGCTGTAGTGCACATGGCGCGATTCCAGCGGCACCGCTTCAGGCAACGCCAGTTTCTGCGGCACGAATGCACCGTTGCCGGCCGCGAGCAGGATCGCCGCGACATCGAAGCTCAGGCCGCGATCGGTGCGCACAGTCCAGCGTCCATCCTCGCGCTGCTCGACCGACTCGACGCGCTGTTCGAGATGAATCGGCACGTCGAACGGTTTGCATTGCGCGAGCAGACGCTCGACCAGCTCGCGCGCGGTGCACGAAGGAATCGCGGGGATGTCGTAGATCGGCTTGTCCGGATACAGCTCGATGCATTGACCGCCGACCTTGTCGAGTCCATCGACGATGTGGCACGTGAGGCCGATCACACCCGCCTCGAATGCCGCGAAAAGACCCACGGGACCGGCGCCGACGATCAGCACGTCGGTGCGGACCGGTTCGCCGGCGGGGATGGATGCGTTTGAAGGTGCTGCGCTGGAGGTCATACGGTGTACCCGGCTTGAAAACGATGGCCCACCATACCGAATCGCCACCACACCGGCAACGATGCCATTACGAAGCGTAAGGGCGCTGACGCTCGTCGGGCGAGCGCCGCCACCTACGCGATCGCCACGGCGATCGCGCCAAAGTGGTTACCTGAAAATAGACAAAACCGGTCATTTTTCAAAGCCAGTCGGGCGACTATTCTTCACTCATCGCATCGACGCATGCGCCCCAACCCACTCAGGAGTGAATCATGCAACAACGTCTGGACTTCTATAAAGCCAACCCCGCCGCGATCAAGGCCCTGCTCGGCGTCGAGGAGCGCATCGGCAAATCGGCGCTCGACAAATCGCTGACCGAACTGGTGCGCTTGCGCGCGTCGCAGATCAACGGCTGCGCGTATTGCGTCGACATGCACGTCACCGACGCCCGCAAGGGTGGCGAAACCGAACGCCGTCTCGCGACCGTGGTGGTCTGGCGCGAAACGCCGTTCTTCACCGACCGAGAACGCGCCGCGCTCGAATGGACCGAAGCGCTGACGCTGGTGTCGCACGAACACGTGCCCGACGCAGTGTGGGAAACGGTGCGGCCGCATTTCAGCGACGAAGAACTGGTCGACCTGACGCTGCTGGTATCGGCGATCAACACGTGGAACCGCTTCGCGATCGGCTTCCGCAAACTGCCGGCGTGAACGCTACGCCCTACTGAGCGTCCGGTCGCCCGCCACCTTGAACGCGGCGGTCAACTCGCTGAGCTGCCGCGCCTGATCCGCGAGCGAATTCGCGGTGGCCGCGCTTTCCTCGACGAGCGCGGCGTTGTGCTGGGTCACCTCGTCCATCTGCGTGACGGCGAGGCTCACCTGCTGGATGCCGTCGCTCTGTTCCTGCGATGCCGCCGCGATCTCGCCGACGATCTTCTCGACGCGGCCGATCGCCGCCTCGATCTCCTGCATCGTCGAGCCCGCCTCGCCGACCAGTCCCGCGCCGCTCTCGACCCGCGAGGTCGATTCCGCGATCAACGCGCCGATCTCCTTCGCGGCGGCCGCCGAACGTTGCGCGAGACTGCGCACTTCGCCGGCTACCACCGCGAAGCCGCGCCCTTCCTCGCCCGCGCGCGCCGCTTCGACCGCCGCGTTCAGCGCGAGGATATTGGTCTGGAACGCGATCCCCTCGATCGCGGTGATGATGCCGGTCATCTTCGACGACCCCGCGTGAATCACCCGCATCGTCTCGACCATGCTGCCCACCGACGCACGGCCGCGCGCGGTCATCTCGAACGCCCGGCGCGCGAGATCGCTCGCGTGTCGCGCATTCTGCGCATTGAGCTGCACCGTTGACGTGAGCTGCTCCATCGCCGCCGCGGTCTGTTCGAGCGACGCCGCCTGTTCCTCGGTGCGTTGCGACAGATCGAGATTGCCCGCGGCGATCTGCTGGGTCGACGAGGCGATCGAATGCGAACCGGCCCGCACCGTGGTGACGGTCGCGCCGAGCCTGTCCTGCATCGCGGCGATGCCGCGCAGCAGCGTCGCCATTTCGTCGTTCGAGCGGATCGTCACGCGCGTGGTCAACTCGCCGGCGGCGATGGCGTCGAACTGATGCAGCGCATCGCGCAGCGGCGCCATGATCGCGCGGCGCAACGTGCGCCAGCTGAAGAATGCGACCGTCAGCCCCACCGCCACGCTGCCGATGCACGCGTACAGCAGCGTGTGAAACAGCGCCGCCGAGCGCTCGCTCGCGTCGCTCGCCTGGCGGTTCAGATAGTCTTCCAGCGCGCCCTGGCTCGTGTTCATCGCGGTGTATAGACCGATCAGATGGGCGGCACGGCGCTCGTCCATCCAGCTCGCGTCGCCGCTGCGAATCGCGGCAATCAACTGGTCGATGCCGTCGCGCCGCACGGCGGTGCGGCGCGCGTCGAGGTCGTCGGTCAGGCGTTGCAGGTCGGGCGTTTTGGGCAGATCGCGGAACGCGTTCCACCACTTGTCCGAGTCGGACAGCAGCAGACGCGCACGTTCGAGTTGCGCGTTCAACTGCGGCGAGTGCGGATTGCTCATCGCCCAGTCGAGCCCGAATCGCGCCCGCGACATCGCCGTGCCCGACTTGCCGAGCGCCACCACCGACGCGAAATGCACCGTGTACGCGTCGCGCTGCGCGGCGTTGCTTTCGTCCATGCCGAGCATGCCGAGCGCGCCGGTCGCGATCAGCAGGACACCGAGAAACGCGATGGTGATCGCGATACGCAGATTGATGGTCAGGTTTCTGGTCATGGTCTCGCCGGTCGTTCGCCCGTTTTGGTCTTGTCGATACGGTCGTGTTCGCCCATTTTGTTTCACCTATGGACTTAACAACCGTATATGGAAAGTATAACGAGGGATAACGGCAGCAAAAAAAACTTTTGAAGCGCAGCGTGCAGCTCGGGCGCAACGACGACCGGGAAATGTCTGCTTTTCAAAGCGGGCTCGAACTGATCCGCGAGGCACCGGTTCCTATCGATGTGCACCGCCACGTCCCGACAACCATCCGAGAGGTTTCAACATGTCAGTTCAGGCATCCGGCCATCGTTACGGCACCGTCGCCACGTCGCGAGATACATCCGGTTCGACCGGCAACCTGCGCCTGCTGCGTGCGTTGGCGAAGGAATCGATGCGCGGTGCGCCGCCGGGCGCCGCCGATTTCGAGGCGCAGCAGCAGGACGCCGGGGCGAAGATCGCCACGCTGTCCGCCAAAGAGCAGGACTACTACCACGGCGCGCAGGCGGCGCTGATCGCGAAATACGAATGCGCGACCACCACCGCGGAACGCGACGACGTCGAGCACGTCTATCGCGCCTTCGCGAAGACCCTCGACGCCGCCTGCCGGGCGGAACAACACGACCCCGCCAGGCGGACCCAGAGCCGCTTCAATCTGCCCTATGGCGCACAGTGTCTAGGCGACGAAGGCAAGCGCCTCGGCGCGCGGCTCGAACGCTATCGCGCGAAGTTCAATCACACGGCCAATCCCCACGTGCGCGCGGCTGAACTCAGGGCGGCGGCGCACGTCAGGCAGGAAATGGAAACGGAAATCGGCCAGCGCGCGCGCCAGAAACTCGACGATGTCCAGCGCAGCGAGGACGAAGCGCGCGCAGCCGTCGATGCCGCTTTCAACGCGGCGAAGACCATCGAATCCGGCGACCCGTACGATCGGGAAATCGCTTTCACACGGCTGGAGTTTTTCGCGCAGCGGGCCTTCGCGTCGCCCGAGACCGCCCAGGCATTCAAGGCCATGCAGCAACAGGACCCGGAAAAATTCGCGGTACTGAAGCAATGGGAAGCGGACGTGCAGGACAAAACGAAATGGGCGCAGGGCAGTATTGCCAGCGATCCTTTCCGGCGCTCGTTTCCCGTCCCCGACGTACCGGCCGGCTACCTCGGCGTCGATGAAAACACGCTGCCGGCAGCCCACTACGGCGAGACCCTGCTCGATCGATACCGGGCCCGTTGCGCAGACGTGAAAAACGCGCACACGCTCTATCACGCCGCCATCGAACGCGGTCCCATCAAACAGGCCTACATCGCCTCGGTCATGCCGCCTAAACCCGAATGGCAGCAGGAACTCGAGGAAGCGCTTGGCCGGGTGCTGCTTTCTCCGATCCCGTTCGGTGGCGTGCTGGCGAATCTGTTCGGCCCTAAAAGCAACATGTCGCCTTCGTTGCGTGCCGGCCTGAATATCGTCTGTGGCCTGCTCGGTGGAAACGGGCCGGGTCTGCTCCAGCGGTTTCCGCTGTTCGGACAGAAGATCGCGGATAAGCTGCAGAACGTGTCACGAACCTGACGGTGTGGCCGTGCGCCGGCCGTTCTGGACGCGCACTCGACGCGTTTCGCCGCGTCGAATGCGGAGTTTCCGGCACCGGGAGGCGTCGGCCGGCCGGTTTTAAAATAAATTAAATTGATGGAACCATAAGAAAACAACATTATTTTTATAGCAGCGAGCTTCGTATAGTCGAGCCCAGTTCGAATCCGCGCCGCGTCCGGCGCCTTCACTTCCCGCTACTGGACCACGATGAAACTACTCAAGTTCGCCCCTCTCGCGATCGCCGGCGCGCTTTCCAGCGCCGCGCACGCGCAAAGCAGCGTCACGCTGTACGGCCTGATTTCGGCGGGCGTCGGCTACGCGACCAATCAGGGCGGCAAGAATGCGTGGCAGGCGCTGTCGGGCACCGACCAGAATCCGCGTTGGGGATTGAAGGGCATCGAGGATCTGGGCGGCGGCACCACCGCGATCTTCCAGCTGGAAAACGGCTTCAACGTGATGACCGGCAACGCCGCGCAGAACGGCCGCGAATTCGGCCGCCAGGCTTTCGTCGGGCTCGCGAACAAACGCTACGGCACGCTGACCTTCGGCCGCCAGTACGACACGGTGCACGACTACGTGGGCCCGGTGATCATCGCGAGCAACGGCGTGAATATCGGCGACAACGACAACGGCTATAACGACATTCGCGTGCAGAACGCGGTGAAATACGTGAGCCCGGACTATCGCGGCCTGCATGCCACCGCCGAATACGGCTTCAGCAACGCCACCGGTTTCGCCAACAACAACGCGTACAGCTTCGGCGCCGGCTATGAGAACGGTCCGCTGAAATGGAGCGTGGTGTACGCGCAGTACAACAACCCGTACAGCGCGACCAACCAGGACGGCGCGATCTCGAACGACTACGCGTCGTCGCTGCTGATCTTCGCGAAGAGCGCGCTGCATCCGGCCGCATACGCGAGCAGGCAGCGCATCTTCGGCACGGGCGGTTTCTACACGGTGGGCGCCGCGCAATTCGCCGCGCTCTTCACCGATGTCCGCTACGATTATCTCGACGGTTCGCATCTGCGCTTGCAGAACTACAACCTGAACGTGAACTACCACGTGACGCCCGCGTTCATTCTCGGCGCCGCCTACGCGTTCACCGACGGCAAATACGACGTGATCAACACGAGCCCGAAATGGCATCAGGTTAATCTGCAGGCCGACTACTTCCTGTCGAAGCGCACCGATATCGCGCTGACGGTGATCGCGCAGCAGGCCGCCGGCGACGCGCAGCACGCGCAGATCTTCGCGTATGCGCAGTCCACCGGCATCCGGCAGATGATCGCGACGGTCGGCATGCGTCACGTGTTCTGACGACCACTACAGGGTTGACCATGACGATGAGCACGACGACCGCTCGATGCGCGGAAGCCGAAGATGGAGCCGCAGCGACCGCAGCAGCAGCAGCAGCCGCAGCCGCAGCAGCCGCAGCCGCAGCAGTCAATTACGAAGCCACGGCCGCCACGGCCGCCGGAACGGCGACACGACACCGCCGGCCGCGAAGCGAACGCCGCGCGTTCCTGCGCACGGCAGTCGGGTTGGCCGCGGGCGCATCGGCGTGGCCGATGCTGTCTAACGCGGCGACCTCCGCATCGCCTGCGGTCGTCACGAGCGCCGCCACGCCCCAGAACCCAGCCGAAGCCTCCAGCTCGACGACCGCCACGGCCGACACCACTCGCCGCACCGTGATCATCGATTGCGATCCGGGCCAGGACGACGCGATCGCGATCCTGTTCGCGCTCGGCGCCGCCGACCGCCTCGACGTGCGCGCGATCACCACGGTGGCCGGCAACGTGCCGCTCGACCTGACGGAGCGCAACGCGCGCATCGTGCGCGACTGGGCCGGACGCACGCACTCGCTGCCGGTCTATGCCGGCTGTCCGCGTCCGCTCACGCGCGAGCTGATCACCGCCGCCAACGTGCACGGCAAGACCGGTCTCGAAGGCGTGCCGCTGCATGAGCCGCTGGCGCCGCTCGCGCCGCAGCACGCGGTGGCGTTCCTGATCGATACCCTGCGCGCCGCGCCGCCGCACAGCGTGACGCTGTGCGCGCTCGGGCCGCTGACCAATCTGGCCAGCGCGCTGATCGAAGCGCCGGAGATCCGCAACGGCATCCGCGACATCGTGCTGATGGGCGGCGCGTTCTTCGAACGCGGCAACATCACGCCGGCCGCCGAGTTCAACATCTATGTCGATCCGCAGGCCGCGCAGGTGGTGTTCGAGAGCGGCGTGCCGATCGTCGTGCTGCCGCGCGACGTCGCCGTGAAGGCGCCGATCACGCCCGCCCGCATCGCGCCGTTCCGCGTGCCGGGCAAGCGTTGCAGCACGATGGTCGCCGACATCATGGCCGCCGAGGTCGCGTACCAGAAGGGACGCCGCGGCATCGAAGCCGCGCCGATGTACGACCCCTGCGCGACCGGCTACCTGATCGCGCCCTCGCTGTTCAAGGGACGCGAGGTGAACGTGGTGATCGAAACGACCGGCGAATGGACGCTCGGCGAAACGGTGGTGGACTGGAGCGGGCACAGCGGCCGCAAGCCGAACGCGACGTGGATCACCGAGGTCGACGCGGACGGCTTCTACGCCGCGTTGCAGGCGCGCGTCGCGACGCTGCCCTGAGTGAGACGCGCAGCTACACCCGCGCTCGCCCGCATGCAACGCGCCCACGCCCTCGCGATTACAGTCAGGCGCCGCGTCATCGCGCGCTCCCGCTCAGATCCGCGCGACGAGCCACTCGCGGCACGCCCGCACATGCGGACCGCGATCTTCGCCGTCGAGCGAGACCAGGGCGATCGAGCGGGCCACGCGCGGTTTGTCGAGGCGCAGCGCGATCAGTTCGGCGTCGTGCAGATGCATGGTGTAGAGGCTCGGCAGCACGGCGATCGCGAGACGGTTGCGCACCAGTTCGTACAGCGGTTCGGTGTACTCGACGCGATACGCGACGTTCAGTTGCAGGCCCTCGGCGCCGCCCGTGCGTTGCAGCGCCTCGCTGACGCTGCCGCGCACGAACGCGGCGAGATCGCGCCCCACCAGTTTCGCCCACGCGAGGCTCTTTTTCTGAGCGAGCGGATCGTCGCGCCGCACCACCACGACGATCTGATCCTCGAACAGATCCTGGTAGCGCAACGCGGCGTCGCCGTCGCGCTCGGTGGCGGGCGCATCCGGTTCGTGCACGCCGATGCCGAAGTCGACCGCGCCCTCGCGCACGGCGGCGAGCAACGCGGTGTTCGGCATGTCGTTCAGCGTGAAGCGCAACGACGGCTGTTGCACGCGCAACGAAGCGAGCGCGGGCAACAGCCGCGCCGCCGCCGACGGAATCAGGCCAATGCGCACCGTCTGCACGCGTTCGGCGAAGGTGCTGGCCATGTCGTCGAAGGTGCCGCGCGCCTGGTTGAGCAGGCGTTCGGCGAGCGGCAGCACGCTGGCGCCCGCATGCGTGAGCGTCAGGCGGTGCGCGGAACGCGCGAACAGCGGGCCGCCGAGCAGGAATTCGATCTGCCGGATCGCCGCGGTCAGCGCGGGCTGCGTCAGCGCGAGCGACTGCGCGGCCTGCGTGAAGCTGCGCGCGTGCGCGAGCGTGACGAAGTACTGGATTTGCCGCAACGTGAGCGCGGGCAGCAGGGACGAACGGTCAGTCATGAGAAGCAAGGCGGAAGCAATGCGTCGACGCAATGCGCAGCAGTATAAATGGCAGGTAACAGGATGAATCAAGTGATCGACAACCCCACCTCAAAGCCCGCGACGCCTCCGCTCGCGGCACCCGCGCCGCGCGGCTGGCTCGAACGGCGCTTCGCGCTCGCCGAGCGCAAGTCCAGCGTGCGGATCGAAACCATCGCCGGCATCACGTCGTTTCTGGCGGCGGCTTATCTGCTGGTGGTGATCCCGTCGCTGCTCGCGGCCGGCGGCATGGACCGCGGCGCGGCCACCACCGCGACGATTCTGGTGTTCGTGCTGAGCACGCTGTTGATGGCGTTCTACGCGAATCTGCCGTTCCTCGTCGGCCCTGGCATCGGCGGGTCGGTGATCGTCGGCATCACGCTCGCGAGCGAGCATGTCGGCTGGCAGACCGGGCTCGGTATCGCCACCGTGTCCGGCGTGCTGTTCCTGATCCTGACCCTGATCGGCGCGCGCAGTCTGGTGATGCGGTTGATTCCGGCGCAGATCAAGCTCGGCCTCGGCGCGTCGATCGGTCTGTTCATCGCGGTGCTCGGGCTGCGCAATGCGGGCATGGTGGTCGCGAATGCGAAGACCAACGCGCTCGCGCTCGGCGATTTCTCGCGTCCCGGCACGCTGGTCGCGCTGATCGGGCTCGGCGCGGCGGTGTTGCTGCAAGGCCGCCGCGTGCCCGGCGCGATCCTGTGGGCGATCCTGATCGCGGCGGGCGCCGGCGTGCCGCTCGGCGTCACGCATCTGCCCGCTTCGTTACTGTCGTGGCCGCACAGCATCGCGCCGATCGCATTCAAGCTCGACCTCGCGAGCGCGCTGAGCGTCGCATCGATTCCGTATCTGTTCGTATTTTTCGCGGCGGAATTTTTCTCGACGCTCGGCACCACGCTCGCGGTCGGCGCGAAGGCCGACCTGCTCGACGAGCACGGCAACCTGCCCAACATCAACCGGCCGTTCCTGGTCGACTCGATCGCGGCGACGCTCGGGCCGGTGTTCGGCATTCCGGCGCTGACCGCGCTGGTCGAATCGGCGGCGGGCGTCGAAGCCGGCGGCCGCAGCGGTCTCTCGTCGCTCGCGGCGGCGGCCATGTTCGCACTGATGCTGCTGTTCGTGCCGCTCGCGCTGGCGATTCCGAAAGAAGCGACCGCGCCCGCGCTGATCCTGATCGGCCTGTCGATGTTCAGCACGATCCGTCACGCGCATTTCGACGACTTCACCGACTCGCTGCCGGTGCTCTCGATGGTGCTGCTCACGCTGATGTCGAACAGCTTCGGCACCGGCATCGCCGGCGGCCTGCTGTGCTACGTGCTGGTGAAGCTGCTCGCGGGACGTTTCCGCGACGTGCCGTGGGGCCTGTATGTGCTCGCCGTACCGCTCGGCTATTACTTCTACACCGTGGTGAAACCGCATTGACGCTGCGTCGATGTTGCGTCGATCCCGCGTCGATCGCGTGAGCGCAGCATCGACCTCGACACCACTGAATGACCGGCGCGCTCCGTACGATCACGCGCCGGACGTCGTTGACCTTGCCTTCGCACTACACTCAGTTTTGCGCACTACCGAAACCATACCGACATGAAAGAGACACTGGGCAACGTGCCCGCATCGCGCCTCGGCATCACGTTGACCGACGCGCATCACGCGTTCTTCGCCGCGCTGCCGAAGGTCGAGTTGCATTGCCATCTGCTGGGCGCGGTCCGTCACGAGACGTTCATCGCGCTCGCCGAAAAAAGCCGCGCGCCGATCAGCCGCGAGGAAATCGATTCGTTCTACACGCGTGGCGAAAAACCGGTCGGCGTGCTGCGTGTGCTGCGCGCGCTGGACGAACATCTGCTGACGCAGGCCGACGACCTGCATCGCATCGCCTACGAATATCTCGCCGATGCCGCCGCGCATCAGGTGCGTCATAGCGAATTCTTCTGGAACCCGACCGGCACGGTGCGCGTGTCGAAGATCCCGTATGCGGACGCGCAGGCGGCGATCGTCGCCGCGATTCGCGACGCGGCGCGCGATTTCGGCATCAGCGCGCGGCTGATCCCGAGCATCGACCGCGAAGCCGATCCGGACGAAGCCGTCGCGCTGGTCGAGTGGATGCGCGCGCATCGCGCCGACGAAGTGGCGGGTCTGGGCATCGACTACCGCGAGAACGACCGGCCGCCGGAGCTGTTCTGGAAAGCGTATCGTGACGCGCGCAACGCGGGCTTCAAGACCACCGCGCACGCGGGCGAGTTCGGCATGCCGTGGCGCAACGTGGAGACCGCCGTCGATCTGCTGCACTGCGACCGCATCGACCACGGCTATACGATCGTCGACAACCCGGCGCTCGCCGCGCGATGCGCGGAGCGCGGCATCGTGTTCACGGTGGTGCCGACCAATTCCTACTATCTGCGCACGCTCGCGCCGGACGTGTGGGCCGAACGGCATCCGTTGCGGCGCATGCCGGAGCTCGGCCTGAAGATCCATCCGAATACCGACGATCCGACGCTGCACAAGGTGAATCCGAGCGAAGCATGGCAACTGATGTTCAGCCACTTCGGCTTCGGCATCGCGGCGTTGCGGCAGTTCATGCTGAACGGGATCGACGGTGCGTGGGTCGACGAGACGACGCGTGACGCGTGGCGCAAGACATGGGCGACGGAGTTCGATCAGCTGGCGGCGGCATTGCCGGAGTCACGACGAAGCGAGTGACGTCGCCCCGTGACGTCACAGACCGTCACGCCCGCCCGTCAAGCCTTCGCGTCGCGCTAACCCGCGACGCGAAGACGCTCACCGTCGCTCAGCTCACTCGCCGATCCACGACCCGCGCAGATCGCTGTCGTGGAGAAGCTGCATCAACGTGCCCGCCGGCCGGCTCAAGCGCCGCGCCGCGAGCGCGATGAATTCCACCGACGGCAACGCGGGCAACGCCGCCGCATTCACCGGCGGCGCGAGCCCGCGCGCGGCCAGATACTGCGGCCGCACGGTGATGCCCAGACCGCCGCGCGCCGCCGCGATACAACCCGAATGGCTGCTGCTCGTGCACACCAGTTGCCAGCCGATGCCCGCCTCGGCGAGCGCATCGAGCACGACCGCGCGCGTCACGCTCGGCTCGGCGACCAGGATCAGCGGCAACGGCTGACTCAAATCGACCAGCGTGCCCGGCCGTGCCAGCCATTCCAGCCGCCCGGTGAACAGCGGCACGCCACGCCGGTCGCCGATGCGGCGCTTGCCCACCAGCAGGTCGATCTCGCCCGCGTCCAGCAACTCGTACAGCTTGCCGGTCATACCGATGGTGATTTCCAGTTCGACGTCCGGATGCGCGTCGCGGAACGCCGCCAGCACGGCGGGCAGCGGCCCGAGCGCGACGTCGTCCGACGATCCGAGCCGCACGCGTCCCTTCAGGCGCGGCGCGCGGAACTGCGATTCGGCGCGTGCAAGCGCCTGCAGGATCACGGTGGCGTGCGCGAGCATCGCTTCGCCGTCGGGTGTCATCGCGAGGGAATGGGTGTCGCGCACGAACAGGCGCCGGCCGACGTTCTCCTCGAGCCGCCGGATGTGTTCGCTGACGCTCGACTGCGTCAGATCGAGCCGCCGCCCCGCCTCGGTGAAGCTGTGGCAAGCCGCGACGGTCGCGAAGGTCTTGAGCCAGATGGGATTGAGCATGCGGGCATTGTCGCGCTGCTTATCGGCATTGTCGATAACAGTCACAGTTCCTAGTGGGGTTCCCGATTGACGGGGATGTCAATATCATGACGTTACGCCCCCACTGAATCGCCCCGAGGCCGCGCGTCCCAGCCCCGCGCTCCGCCTTGCCGCCCCATCGCCATGACCAAGGATTCCGCTCAGACCGCCCTGCTGTGGATCGTCGCCGCCGGCTTCTTCATGCAGTCGCTCGATACGACGATCGTCAACACCGCGCTGCCTTCGATCGCGACCAGCCTGCACGTCGCGCCGCTCGCGATGCAGCCGATCATCATCGCGTACACGCTCACCATGGCCATGCTGACGCCCGCGTCCGGCTGGCTCGCCGACCGCTTCGGCACGCGCCGCGTGTATTTCGCGGCGATCCTCGTGTTCGTGCTCGGCTCGGTATGCTGCGCGAGCGCGCATACGCTCGGCGAACTGGTGCTCGCGCGGGTGCTGCAGGGCATCGGCGGCTCGATGCTGCTGCCGATCGGCCGGCTCGCGGTGTTGCGCAGCGTGTCGAGCGAACAGTACGTGTCGGCGCTCGCGTTCATCTCGATCGCGGGGCAGCTCGGGCCGATCGCCGGACCGACGCTCGGCGGCTGGTTCGTGCAGGACATGACATGGCACTGGATCTTCCTGATCAACGTGCCGATCGGCATGATCGGGCTGTACGCGGTGCAGCGTTATCTGCCCGCGCATGGCGAGACCCAGGCGCCGCCGTTCGACTTCGTCGGCTGCGGGCTGCTGTCGCTGTGCATGATCGCGTTCTCGCTGGCGATCGAAGCGCCGTTCGCGAGCCATCGGGCCGCCTGGGCCGCGGCGCTGTTCGTGCTCGCGGCAGCCAGCGCCCTCGCCTATATTCCGCATGCGCGGCGCCGTAGCAATCCGCTTTTCAAGCTGGCGCTGTTCGGCGAGCCGAATTTCAGCGTCGGCCTGATCGGCAACCTGGTGTGCCGGATCGGCTCCAGCGCCGTGCCGTTTCTCGTGCCGCTGCTGCTGCAACTGCAACTCGGCTATTCGCCGCTGCACTCCGGCCTGATGATGCTGCCCGCCGCGCTCGCCGGCACCGTCGCCAAGCGCTGGATCGCGCCGCTGATCCGCCGCTACGGTTACGACACCTTCCTGCTCGTCAATACGTTGATCGTCGGTTCGTCGATCGTTGCGTTCGCACTCATCTCGCGCGGCACGCCGCTCGTGGTCGAAATCGCCATCCTCGCGGTGTTCGGCGCGGCCAACTCCATGCAGTTCGCCGCCATGAACAGCGTCACGCTCAAGGACCTCTCGCACGAAGACGCGGGCAGCGGCAACAGCCTGTTTTCGATGGTGCAGATGCTCGCGATCGGCCTCGGCGTGTCGATCGGCGGCGGCCTCGTCAATCTGTTTTCCGCGCAGTGGGGGTCGGCCGCGCTCGGCTTCCGCCTGAGCTTCGCCTGCGTCGGCGTGATCACGCTGGTGTCCGCGTGGATCTTCCGGCAACTCGACGAAGCGCCGCTCAAGCCAGCCATGCGCGCGCAGCCGACGCATAGCGCGGGACGGTAAAGCGCGATTTCACGATAAAAATTTGCGTTATCCCGGTCTTCTCTTCCTGCGAATCTCGAATATGCCTTAAGCATGATGAGAGTCGCATGTCTTCGTATTTCACGCGCGTGCCTGCCTTTTATCGAGCCCTCGCGCGGTTGACGCGGTAGCTTCGCTGTCCTTCCAGTCATGACACGACATCATCGATCCGCCTTACCTGGCGGGCTTTCCCGCCGCCAGGGCGTGAAATCCAACGGGGTTTCGCGTTAGCATGTCGTGCATGAATGCATACATAACAAAGGGATAAGCGATGCCATTTGACGAGCGCATGCTGAACGGCATGGGCGTTCTGACGGCGATCGTCGATTGCGGCAGTTTTGCGGCAGCCGGCGAAGCACTCGACATGTCGCAATCCGGGGTAAGCCGCTCGGTCGCGCGGCTCGAAGCGCGGCTCGGTATCCGCCTGTTCGACCGCACGACCCGCTCGGTCACGCTGACCGACGAAGGCCGGCGCTTTTACGAACAGATCGTGCCGCTGCTCGGCGGCCTGGAAGAAGCGGCGGCCTCGGCCACCCAAGGCGCGAGCGCGGTACGCGGACGCCTGCGCGTGAACATGGACCCGTTCTTTTCGCGCCTCGTGCTCGGGCCGCGGCTCGGCGGATTCATCGACAAACATCCGGATCTGCAACTCGAACTGATCACCCGCGACCAACTCGGCGACATGGTCGCGGACGGCTTCGATCTCGCGATCCGCTTCGGCGAACCGCCGCTGTCGACGCTGATCGCGCGCAAGCTGCTCGACACCCGCATCCTGACAGTCGCCGCGCCTTCGTATCTGAAGAAGCACGGACATCCCGCCACGCCGACGGATCTCGAAACGTCGCGTCACGTCTGCATCAAGTTTCGCGATCCGCTCACCGGCTATCCGTTCAGCTGGGAGTTTCATCGTGGCCGCAAGAAGATCGTGCTGACACCGCAAGGCCCGTTGACCGTGAACGATGTGGGCACCTTGCATAGCGCGTGCGTCGCAGGCCAGGGCGTCGCGCAGATTCTCGCGCTCGGCGCGGAGTCGCTGCTGACGAGCGGCAAGCTTGTCGAGCTGTTTCCCGATTGGGGCGACGAGGTGTATCCACTGTATGCGCTGTATCCGTCGCGGCATCATCCGCCGGCGAAGGTGCGGGCGTTCTACGAATTCGTCGTGTCGCTGACGGGCGGCGTGAAGAGCGCCGAAGCGGTGGCCTGAACGAGTGCGAGGGTGTTGGGGTTCACGCCGTCGCCGGGTCTGCGGCTTGCTCCACTCATGAGGTCTTCCACTGAAGGAGCGCATCATGAGCGAAAACCAGAAGCAGACCCAGGCCGAGCCGGCCGACCTTGAACATCCGCAACCCGCCGTGCACAGCGACAACGAAAAGAGCAAGCTGCCCGAACGCGACGATGCGCGCCGCGATCAGTCGCCCGCCGACCGTCCAGGAAAAAAACCCGGCGAGGGCGAACCGTCGGTCAGTTGAAATATTTCGCGTCCGGTCCTGATCGACGAGCTGGAGCGGCTTTGCGGCGTTTTCGCGGCAAAGCCGCATGATTCATTCCTCGGCAACGGGCTTTCATAAGCCAAACATTTTTTCCTGATTTTTACCGATTATTTTTTCGGCACGATGGACTAATTTGCTGCTTGCAGTGCGGGTCGCACCCTGCGACCCAGCGGCCGCCCGACAGTACCGCCCTTAACGAACAACAAAGGCGACGTCCATCATGTCCATCTCGTCCGACTCTCCGCGCGCCAAAGTCTCGGTGTGCCTGCCGACCTGCCATCGCCCCGAACTGATCGTGCAATGCATCGATTCGTGCCTCGCGCAAAGCTACGGCAACCTGGAAATCGTGATCGGCGACGACTCGCGGGACACGCGCACCCAGGAACTCATCGCAACGCGTTACGCCGACGAGCCGCGCATCCGCTACACGCTGAACCGGCCGCCGCTCGGCCAGGCGCGCAACGTCGCGAGTCTGTTCGAGCGCGCGAGCGGCGACCGGATTCTGCTGATTCACGACGACGATCTGCTCACCACGGACGGCATCGAAAAACTCGCGTCGCTGTGGCAGCAGCATCCGCAACTGGATGCGGCATTCGGCGATCAGTACGAGGCCGATCACGACGGCGCGATCGATTTCGAGGGCAGCCGGCGTTTGAATACCGCGTTCCGGCGTACCCGCGAAGCCGAAGGTCTGCAGACGCTGCCCGGCCGGACCGGTCTCGTGCAGATGTTTCCGAACAACGGCTGGATGGCCGACGCGCGGCTCGTGAAGCGCATCGGCTATCCGGATCAGCATGGCATGTGCTGCGATTTCGTGTTCGGCGCCGAGCTGTGTCTTGCCGCGCGCGAGGTGTTCTATCTGCACGATTACGTGTCGGTGTATCGCAAGACGGCCACGTCGGTGTCGCATAGCACGCGCGGCACCGCGCTCGCGGCGACCGTCAGCGCGTACGCCTATGTGAAATCGCTGACGCTGCCGGCAGCGCTGGAAGCGTCGCGTGTGCTGGCGTTGCGGCGGCTCGCGCCGATCGTCGTGTCGGTGCATGCGCGCAATCGCGAGGCGCGTGCCGGCTTCAAGGTCATGGCCGCGCATCTGTTCGCGTATCGCTACGGATTGAGCACGCGGTTCTACTACCACCTGCTGATGCTGCTGCGCGGTGCGCTCCATTTTCGTCCGCAAGCGGTCGCCGCGGCAGCGGTCGCGGCGGTGGCGGCCGCGCCTGCCGTCGCCGCGGAACCGGCTGCCGTCGTGAAGGAACTGGTCTCCGAACTGGTCGCGGAACGCTCGGAGCCGGTGTGAGTTTGCGGGCTTGCTGCGCGTGGCCGTTCCGGTTGCGTTCTCGCCTGGGTCCGCGTTTGCGTCTTCGTTTGCGTCATTAGCAAACGCGTATTTGTTGCTTGGTGCGGCGCGCGCCGTTGGCTACGATGACCTCGACGATGAATTCGAAGCGCCATCATCAGCCCGAGGGAATTCGCCATGTCCGAGAGTGCCTGTTTCAAGCCGCGTGTGATCGAACCGGTGGTCGTCAATCAACCGGAAGGACTGGGACTCGCGGTCGAGTTATGGCTCGCGCATCCCGTCGACGGCATCGCCGGACGCGCGGTGCAGATCCATCTGCGTAGCGACGCGAAGATGGCGCAGGCCGAAACGTTGCGTGATCTGTTGCATGCATTGGGCACGGAGATCGTGGTGGCGTAGCCATGAAAAACGGCGACCTTCTGCTCGAAGGTCGCCGTTCGCTTCTTATTGCCAGCGTCGCGTTGCGGTCAGGCAAGCGTCCGGCTCATCGCATTCAAACTTTCGCGATGCGTGGATCAAGGCTCGTGCCGCAGATACCCTTCCTTCGACGGATCGCGCATGCGCAGCGACACGAGGCCCGAGATCGCGCACAACGCGGTGACGTACCAGAAGAAGGCCGTCTCGCTGCCGATCGACTTCAGCCACAGCGCCACGTATTCCGCCGATCCACCGAAGATCGCGTTGGCCACCGCATACGAGAGCCCGACGCCGAGCGCACGCACTTCCGGCGGGAACATTTCGGCCTTGATCAGACCGCTGATCGACGTGTAGAAACTGACGATCGCCAACGCCACCACGACCAGCGCGAACGCCGCGTACGGGCTCGCCACGTCCTTCAGCGCGTGCAGCAGCGGCACCGTGCCGATGGTCGCGAACAGGCCGAAGAACAGCATCGAACGACGGCGGCCGATGCGGTCCGACAGCGCGCCGAACGCAGGCTGCATCAGCATGTAGACGAACAGCGCGGCGGTCATCACGTTGCTGGCGGTTTTCGCGTGCATGCCGGCCGTGTTGACCAGGTACTTCTGCATGTAGGTGGTGAAGGTGTAGAAGATCAGCGAGCCGCCGGCCGTGAAGCCGACCACCGTCAGGAACGCGCCCTTGTGCAGCCACAAGCCGCGCAGCGTGCCCGCCTCCTTGCGCTGACGCGTTTCGGCGGTGGTGGTTTCGTCGAGCGATTTACGCAGATACAGCGCGACCAGTGCGGCCAGCGCGCCGATCACGAACGGCACGCGCCAGCCCCACGCCTTCAGTTCGTCGGCGGACAAGGTCTGTTGCAGGATCACCAGCACCAGCAGCGCGCACAACTGGCCGCCAATCAAGGTCACGTACTGGAACGACGCGAAGAAACCGCGCCGGCCCTTCAGCGCCACTTCACTCATATAGGTCGCGCTGGTGCCGTACTCGCCGCCCACCGACAGCCCCTGAAACAGGCGCGCGATCAGCAGCAAGGCCGGCGCGAGCGCACCGATCTGCGCGTACGTGGGCAGCACGGCGATCACGAGCGAACCGCCGCACATCATGAAGACCGAGACCATCATCGCGGTGCGGCGGCCGTGCTTGTCGGCGAGACGGCCGAAGAACCAGCCGCCGATCGGCCGCATCAGGAAGCCGGCGGCGAACACGCCGGCGGTATTGAGCAACTGCGTGGTGGTATTGCCGCTCGGGAAGAACGCCGGCGCGAAATACAGCGCGCAGAACGAATACACGTAAAAGTCGAACCACTCGACGAGATTGCCCGACGAGGCGCCCACGATTGCGAGAATGCGGCGCCGGGTGTCGTGAGCCGAAGCCACGTTTTGGCTGGATAGGTCGGTCATGCTGTTGTCGTTCCTTGTCTGTAAGCGGAAATAGCGGTCGTGGCGCCGCCTTCACACGCGCACGCCGAGGGGCCCGGCGCAAGCGTGGGCGAATTTTACAGAATTGCAAGGAGAAGATGGGTTTTTGTCAGGCGCGTTTTCGATGCCTGGGGCGGTGGCGTGAGCGACTTGCCGGATTTGAGCCACGTCCGCGCGACTGGCAAGAAAAAACCAGCCCGTGAGCTGGTTTTTTCCTTGGACTCGATCAAGCGCCCAGGCGGCCTCAAACCCGCACGATCGGCGGCACGTACCGGCATTCGTAGCGTTTGCGCACCGTGCCGTTTTCATCGACGCTTTCCAGATACACGTCGAACTGCCACAAACGCGCCATGTGCTTGAGCACTTCATCGCTATCCGGCGACAGATGCCGGTTGTCGCTCATGAAATGCCGCAGCGTCAGACTCCGGTCGCCGCGCGTATTCACCGCCCACACCTGAATGTTCGGCTCGCGATGATGCATGTCGTACTGCCGCGACAACGCCTGGCGCACGTACTGATAGCCGCTGTCGTCGTGAATCGCCGAGACTTCGAGCGCGTCGCGCATGTCGTCGTCGAGCACCGAGAACAGCCGCATTTCACGAATCAGATGCGGCGACAGATACTGCGCGACGAAGCTCTCGTCCTTGAAGTTACGCATGGCGTAGTGCATGGCCGGCAGCCACGGACTGCCCGCGAGCTCCGGGAACCAGCGGCGGTCTTCTTCCGTCGGCGCTTCGCAGATGCGGCGAATGTCGCTCATCATCGAAAACCCGAGCGCGTACGGGTTGATGCCGCTGTAATACGGCTTCGTGACGGGCGGCTGGTAGACCACATTGCTGTGCGAATGGAGGAACTCCATCATGAAGCCGTCTTCCAGCTTGCCCTGGTTGTACATCGTGTTGAGCAGCGTGTAGTGCCAGAAGGTCGCCCAGCCTTCGTTCATGACCTGAGTCTGCCGCTGCGGATAAAAATACTGTCCGACCTTGCGCACGATGCGGATCACCTCGCGCTCCCACGGCTCCAGCAGCGGCGCATTCTTCTCCGCGAAATACAGCAGGTTTTCCTGCGGCTCGGGCGGATAGCGCTCCTCGATTTCCTCAGGCAAAGGCGTATGCCGCGTCGGCAGCGTGCGCCACAATTCATTGACCTGCGATTGCAGATACGCCTCGCGTTCGCGCCGCGCGGCGAACTCCTTCTCCAGCGAGAGCTTCTGCGGACGCTTGTAGCGGTCCACGCCGTAATTCATCAGCGCATGGCACGAGTCGAGCAGTTCCTCGACGCGATCGAGCCCGAAGCGCTCCTCGCACTCGGCGATGTAATTCTTCGCATAGACGAGGTAGTCGATGATCGCGTGCGCATCCGTCCACAAGCGGAACAGATAGTTGCCCTTGAAGAACGAGTTGTGCCCGTAGGCCGCATGCGCGATGACGAGCGCCTGCATCGTCATCGTGTTCTCTTCCATCAGATACGCGATGCAGGGATTCGAATTGATGACGATCTCGTACGCGAGCCCCATCTGCCCGCGGCGATAGCTTTTCTCGGTCGAGAGGAAGTGTTTGCCGAACGACCAGTGACGGTAGTTCACCGGCATGCCGACGGACGCGTACGCATCCATCATCTGTTCGGCGCTGATGAGTTCGAGCTGGATCGGATAGACGTCGAGTTCATATTGCTCTGCAACACGGGCAATATGCGAGTCGTACTCTTCGATCAACTCGAAGGTCCAGTCGGACGGGCACGGCAGAGGCCTTCTATCGGCTACGTTCATACGGACTTCCCTTTGCCTTTCAATGGGCGTTCCGGTGTGTCCCCGTGCTACAGCGATGTCGACTGCTGCGGCAGCGGCGAATCCTGACGATTACGCTACTGCCCCGGCATGCCCCGACGCCTGCTGCTGCGGCACGCCTTTCATGCGCGGCGATCGGGTCAGCTATCCCGCACCGCGCGCTTTTCGGCTCAGGCGCTTCGCTGTCATGAAGTCGCCACCTGCTTTTCGAACAGCTCGCGGAACACCGGGTAGATGTCCGCCGCCGTCTCGACCTTCTTCATCGCCATATGCGGCTGACTCAACGCCAGTTGCGCATATTCGAGCCACAGGTTCTGCTCTTCGGGCGCCACCTGAATATACGCAAAATAGCGCACCTTCTCCAGGATGTCATCCGAGAGTATCTTGCGGCACTTCGGCGAATCGTCAGTCCAGTTGTCGCCGTCCGACGCCTGCGCGCCGTAAATGTTCCATTCGGTCGGCGAGTAGCGGTCTTCCATCACCTTCTGCATCAGCTCCAGCGCGCTCGAGACCACCGTGCCGCCGCTTTCGGTCGAATGAAAGAACGTGTCCTCGTCGACTTCCTCGGCGCGCGTGTGGTGGCGGATGAACACCACCTCGATGCGCTCGTAATTGCGCTTGAGGAACAGATACAACAGGATGAAGAAGCGCTTGGCGAGATCCTTGCGCTGCTCGTCCATGGAACCGGACACATCCATCAGACAGAACATCACCGCCTGGCTCGACGGCGTGGGCTGCTTCACGCGATTCACATAACGAAGATCGAACGGATCGATGAACGGAATCCGCCAGATGCGGCCGCGCAGGTGGTGTATCTCTTCCTCGAGCAGTTTGATCTCTTCGCGGCGGTCGTCGGGATCGGCCTTCATCACCTCCAGTTGCCGCTCCATCTCGCGTAACTGGTTGACGAGCGGCGCACCCAGCGCGATGCGGCGTCCCAGCGCGCTGCGCAGCGAACGGACCACGTCGATGTTGTTCGGCGTGCCTTCCGCCGCCCAGCCCGCGCGGATGCTTTTCCACGTCGGCACGGCCATCAGATGGGTTTTGACGAGACGCGGCAGTTCGAGGTCGTCGAAGAAATACTGCATGAACTCTTCGCGGCTCAGCTCGAACACGAAGTCGTCCTGCCCCTCGCCTTCGTTGCTGGCCTGATTGCCCCCGCCTCCACCGCCGCCGCCTTGCGGACGCTGGATCTTGTCGCCGCGGATGTAGTCGGCGTTACCCGGGTGCACCATCTCCCGCTTGCCGCCGGGGCCGTGACGGAACGACGGTTCCGCGATGTCCTTGCGCGGGATGGTGATGCTCTGGGTGTTCTGGATATCCTTGATGCTGCGGTCGCGCACCGCTTCCGAGACGGCGCGACGGATGTAATTTTTGACGCGGCGCAAAAAACGCTCGCGATTCGCAATGCTCTTGTTCTTGCCTGCCAACCTGCGGTCGATGATTTGATGAAGCACGCCCGGTCTCCATTGTCGATGGGAGTGAGCGCGTCAGCGCCCGCTCCCACGCCACTCCGCATGTCGATGGGAGTCGGCGCTCAGGGCGCCCGCGCGGCCGGGCCGCGCGGGCGGCACGCAGTGCGAATCATGACGACTTGCGCACGCGCAGATACCAGTCACACAGCAAGCGGACCTGCTTCGGCGTATAGCCTTTCGTCACCATGCGATTGACGAAGTCCTCGTGCTTGCGCTGCTCTTCCGCCGAGCCTTTGGCGTTGAACGAGATCACCGGCAACAGTTCTTCCGTGTTCGAGAACATCTTCTTTTCGATCACGACGCGCAGCTTCTCGTAGCTGATCCACGCGGGATTCTTCCCCGCATTCGCAGCACGCGCACGCAGCACGAAGTTCACGATCTCGTTGCGGAAGTCCTTCGGGTTGCTGATGCCCGCGGGTTTCTCGATCTTCTCCAGTTCGGCGTTCAGCGCCGCGCGGTCGAAGCTCTCGCCGGTGTCGTGGTCGCGGAATTCCTGGTCCTGAATCCAGAAGTCCGCATACGTCACATAGCGATCGAAGATGTTCTGACCGTATTCGGAGTACGACTCCAGATACGCGGTCTGAATCTCCTTGCCGATGAACTCGGCGTACCGCGAGGCCAGCACGTCCTTGATGAACGACAGATACTTCTGTTCGGTTTCCGGCGGGAACTGCTCGCGTTCGATCTGCTGTTCGAGCACGTACATCAGATGCACCGGATTGGCCGCGACCTCGGTCGAATCGAAGTTGAACACGCGCGACATGATCTTGAACGCGAAGCGGGTCGACACGCCGGTCATCCCTTCATCGACGCCCGCGAAATCGCGGTACTCCTGATACGACTTCGCTTTCGGATCGGTGTCCTTCAGATTCTCGCCGTCGTACACCTGCATCTTCGAGAACAGGCTCGAATTCTCCGGTTCCTGGAGACGCGTGAGCACCGACATCTGCGCCATCATCTTCAGCGTGCCCGGCGCGCACACCGCATTCGCCAGCGACGAATTACGCAGCAGCTTCTCGTAGATTTTCACTTCTTCGCCGTAGCGCAGGCAGTACGGCACCTTCACCACGAAGATCCGGTCGAGCAGTGCTTCGTTGTTGCGGTTGTTGCGGAACGCCTTCCATTCCGACTCGTTCGAGTGCGCGAGAATCACGCCGTCGAACGGAATCGCACCGAAGCCTTCCGTGCCCTTGAAGTTGCCTTCCTGGGTCGCGGTAAGCAGCGGATGCAGCACCTTGATCGGCGCCTTGAACATTTCGACGAACTCGAGCAGCCCCTGATTCGCGAGACACAGGCCACCGGAGTAGCTGTATGCGTCCGCGTCGTCCTGCGCGTACTGTTCGAGCTTGCGGATATCGACCTTGCCGACCAGCGACGAGATGTCCTGATTGTTTTCGTCGCCCGGCTCGGTCTTGGCGATACCGATCTGGCGAAGGATCGACGGGTAGCGGCGCACCACGCGGAACTTGCGGATGTCGCCGTTGTATTCGTGCAGGCGTTTCACCGCCCACGGGCTAAGAATGCTTTTCAGGTAGCGGCGTGGAATGCCATATTGTTCTTCGAGAATCGGGCCGTCTTCCTCGTAATCGAACAGACCGAGTGGCGACTCGTTGACCGGCGAGCCCTTGATCGCGTAGAACGGCACGCGTTCCATGAGCTGTTTCAAGCGCTCCGCGATCGACGATTTACCGCCGCCGACCGGGCCCAACAGATACAGAATCTGCTTCTTTTCTTCGAGCCCCTGGGCCGAGTGCCGGAAGTAGGCGACCACCTGCTCGATCACCTCTTCCATTCCGTAGAACTCACGGAATGCGGGGTATACCTTGATGACCTTGTTCGCGAAGATACGCGACAGGCGCGGATCGTTGCGAGTGTCGATCTGTTCCGGCTCTCCGATTGCCGTCAACATGCGTTCGCCAGCCGTGGCGTACGCGGCGGGATTGTCTTTGCAGAGCGCGAGATACTCCTCGAGCGAGAGTTCATCTTCTCGCGTTTTCTCGAAGCGGGTCGCGAAACTGCTGTAGATATCCATGCTACCTCCTCGCCGAAGTCTAGACCGATGTCGTGCGCGGCGCGCTATTCGGAAACGACATCGCTCGAATTCATCCTAAACCCTTTTAAATTTTTTTTCACGAACTACGTTGCGAAAATCGCGCCGCATTCGCCTCCCGACATTCCTCACTAGGAAACCAACATACGACCACCTACAATCTTGCGCTCACATCGTAGCGATCGCGTGACGAAGTTTGATCGAACGATCTCACTGCTGTACCGGACGTCTTGTCTGCACGCGCACACTTTGTCGCTGAAAGCGTGGACATCATGCACGTTTTTCACACGCTGCGTTCGCTACGCCTCCCCTCTTTTTTCCTCAACGCGCGACCTGCGCGGTTCGACTACAACGCGAGCCCACTGTTACATGTTTCGTTCGCGACGCCGCGTCGAGGCTCGAACGATGTGTGTTCAACGCGTTCGTCATCGTGCAACGCATTTTGTTCCGCGCAAGATGGCAATCGCGCCATCTTGCGTGACATGCGACACATCACGCGCGACACGTTGCAACGCAAACGGCCGCCCATGGGCGGCCGTTTGCGTTGGCATGCGAAGCGTTGGTCGATGTGGCGCCGCGCGTCGCTCAGCTCAGCTCAGCTCAGGTCAGCTCGACCTCCACTTCGCCGAGTCCGTCGATATGACCACGCACGACGCCCGCGCTGCTCACTTTATGAGCACCGACGTACGACCCCGTGGTGATGGTCCACTCGGGTTCGATGGTGATGCCCATCGCCGCGCAATGGTTGACGAACCACACGAGCAGTTCGCGCGGGTCGCCGGCCGGGTTGCCGGTCGCTTCCGGCACCAGCGATTCGCCGTTCAGGCTCAGTTCCAGTTCGGGCGACACGAAATCGAAACCGCGCGCGAGCCCCGCATACGCGAGCGCATGGCCCACGATCAGCGCGCCGTTGTTCTGCGCATCGGCCAGTTGCGCGAGTGGCGCGACGTTCGGCCATTCGCTGAAGCGGCTATCGACGATCTCGATGGCGGGCAGCACCTCGCCGACCTTGGCGAGCACCTCGTCGCGCGCGTACGCGCGGCCGCGCGGCTCGATCGCCTCGGAAAAACGGAACGCGATCTCCAGCTCCACCAGCACGCGGAAGAAACCCTGGTGCGCGAGCCTGACGGGCGACGGCGCGACCAGCGAAGCCGGAATCGGCGCGCCCGCCGCGGCGGCGCCGGGCGCCCGGGCGCCGATCTTCCAGGCGCCGGTGGTGTCGCCGAGACCGTCGATGACGGCCTGCTGGATCGCATAGGCGGTGGCGGCATCGGGCGGCAGGCTGTCGGGCGCGTCGATCAGACGATGCTGCCGGCGGGCTTCGACGAGTCGTTGCGCGAGGTCGTGTGGCGTCATGTCGGTCCTTTGTGGCTGGCGCGTTGAGCGTGAGTTTGAATGAGTCGGATGAGTCGGATGAGTCGGATGAGTCGGGGAGCGGCGTTGCGGCATGCGGCGCTTCGTCGAGGCGGCGGTCTCGCCGTCGCTCGCGTCGTGATCGCGCCCGTCAATGTACCGGATCATGACGCGCGCCAGGGAATCGCTTGCGCGCGCGGGCGACTTCATGCGCACGTCATAAAAAAACCGCCGGTGCGAGGCACGCGGCGGCTTGCTTGTCCGGCATCCTGTCGAGGCGTATTGGCCAGCGACCTGGCCAGCGCCGTGGCCAGCGCGAGGGGTTCATCCCCGACGGTGCGGCTTGCGACCGCACGCCGTCGGGAACGAATGTTGCGCTGGCGCGATGCTGGCCCGATGCTGGCCCAGACGAGCGGATCAGAAGGTCTCCCAATCCTGATCGCTGCCCGCGCTGGCGGTTGCCATGGCGCGGGCCGGTGCGCGCGCCGGCGCGGCGGCCTGCGGCGCGGCAGCGGCCTTGACCGGCGCGGCAGGCTGCGGCGCGGCGGCCGCCGGTGCCGCTTGACCAGCCGGCTGCGCATTCATCTGCGAACCGGCGTGCGACCCGGCATGCGACGCCGGCTGCGCAACCGCCGCGCGCGACACCTTGCGCACGCTGCTCGACTTCATCGGCGCGCTCACGCGTTTCGGCGCGGCGACCGGCGCCTTGTGACCGCCGTCGTCGACCTGGAACACGGCGACCGCCGTACGCAGCTTGCCGGCCTGATCTTCGAGCGACGACGCCGCCGCCGCCGCTTCCTCGACCAGCGCGGCGTTCTGCTGGGTCACTTCGTCCATCTGCGTGACGGCGCGCGCCACCTGGTCGATGCCGCTGCTCTGCTCTTCCGAGGCTGCCGCGATCTCGCCCATGATGTCGGTCACGCGCTGCACCGCGCCGATGATCTCGGTCATCGTGCGGCCCGCTTCGTCCACCAGCGCCGAACCCGACTGCACGCGCTCCACTGACGTATCGATCAGCTCCTTGATTTCCTTGGCCGCCGCCGACGAGCGCTGCGCGAGGCTGCGCACCTCGCCCGCCACCACCGCGAAACCGCGGCCTTCCTCGCCGGCCCGCGCCGCTTCCACGGCCGCGTTGAGCGCGAGGATGTTGGTCTGGAACGCAATTCCCTCAATGATCGAAATGATGTCGGCGATCTTCGCCGAGCTCTGGTTGATATCGCCCATCGTGCCGACCACCTGGCCGACCACCGCGCTGCCCTCGTTGGCGATCTCCGACGCGTTGGCCGCGAGCGAACTCGCCTGGCGGGCGTTGTCGGCGTTCTGCTTGACCGTGCCGGTCAGCTCTTCCATGCTCGACGCGGTTTCCTGCAACGCCGACGCCTGCTCTTCGGTGCGCGACGACAGGTCGATGTTGCCGGCCGCGATCTGACGGGTGGCGGTCGCGATCGATTCGCTGCCGCTACGCACCGTACGCACCGTTTCGGTGAGGCTGCGCTGCATCTTCGCGATGCCGTCGAGCAGCTGGCCCATTTCGTCGCGCGAGGTGACCACCACCGGACGGCGCAGATCGCCGGCGGCGATCGCGTCGAAGTGGCCGAGCGCTTCGCCGAGCGGGCGGCCGATCGCGCGGCTCAAGGTCAGGTACGAAAACGCCGCGGCCAGCACGTCGAGGAACAGCGCGCCGATGCTGACCATGCGGAAGGTTGCGAAACTGCCCTGCACCGACTCGTAGCCGTCGCGCGCCGAGGTGAACTGGAACTTGCGCAACGCATCGTCGGCATTGCCGAGATCGTTGTACGACACCTGCAGGCGGCGGGCGTTATCGACCACCTTGGTCTGGTCGTTCGCCGCGATCGTCGAGGCGAACGAGTCCAGTTGCTGATGCAGCGCGTCGCGCCTGGCGACGACTTCCTGCGCGAGGCGGTCTTCGTCCGGCGTGCGCGGCAGGTCCATGTACTTCTTCCACCACATGTCGGAGGTGGCGCGCATGCCGCGCGCGCGCTCCAGCGTCGGCGCGGCTTCGGGCGTGCCGATCATGAACGCGGCGCGGTCGAGCGCGAGCCGCTCGCGCGCGGCGAACAGCTCGGCATTGCCGATGTCGACGGCGCTAGGCATCGCGTTGGTGAAGGTGTCCTTGTAGGCGTCGTTCGAACCGCTCATGCCGATCAGACCGAAGACGCCGATGGCGACCAGCAGCGCGGCGAGAAAAGCCATCGTCAGGCCAATCCGCGCCTTGATCGTGATGCCTTTATTCAACATGCTTGTTCCTGTACTTAAACGAAAAGAGAGGCTGCGTACGCAGCGCGGGGTAGCGTGTGACGTCTGCGTGTCGCTCTTTTGATACGGCGCTCTAATAGCAGCGTTTACGGCATTCCAACTGCATACTTGAAGGTTTTATATGGTATGAGGAATGAAGATGTAAGGACCTGGAAGAAATTACAAGAAGCTGACAGGGCGGCACGCCGGCTCGTTCCGGAACCGCGAGCGCCCGGCCATGCGGGACGTCTCGACGAACGAAGCCGGGCGCGCCGCGAGGGGGTGCGGCGCGTCGACGTGGAATGGGACTGAACGCGTTAGGGAAAAACAGGAGCTGGGAGAGGGCGCCGTGTCGCGCGCGGAAGGCCGCAGGCTTAAGCCGGCGTCCCGGGGGGGTTAGTTCAGGTACTGGACCCGGTTAGTCGATTCAGGCTCGACGCAAGCAGGCAGCGCAGGTAGCTGCGCCACCTCTGCCATCAGACAATCGGGCAATGGGCAATCGGGCAACCACATCAAGCCGCGAGATCGCGCCGCGCGGCACCCGCCCAGGTCGCCGTGGACTCGCGCACGATCAGTCGCGGCGACACCACGCGGCGGCGCCCCGGCAAGCGCGACTTGTCCGCGGGCGTTCCCGCGATCCGCTCGATCAGCGTCTGCGCGGCCATGTCGCCGAGCGCGCGCACCGACTGCCCGACCGTCGACAGGGCCGGATAGGTGAAACGCCCCAGCTCGATATCGTCGAAACCGATGATCGAGCAATCGCGCGGCACGCTGATATTGCGCTCCGCAGCGGCGCGCAGCGCGCCGATGCCCATCATGTCGTTGCCCGCGAAGATCGCCGTCGGTCGGATCGTGTCGAACAGTTGCGCGGCTGCGCGATGCCCGCCCGTGCCCGAGAAGTCGCTTTCGACGATCGCGTCCGGCGGAATCTCGATGCCGCGCTCGGTCATCGCGCGGATGAAGCCATGCACGCGCATCGCGCTGACCGCGGTCTGCACCGGCCCCGTAATGCAGCCGATGCGCACGTGCCCCAGTTCCAGCAGATGCCGGGTGGCGAGGTAGCCGCCCTTCTCGTGGTCGATCTGCACCAGATCCGCGTTCAGCCCCTCGATGTTGCGGTCCACGATCACCAGCGGCTCGCGCGAATCGGCGAGGGTTTGCGCGAGCACCGCGTCGTCGCCGGCGGACGCGATGATCAGTCCGTCGATGCGCTTTTCCTGCAGCACGCGCAGATAGTTACGCTGCTTGGCCGGATCGTCGTCGGAATTGCAGAAGAACACGCAGTAGCCATTGCGCGCGCAACCGTCCTCGATGCCGCGCGCCATCTCCGCGAAATACGGGTTCGTGCTGTTCGGCACCACCAGACCGATGGTCGCCGTGGCGCGCGCCTTCAGCGACCGGGCCACCGCCGACGGGACATAGTGAAGCTGACGGATCGCGTGTTCGACCTTCGCGCGCACGTCGGCCGACACCGGGCGCGAGTTGTTCACCACGTGCGATACCGTGGTGAACGAAACACCCGCCACAGCCGCTACATCCTTGATCGTCGCCATAACCTGTTGTTCTCCTGCCTGTAGTTCTCGCCAGCTGCCCGTCGGACGTCTTCGTCGAAAACAGACTCAACCCATGAAAAACGCCTGACCTCACGCCTGCTTCGAAGGCCTGCTTTTTATGCCTGCTCCGGCGGCCACGCGTCATGACGGTCCGTTGCGCGCAATGCGCGGGCGCTGAAGGCTGAGACCCCGCTCGCCGTTCAGCCACCGTCGTGACGCTTACCTCTGAATTAACGGCGGCACGAAAGCTTTCTTGAGCGTTTATTGAATAGACGCTGAATAACCGCCGTCTCCGGTCGCGCGATTCGCGCGCGGCGGCGTTGCGCGGTGGCGTCTACAGGTTCGCCCGGAAAATGAAACACACGCGCCGGTCTGCCGTTTTCCGCACGGCAGACCGGTTGCAACGACTCGTCCGGCGACTACCGGACAACTACCGGGCCACTACCGGACAACGGCCGGACAACTACCGGGTCACTACCCGGCGAGCCTTACTTCGTCACCAGATCGCACGGCGTTTCCACCACGCCCGACAACTCCGACTGCTTCTTGTGCTCGCTGAGCGCCTTCAACGCGGTGTCGATGCCGAACACCGCCTGCTTGGCGGCGTATTGATCCGCGGTGGCCAGCACGCGGCCGTCCTTCAGCATCGGCTTGATCGCGTTGATGTTGTCGTAGCCGACCACCAGCACCTTGCCCTGCCGGCCGGCGGCACGCACCGCCGACACCGCGCCGATCGCCATGTTGTCGTTGCCGGCGAGCAGCGCCTTCAGGTTCGGATATTCGTTAAGCATCGCCGCGGCGACGGCATTGCCCTTGTCGATTTCCCACTCGCCCGATTGCACCGACACGACCTTCGCGCCGACTTTCGCCATCGCGTCCTTGAAGCCCGCGGTGCGTTGCTGCGCGTTGGTGGTGGTCGACACGCCTTCGATGATGCCGACCTCGTCGCCCGCCTTCAGCTTTTTAGCGAGATAGTCGCCGACCTTCAGTGCGCCCTTGCGGTTGTCGGGGCCGACGAACGGTACGTTCAGATCCTTCGACTTGAGCACGTCCGGGTCGAGCCGGTTATCGATATTCACGACGATGATGCCCGCATCCACCGCCTTCTTCACGACCGGCACCAGCGCTTTCGAATCGGCCGGCGCGAGCACGATCGCGTCGACCTTCGAGACGATCATCTGCTCGACGATGCGGATCTGGTTGGCGGTATCGGTCTCGTCCTTGATGCCGTTGGTGATCAGATCGAACTGCGATGCGTTGTGTTTCTGGTAGTCCTTCGCGCCGTTTTCCATGGTCAGGAAAAACTCGTTGGCGAGCGACTTCATCACCAGCGCGACCCTCGGCTTGTGCGCGGGCGCACCCTGCGCGAAGGCCGGCGACAGCGGCAAAGCGGCGGTGACGGTGGCGAGGACGGCAGCCGTCAGCAGACGACGGCGAATGCGTAAGCTCATGCGGTATCTCCAGGTTATCGATTGCAGCCGATTGCAGCCGATTGCAGCGGATTGCAGCGGATTGCAGCGGATTGCAGCGGATTGCAGCGGGACCCCTGTTTCCGGCGAATGGCAAACGTTTGCCCTGGCCATTCTCGGCGCTGCTTTTCAGGAATGTCAACGATTCGCACTGCTGCAATGCGTTCGATCGATTCGTGCCGGCGCGCCAGACTGGCGTGTCGGCAGGCAGCGTTTGACAAGGGGCCCTCGCTCGGTCCATGCGTATTGGTTTTTTTGCCACGCGCCGCGCATTCGGCCGCGCGCGGGCCGCTTATGCTGGACTTTTATTGCGCACGGTGCAAGCGGGGACAACGCGAGGCGCGCGGCGACGTTGCGTTGAAGAAGCGGTCAAATGGCGGCGACGGGGTGGCTAAAACCTGCGGCTACAGCCAGTTGGCCTTGCGGAAACGCCAGAACAATACGCAGTCGACGAGAAACATCACGCCGATACACACCGGATAGCCGTACTTGTAATGCAGCTCGGGGATGCTCTGGAAATTCATCCCGTAGATACCGGCGATCATGGTCGGCACCGCGAACAGCGCGGCGAACGAGCCGAGCCGCTTGGTCACCTCGCTCTCGGCGAGCGAGATCATGCCGAGGTTCACCTGCACGGCGGTCACCACCATTTCGCGCCGGCCGTCGATGATGCGCACGATCCGTTCGAGATGGTCGTACACGTCGCGGAAATACGCCTGCATGCCTTCGCAGATGCTCGGAATGCGGCCGCCGGTCAGCTTGCCGACCGCCTCCTGCAGCGGCGCAATATGGTGCTGAAGGATCACGAGACGCCGCTTGAGCGAATACAGTTCCTGGATGATCGCGCGCGACGCGGCCGAATCGTTGCGCTCGAAGATCCGGTCCTCCAGCGCCTCGATCTCGCTGTTCATCGCCTCGATGATCGGAAAGTAGCGATCGACGATGTCGTCCAGCAGCGCGTACAGCACGAACGCGGAACCTTCCTTCAGCAGCTTCGGTTCCCGTTCGCAGCGCTCGCGCACGTTCTGGAAGCCGGCGCGCGTGCCGCGCCGCACCGAGAGCACATAGTTGCGGCCGACGAACACGTCCACCTCGCCGATCAGCAGCTCGGCCGCCTCGTCCATTTCGACCGTATGGATGACGGCGAACATCGACTCGCCGTACTCCTCGATCTTGGGACGCTGGTGACCGTTCTGCGCGTCCTCGATCGCCAGCTCGTGCAGCCCGAACTCCTCCTTCATCACGGCCAGCTCTTCCGGCTCCGGGTCTTTCAGCGCGACCCAGACGAAGCACTCGGGGCGCGCGACATAGTCGCTGATGCTCTCGATGTCGATATCGGCGAGCTTTCTGCCGTCCTGATAGGCGGCGCAATTGATCAACATGGCGGATTACCTTGAATACGGAAGCGAACCAGCCGACATGTTATCGGCCCCGCGTGACGCGCATGTATCGAATTGTTAAGCGCGGCGCATGGCGGCTCAAGGCGAGGCGTGGCGCTTCGCGGCTATTGCGCGACCCGCCGCAGCCCGATGCGATGGTCGTCGTTGAAGACGATCGACGCGCGGTTCGTATAGCGCGCATCCGCGGTCACTGTGAAACGGATTTCGACCACCGGATCGAACTGCGTGGACACGCCGATGCGATGCACGCCCGGGCTCAGATAGAAGACGACGTGTTCGCCGTTCATCAGGTCCGTGACCTGCTCGCCGTCGATATAGACCAGCGCATCGCGGAATCGCACGATCACGTCGCGCGAGCGTTCGCGCCGCACGTCGACCGCGACGAGCCCATCGACGCGCTCGGTGTAGCCGGGCTGAAGGATGCGCGCGGCCGGCACGGGCTTGAACGGCACCGGCTCGGCCGGCGCGGCCGCGCAGCCGGCGAGCAGCGCGATGACGAGGGTGAGGGAAAAGAGGGCCGCGGATCCGGCAAGCGCGACGAAAACAGATCGACGGCGATATAACTGGCGCTCATGCATGGCATTTCCCCCAATGTCTTTTCGCGTTCGGCTTGCTAACCGCCATGTGCGGCGTGAGGCGACTGCCGCGTTCCGGATTCGTCCGGGTCAATCGAACGGATTGACCACGCGTATCCCCGGTCCCGCGAAGTCCGCCACGTTACGCGTTACCACTACCAGATCGCACGACAATGCGGTCGCGGCAATCAACTTGTCGACGGCCGGCTCAGAATGCGGCACCCGCAACTTGCCCCAGACGTGAGCCGCAATCTCGTCGATCGACAGAATGCTTTTGGCAAATCGCTTTAGCACCGTGTTCATCCAACGCTCAAGTACGGCCGCCTGCATCAGATCCCCGCGATAGCGCACCTGCTCGACGCCGCGCCTCAGTTCGCCGACTGTAACGACCGAAAGATAGAGCTTTCGCCCCTCCTGCTCGGCTTGCCGGAAAAATCGCCGCACGCCGGCATTCGCCCGCTCCCAACGCCTGATCTCGCTGATGACGTTGGTATCAATCAAATACAACGGGAGCCTCGCGTCTGTCGTTGACCCGCTCGAAGTCGGCGTCTTCGCCGACGTTGGGCATGCTCATCAATGCCCGGATGAACTGGCGGTTGTAGACCGTCTGCAATGCTTCCTCGAGAATGAACCGGTGCTCTTCCTCCACCGACCGTCCATTCGCTTCGGCTTCCCGAACAAGCGTGTCGAACAAGGTGTCGTCGACACTATGAACCCATAAATTTGCCATCCTGAATGCTCCCGCTCACACATTGCCACGCATCATAGCAACGCGCGGCGCTTCTGCCACCCTGGCCGAACGGCTAATCCGGGCCAGGCCTGCCGTCCGCAAGCGACGATGCCGCACCCTCTTGCACCGCGCCGCGTTCTTCTTCATGATCGCTGCAAAGCGCCGCTCGCGTGCCCGCGGCGCGTTACGGATTTACCCTCGGTTCCCTGCGTGCCGTTCGAGCCATCACCATCGCGCGACGGCGCGCAAACCTGGCTGCATCGGCCTTGCGCACCGCTTCGTCGGCGGCTCGGCCGGCCCCACGATCAAGGAGACGGCTATGTGGTATTTCACCTGGATTCTCGGTATCGGCGTCGCGCTGGGCTTCGGCATCATCAACGTGATGTGGCTCGAAGCGGGCGGCAAGTTCGCGCGCGATCCGCAGACCGGCGCGCCGCCGGCCGCACCGAAGGACACGCCTGCGTGACGTCTCTGCTGTTCTTTTGCGGTCACGCGGGCACCGGCAAGACCACGCTCGCGAAAAAGCTGCTCGGCCCGCTGATGCGGGCGAGCGCGCAACCGTTCTGCCTGCTCGACAAGGACACGCTCTACGGCGGCTACAGCGCGGCCGCCATGGCCATGCTGACCGGCGATCCGAACGATCGCGACAGTCCGTTGTTCCTGGAGCATCTGCGCGACCCGGAATATCGCGGCCTGATCGACACCGCGCGCGACAATCTGCAACTCGGCGTCAGTGCGATCGCGGTCGCGCCGTTATCGCGCGAGGTACGCGAGCGGCGGCTGTTCGATCGCGCATGGCTCGGCATCGGCGAAGACATAACACTACGGGTCGTGTGGGTGCATACCTCGGACGAGGTCGCACGGCAGCGCATCGTCGCGCGGGGCGATCCGAACGATGCGTACAAACTCGCGAACTGGGACGACTACCGTCAGCGCCGCTTCGTGCCCAACGACGACATTCGCGGCGAGCTGCTGATGTTCAACAACACCGCGCCCTCCGGGGCCGATCATGATGCCCTGCTCGAGCGCCTCATCGGCGACGCCGGCGCGCCGCCCGTGACGCTGCGGCCGTTGCCGGTCTAGTCACCCGGCGAATTCACCGCTTTAACGCGCGGTGTCGTCCCCCGCGCAAAAGCAAACGCCCCGTGGCCGACCAACGTCGCCACGGGGCGTTTTCATGGCTCTGGATCAGAGCCTTCAGACCATTAAATCATCAACCCATCAAACCGTCGCCGCCGCTTCCAGCGACTGCCCTTCATACAGCTGCCCAAAGCGGTTCGCGAGGAAATCGCGCAGCGACACCTGCTCCTGACGCACGAAACCCTTTTGCGGCAGCTTCTGTTCGCGGAACAGGTCGAGCACCGCGCACATCGCGCCGGCCGTGGTGATCTGGATCGCGCTCATCGGCACGCCGCACACGGTCTTCGCGAAGATCTTGCGGGTGAAGACTTCCTGCACCAGTTGCCCATCGCGCATACCGCTCACGGTGATGAACACCAGCACGACGTCCTGCGCGGTCGACGGCACCGAACGGCGCATGATGCTCTTCAGCGTGTCGCGGTCGCTCGCCAGACGCAGGTCTTCGAGCAGGAACTGCATCAGGTTGCGGTGCCCCGGATAGCGCACCGACTTGTAGTCGAGCGATTCGACACGGCCTGCCAGGGTTTCGCACAGCGTGCCCAGACCGCCGGAGGTATTGAACGCTTCGTATTCGGTGCCGTCGAGCGAGAAATGTTCGAGGCCTTCGAGCGGCTGCACCCACTGCGTGCGGCTGTCGCGGATCGCCTCGCACGGCTGGCAATACTCGTTGATCAGACCGTCGACGCTCCACGTGAGGTTGTACTTCAGCGCATTCGTCGGGAATTCCGGCAGCGCGCCGACGCGCATCTTGACGTCGCGGATTTCCGAAAAGCGGTTCGCCAGTTCGTGCGCGGCAATCCCGATGAAGCCCGGCGCGAGACCGCACTGCGGCATGAACGCGTGATCGGCCGACTCGGCGATTTCGCGGATCGCGGCGGTGGCGCGCACGTCCTCGGTCAGATCGAAGTAGTGAACGCCCGCGCCCTTCGCCGCCGACGCCACGTTCACCGCGAGGTAGTACGGCAGCGCATTGACCAGTGCGTCGAAGCCTTGCACGGCGGCGCGCAGCGCGGCGGCATCGGCGGAATCGACGCGGCGCGTCGGGATGCCCTGGGCGGCAAGCTTGTCGAGCGCGTGCTGGTCGCGGTCGAACGCGACGACGTCGTAGTCGCCGGTTTCGCGCAACATATGCGCGATGGTGTGCCCGATCAAACCTGCGCCAACAATAGCTACTTTCATGCTCTTCTCCGTTTTGCTGTTCGCTGTCTCCAGCTTCGAAAGTGCGCCGCGCTTTACGCGCCGCGCCCGGCGGGCTGAACCCTTGAGCAACAGTTTAGGGAGAAGCAAAAACAGTTCATACGCGCAAAATGCTGCGATATGACCATGACCTTCGACGTTATGACGAGTCCGTCAGACGATCTGTCGAAAAGTTGTTAAAACGGCGTAAAAACCGTACGCGCCAGGCGGCCGCGCGACCGGTTCGGGTGCCACCGCCTCACACCGTCCCGCGGTCGATCTTGCGCGCCAGGATGATGGACGTGGTGGTGCGCTCCACCCCTTCCAGACCGCCAATCTGATCGAGCAGATCGTTCAGGCGGTCGGGCGAATCGGCGCGCAGCCACGCGACGTAATCGAACTCGCCGCTCACCGCGCACAGCAGCTGCACCTCGGGCATCTTGCCGAGCCGCTTCTGCACGGACGGTCCATGCTTCGGCGCAATGATGATGCCGACATACGCGACGATGCTCGAGTCGAGCACGTCCTGCCCAAGCCGCACGCTATAGCCGGCGATCACGTTGCTGCGTTCGAGCCGCGCGATGCGCGCGATCACCGTGGTGCGCGCCACGTCCAGCTGACGCGCGAGATTGGCGACGCTCTCGCGCGCGTTGGCCTGCAGCAAGGCCACGAGGTTGCGGTCGAGGTCGTCGAGTTGGTCGAGGCGCGGAGGTCTCATCGGGGGCGGGAGAAGGAGAGCTAAGGTGCAGCGGATTATCGCGCGTCCCGCGCCGCGCCGACAGGCCCGGTGCGTATCTCATCCACCTCACTCACCTCACCCACCTCGCTCACCTCATTCACCTCAAGCCCGTCACGCCCCTTACACCCCTCACGCCCCTCACGCGCCGAAGCGATCGATCACGAAGTCGATGAAGGTGGTCAGCTTCGGCGTGGCGCGCCGGTCGCGCGGATAGACCAGGTGCACGGGCGCGCCGCCGGACAGATAGTCCTCCAGCACCGACACCAGCTCGCCGCTGGCAATTTCGCGCGCGAGCAAGGCCTCCGGCTGCAACACCAGACCGAAGCCGCGCAACGCGGCGACCTTGAGCGCCTGACCGTTATTCGCGCGAAAACGTCCCGCGCGCGACGGGTTCTCGGCGGCGCTTTCGCCATCCATCCGCCATAGACCTTCGCGGCCCCAGTGCAGAAACCCGAGACATTCGTGCTCGGCGAGATCGGCGGGCGTGCGCGGCGTGCCGGCCCGCGCCAGATACGCGGGCGATGCGCATGCGCGCATCCGGTAGGGCTTCAACGGCCGCGCGACGAAACTCGAGTCGGCCAGATGACCGATCCGCACCGCCGCGTCGAAGCCCTCCTCGACCAGATCGACCAGACGATTCGACAGATCGAGTTCGAGCACGACGTCGGGCCACGCGGTCAGATAGTCGGTCATGGCGGGCGAGAACACCTCGACGCCATAAGTGAGCGGCGCCGTCACCCTGAGCACGCCGCGCGGCGCGGCAGCCATCGCCTCGGCCAGCGACTCGGCGTCCTTCACGTCGGCGAGAATGCGCCGGCATTGCTCGTAGTACTGGCGGCCGATTTCGGTCAGACTTTGCCGCCGGGTGGTGCGCGTCAGGAGCCGGGTCGCGAGCCGCGTTTCGAGCGAACGGATGTGTTTGCCCACCATCGCCGACGAGATGTCGAAGCGCTCGGCCGCCGCCGTCAGGCTGCCGGCTTCGACCACCGCGACGAAGATTTCCATGCTGACGAATTTATCCACCCGCTCTGTCCTCGCTATTTCCTGTTGGTTTCGGTTGTAAGCGTTTGTCGCATTAGCAGCGCAAGGCCGGCATATCGTGTTACTAATAGCGCCGACGGCATGATGGGCAACCGGCCGCCGCGTGTCATCGTATCGACACGCAGTGAGCCGCTCGTCACACGCGCCTTGTCCCAATTCGAACAGACATCAGGAGTATCGATGAAAAAAGCACTGGTATTGCTGGCCACCGCCGTCGCCATGAGCGGCGCATTCGCACAAACCCCGGCGCCGGCATCGGCCCCGGCGGGCGCCATGGCAGCACCCGCCGCCAAGGCCGGCCACGAGCGCAATGTCGAAGACCGGATCGCTTACCTGCACTCGCAGCTGAAGATCACCTCGGCGCAGGAATCGCAGTGGAACGCGTTCGCCGACGTGATGCGCGGCAACGGCGAAACCATGGGCCAACTGTTCCAGCAACGCAAGGCCGCAGGCAACCTGTCCGCGATCGACGACATGAAGCAATACGCCGCGATCGCGCAAGCGCATGCGGACGGCATGAAGAAGCTGGTCGATGCGTTCGATCCGCTGTATAGCAGCTTCTCGCCGGAGCAGAAGAAACTGGCCGATGTGACCTTCCATCAGCCGGGCGGCCCGAACGGCGGTCCGCGTCACCACGGCAAGGGCAAGGGCGGCAAGGCCGCGCCGGCCAGCGACGCCGCCGCGCAGTAAGCGGGTTCGCCGGTAGGACACCGCCGCGCGGTGCACGCTTCGAGCGTGTGCCGCGCGGTTTTTTTTGCGCCCGATTCGCCGGCCCGACGCAAAAGAAACCATGCGCTGGATGCATCTGGCATGATGCGGGCATTCGGCGGCACGACCTACGATCCGCGACCCGCGATCCACGATCCGGACCGCATCGCCCGATGTCCAGGTCGAATGCCGTCGTCGATTCCTCGATTCCTTCTTCCCTGCCCGCTTCATGACCGAACTGAACAATCTCGATCTGAGTCAAGATCCGCACGCGCGACGCGTCGTCAAGGACGAAACCGTGCACGTCGAATTCGCCGCCGTCGAAGGCGAACTGATGAGCCTCGAAGGCCCGAACCGCTATCTGCCCGGCGACGCGCTGATCACCGGCTCGACCGGCGACCGTTGGGTCGTGTCCCGTGAACGCTTCGACGCCAAATACCTGCCCGCCGATGCCGCGCTCGTCCACGGCGTGGCGGGCGCCTATCGCAATCGTCCGGCGGTCGTGCTGGCGAAGCAGATGAACGAAGCCTTCTCGCTCGCGCGTTCCGCCGACGGCGACGTGCTGCGCGGCAGCGCCGGCGACTGGATCATGCAGTACGCGCCCGGCGATTACGGTGTGGTGCAGGCCGCGCGCTTCGCCAAGGTTTATCGCCTCGCCGACTGACTCGCAGCGGTCGAGGGTCCAAGCTCCACGAGCCAGGGCCCAGGGTTCGGCCTCAGGCGAACTCGTCGCCCAGATCGACCGTCACCTCGCGCGGCACCGCTTCGCCATTCGCATACTGCTCTTCGAGCGAGCCGATGCTCGCCTCGACATACGCGCGCAAAATCGCGAAGCTGCGGCCGCGCAAACGCGCGGGCAACGCAAGATAACGCGCCAGCGCCGCCGGGGCGATCGCCACGGTCATCACGATGCGCCTCGCGGTCGAACCGAAACGCATCGCCACCCAGTGAATCGCCAGCGTCGGCGTGCCGTCTTCGGCCGCGCGCTGGATGAACTGCGTCTGCTCGGGAAACAGATCGCTGATGACGCGCGCCAGTTCCTCGAACTCGGGACTCGCGCAGTCGTATTGGTAAGCTTCCATGGGAAGGGTCCGGACAGGGTTCGTTTCTGATGAGCCGGCTCGCGGGTTTAAACGAAACGAGCCGGCGACTGGATTGAGCGATCGAAGCGTCGCATCACCGGCAATCCCGCACGCCGGCAACGCCGCCTCCGGCTTCAGGCCGCCGCGGTCTGACGCCGGAAAGTCCGCACCAGCAACCCGGCGACGATCAACGCGCCCAGCGCATAGACGCCGTCCACCGCCGCGAGCGGCACCAGTTCCGCCTGAAACAGCGCGGCCGGCACGTCCACCAGCGCGTGCAGCAGGATCGCGAGCGGCAGGATGCCGCGCCAGCCCGCGCGCACGCCGCGCCACATCAGCACCGACAGACCGATCTGGAACACCAGCGCGGCGATCCGTTCCAGCGCGAAAATGCCGGCCGTCTGCGGCGTCAGGCTGGCGAGAATAAGGTGGATGCGCATCACCGCATCGGTCGGCAGATTGCTCAGGTAGCCATCCAGCTCGCCGCGGTTTTCGAACACCGCGAAGGCGATCCACTGAATCTGCACCAGCACGCCGACCAGCCACGTTTCCGCGCCGCCATGACCGAGGCCGTAGGTCAGCGCCGTGCCGTCGCCGCTACGTGCGGACGAGGCTGGCGATGCCGTCGAGCCCGCCGGCGCGGCGCCTGCGCGCCTACCCGCACCTGACGCACCCGCCACCCCTGACGCCGCCCTCGCCAACTGCCGCTTGAGCAGCAGGCGCATGCCGATGAACCGCCCCACTTCCTCGCAGATGCCCGCGGCCAGCGCGCCATACACGACGAAGGCGAGCGGATTCGACAGAAAGGCCGCGGTCGCCGCGTTCCGGTGCAGCACATAGTCGTTCAACGCGCGTTCGATCACCATCGCGAACAGCGCGAAGATGGCGATGCCGGTAATCGCGTCGCGCGGATTGAGCGCGAGCGGCCGGCGCAGACGGCGATAGATCAGGAAAGGTAAGGCGGCGACCAGCAGCGTCGCGAGCGCGAGGCTGGAGAGGGTAAGCGGTGCTACAACCATGAGTGTCCTTGCAATGACCGGCGCGCACCCGCTGCGCGCCGCAGCCCGAATGATCGCAGATCAGCGCGAAGTTGACGCGCGAACGATCAATTCGCCCGGCAGCAGACAGTCGCGCACCGCCGTCTGCGTGCCTTCGATGCGTTCGTGCAGGAACTCGACCGCGCGATAGCCGATCTCGTAGGTCGGCTGGCGGATCGTCGTGATGCCGGTGAGTTCGGCCCAGTCGGGGTCGTCGATGGAAAGTAGCGCGACGCGGCTTTGCCAGCCGGCGCCGTGGCGGGCCTTGAAGTGCAGCGCGAGACGCAGCGCGACGGGCGCGTTGGCGGCGAAGAGCGCGACGCGGCGGGCCGCGGGTGCGGTCGTGGCGGTCGTGGCGTCCGCATGATTCGCGTCGATCACGCGGTCCAGTTCGGCGAGCGCGCGCTCGACCTCGACGTCGTCCGCGAGATCGAGCACCAGCGTGTGACCCCGCGCCGCGTCCTTAGCCTTATCTTCACCCGCCTGCCCGCCATGCACGCGCATGGCCTCGCGAAACGCCGTCTCGCGCTGCTGCCGCGAACTGACCGCCTCGAACGGCTGCACGACGAACCAGATGTCGTCGAAACCGCTGTCCAGCAGATGCCGCGTGGCAAGTTCGGCGGCGCCATGATTGTCCAGCCCGACGATATCGGCGGCGAGTCCCTGCACCGAACGGTCGACCAGCACGGCGGGAATGCCGCCGCCGCCGACCGGCCGCAAGGTTTCCTCACGCACGCCGAGCGCGTTCACGATCACGCCTTCCACGCGATACGTGGTCAGCAGTTGCAGGTAGCGCCGCTCCATCTCGACTTCGTTGGCCGCATGACAGATCAGCGGCATCAGGCCGAGCGCGTGACAGGCGGCTTCCACGCCTTGCAGCACCTCGACCGTGTACGGATTGGTCAGGTCCGCGACCAGCATGCCGATCAGGCGGTTACGGCCGCGCTTGAGCCCACGCGCCATCTGGTTCGGCTGATAGTCGAGCCGCGCGATCGCGGCCTCGATGCGCGCGCGCAGCTCGGGCGACAGCACGCTCGTCTCGCCGTTCAGATAGCGTGAGATGCTGGTCTTGCCGGTGCCGGCTTCGCGCGCGACGTCGGTGATCGTGGCACGGCGCGGGGTGGTGATTGGCGGCGTGCTCATGGGTGCCTCGCGGCCAATGCCGCGACCGATGCCGTGCCCGATTTCACGGCCAACTTCATGGCCGACTTCATGGCCAACTTCATGGCCAACCTCGCGGTCAACATCGGCGGCAACTCCGGGGCCAACATCGCGCCCAACTCCGCGCTCAACTTCGCGCCGCAATGGATAGCGTGTCGCATAACTCGTCTCACTGCCCCCGCCCGCCCAACACGTCGCGATTGACGATGTTCACCGCGAGCGTGCCATCCAGCGCGGCGACCAGATTTTCCGCCGCGTTGCGCGCCATCGCGTGACGGGTCTCGTGCGTGGCCGAGCCGATATGCGGCAGTGCCACCACGTTCGACAGCGTCAGCAGCGGCGAATCGGCCGGCAGCGGTTCGGTCTCGAACACGTCGAGTCCGGCGCCGCGAATCGTGCCGTTGCGCAGCGCGTCGATCAGCGCGGCTTCGTCGACGGTCGCGCCGCGCGATGCGTTGATCAGGATCGCGCCGGGCTTCATCGCCTTGAGTTCGGCCGCGCCGATCAGATGCTTCGTCTCGGGCGTGAGCGGCACTTGCAGGCATACGAAATCCGCGCTCGCCAGCAGTTCGGCCAGCTCGACACGCCGCGCGCCATAGGCCTGTTCGGCGTGCGGATTGGCGCTGCGGTTCGTGTACAGCACCTTCATGTTGAAGCCGAGCGCCGCGCGCCGCGCGACCGCGCCGCCGATGCGTCCCAGCCCGACGATGCCGAGCGTCTTGCCCTGCACGTCGACGCCGAACTGCGCCGGCCCGATGCTGTGCCGCCACTCGCCCGCCTTCACCCAGTCCGCGAGTTCCACCACCCGCCGCGCCGACGCGAGGATCAGCGAGAACACCGTGTCGGCGGTGGATTCGGTCAGCACGTCCGGCGTATGCGCGAGCACGATGCCGCGGCGCGTGAGATCGTCGACGTCGAACTGATCGAAGCCCACCGAAATGGTGGACAGCGCCTTGAGCCGCGTCGCGCCTTCGAGCATCGACGGGGTGATCTTCACGCTCGAACCGATGCCGCCGTCCGCGTCCTGCAACGCGGCGACGAACGCCTCGTGCCCTGCGTGCCCTGCGGGGTCGACCTGCACGACCTGCGCATGCTGTTGCAGATACGCGAGCACATCCTCGGGCAGCGTTTTCCAGGCGACGATCTTCTTCATCAGCTTATTTTCCTTGCAACGGTGTGGCGAGCGAAGCCGCGTTGTTCGACGCCGGCGTCTGCGGCTTGACGATCAGCGTGAGGATTACGGCGGCGACCAGCGCCACGCTCATGAATGCATACGACGCCGCGGGCGAACCGGTCGCGCCGTTCAGATAGCCGACCACGTACGAGCCGACGAACGAACCGAGCGCGCCCATGCTGTTGATCAGCGCCATCGCGCCGCCGGCGACGTTCTTCGGCAGCAGTTCCGGCACGATCGCGAAGAACGGCCCGTAGGGCGCGTACATCGCGCCGCCGGCGATCACCAGCAACGCGTACGAGAGCCAGAAATGCGTGGAGCCGAGCGCGTAAGACGCCGCGAACGCGACCGCGCCGACCAGCAGAAACGGCCAGACGAACGCTTTGCGGCGGTTGAGTTTATCCGATGCCCACGAAGCTGCAAGCATCGCGATGGTCGCGGCCAGATACGGCAGCGCCGACAGCCAGCCGGTCTCGACCATGCCGAGCGACGAACCGTTCTTCAGGATCGACGGCAGCCACAGCACGAAACCGTACACGCCGATGCTCCAGCAGAAATATTGCGCGCACAGCTTGATCACCGCGGGCGTGCGGAACGCCTCGCCGTAATTGCGCACCGGTTTGATCGCGGCCTGCTCGGCGCGCAGCGTCTGCGCGAGTTCGTCCTTTTCCTGCTGGGTGAGCCACGACACCTGCTGCGGCTTGTCCTGCACGATGAACCACCAGCACACCGCCCAGATGATCGCGGGCGCGCCCTCGGCGATGAACATGTGACGCCAGCCGAACGAATGCACCAGATAGCCGGACACCACCGACATCCACAGCACCGTCACCGGGTTGCCGAGAATCAGGAAGGTGTTGGCGCGCGAGCGCTCGCTCCTGGTGAACCAGTTGCTGATGAAGATCAGCATGGCCGGCATCACCGCGGCTTCGACCACGCCGAGCACGAAGCGGATCACCATCAGCGACGCAATGTTGCTGACCATGCCGGTCAGCGCCGCGCAGCCGCCCCACAGCACGAGGCTCCAGAACACGAGCTTCTTCACGCTGCGGCGTTCCGCGTAGATCGCGCCGGGAATCTGGAAGAAGAAATAGCCGAGGAAGAACAGCGCGCCGATCAGCGACGACAGCCCCTTGCTGATGCCGAGATCCTGGTTGATGCCCGCCGCCGACGCGAAACCGAAGTTCGCGCGGTCCAGATAGGCGAGGCTGTACGTGATGAACACGATCGGCATGATCGTCCACCAACGGCGAATCGCGAGCGATGAGGTGGTCATGGGTGTCTCCTTGAACGGCTTGGCGGATCAATTCGGTTGGGATGGATCGCGGGCTGCTTACGCTGTGCTAGCGGCCGAGGTGTTGTGGCCGGCCGCGTCGTGCGTGTCGGCGTGCGTGTCGGCGTGCGTGTCGGCGTGCGTGTCGTCGTGCGTGTCGGCGTGCGTGTCTTTGCGCGGGTTTTTATCTGTTTGCGTCGGCTCGCCGGCGCGTTCCAGCGTGTCCAGCTCGGCGCGGGTCGGCAGGCCTTCCGAATCGCCGATCACCTGGATCGCCAGCGCGCCGATCCGGTTGCCGCGCGCGACCGCCTGCGGCAACGCACGGCCTTCGAGCAGCGCGCTGACCACGCCGACCGCGAAACCGTCGCCCGCGCCGACCGTGTCGACCACCTTGGCGACTGGTTCGCCGGGGATCACGGCGGCATCTTCGGCGGTACGGAAGTACGCGCCCTGCGCGCCGAGCTTGATGATCACACCGCGCGCGCCCTGGTCGAGATAGAACTTCGCGATGTCGTCCGGTTGCGTGTAGCCGGTCAGGATCTCGCCTTCGCCGATGCCGGGCAGCACCCAGTCGGCCAGCGCGGCGAGCGCGTTCAGCCCCTCGACCATCGCGGCGCGCGACGGCCACAGCGTCGGGCGCAGGTTCGGATCGAACGAGATCGTCTTGCCGGCCGCGCGCATCTCGCGGGCAAGATGGAACGCGAGTTCGCGCGAACTCGCGGAGATCGCGGGCGCGACGCCGGTCAGGTGCAGATGGCGCGCGCTCAACACATAGTCGGCCGCGTAGTCCGCCAGCGACAGATGGCTCGCCGCCGATCCCCTGCGGAAATACTCGATCGCCGGATCGCTGCCGTCGTCGTTTTTCGACTTCAGCTGAAAGCCGGTCGGATAGCGTTCGTCGGTGCTCACGCGGCGCTGGTCGATGCCTTCCTTCGTCAACGTGTCGCGCACGTACTGGCCGAACGAATCGGCGCCGACGCGGCTCATCCAGCCCACCTTGAAGCCGAGCCGCGACAGGCCGATCGCCACGTTCAGATCGGCGCCGGCGACGCGCTTCGTGAACTGTCCGACTTCCGCGAGCGGACCGGTTTCGGCGGCCACGAACATGGCCATGGCCTCGCCATAGGTGACGACGTCGAGTGCGGGGTGGACGGTGCTGCTCATGCTGTGCTCCTGCGGTTCGCTCGGGGGCGCTGGGGGTGGTGGGGCGGCGCGCGGTTTAGTGAGTGATGCGCGCGCTCCGGCCTGGGTTGGGGTTGGCGCTGCCGGGTCTGCGCTGCGCTGCCTGTGTTTTCTGCTGCTCTCTCAGGTTCTGGGCGTTGCTCATGTGCCGTTCATGTGCCGTTCATGTGCCGTTCATGTGCCGTTCATGTGCCGTTCATGTGCCGTTCATGTGCCGCTCGTGTGCCGCTCGTGTGCCGCTCGTGTGCCGCTCGTGTGCCGCTCGTGTGCCGCTCGTGCGCCGCTCGTGCGCGGTGCCATTCACGTGCCACTCACGTTCCATTCACGCGGCGCTCACCTGCATTTACGCGGCGGCCAGCCACGCGACGTAATGCGCCGCGTCGGCGTCGAGGCGGCGCGCGTCGAACGGAAATTCGATGCCGCGCGGCACATCGCGCGGCAAGGCGTTCAGCACCGCGGCGAACTGCGCGTCGCCGGCAGCCGGCGCGACCGCAAAGCGTCGCGCGCCCTCGCCCGTCGTCGTCTTGCAATGGATGTACTCGACGTGCGCCGCGAGCGCCCCGGCGGCAGCGAGCGGCGCGACCTCGCGCCATGCCCAGTTGCCGATGTCGAAGGTCATGCCGAGCACGTCCGCGTGACCCTCGCGTGCCAGCGCGTCGAACAGCCGGACGAACTGGTCGAGCGAGCCGCCCTGCTCCAGTTGACCGTTTTCGACCACGAGGCGCACCGCCGCGCAGCGCAGCAGATCGGCGATCACGGCCGCGTTCGCTTCGCGCGCGAAGCCGCCGAGCTGCAGCTTCACGAAGCGCGCGCCGAGCGCCAGCGCTTCCTCGATCGATGCGCGCAACGCGTCGGCGTCGAGCGTGCCGTCGGGCGCGTACAGCGACGCGGGCGTCGAGTACACGGACCACAGTCCCAGCTCCGCAATCCGCGCGCCGAGTTCACGCAGACGCATCGGCGTGGCGTCGGCTTCATCGGCGAACAGTTCGCGGCGCACTTCGAAACCCGCCGCACCAGCGCGACGGCTCGCCTGTGCCCACTTCAGATGGCCGTCGGCGCGCACCGCGTCCATGCCGAACGCGCTCGCCACGATCACTATGCCTTTTGCTTCAATTACGTCAGTCATGTCGAAATTGCCTGATTCTGCTGCTTCGCCGGCATTTGGAACCGGTTCCAAATGCATGTCGAAAAAAAGCGCCGAGGCGCTTGCGATGGCCGAATAGTGCGCCGAGGTCGGCGCCATGCACCATAGTGGAAATCCCCAGGCAAGCGTGGGCGAAGCGAACACGGCAGGCAGGGCCGGCTGCGCATTCGCTGTGCACTGAGCACAGTGTGAGCACCTGTGCACGGCCTCGCGAGGGCGGAGCGAGCGCTTCGCCGCCGCTGCGCTCACCCCTTCTCATCCGACAGACACAGCGCGAGAAACTGCTCCACCACCCGCGACGGCGCGCTCGCATGCGGGACGAGGATCGACAGCCGCCGCGTCAGCGGCTCGGGACTCAGCGAAAACAGGCGCAGCGCGCCGTTTTCATGCCGCATCGACATGGCCGACACGAAACCGATCCCCATGCCGGCCCGCACCGCCTCCTTCACGCCCTCGACACCGGCAATCTCCAGCGCCACGCGCATCGGCACGCCCGCGCGCGCGAACGCCCGCTCGACGATCTGCCGCACGCCCGATCCCGCCTCGCGCAGCACCAGCGGATAGGCGCCGAAAGCGGCCAGCTCGACGCGCTCGGGCGGGTCGAACTCCCCCTTCTCATTCTTGTCGCTCGCACCGTCACCCGCGCGTGCGCCCTTGGCCTGTCGTTTAGCGTGCCCCTCGGCGCGCCGCGCCGCGCCCCGCTCCGCCAACGGATGCGAGCGCGGCATGATCGCGACGATCTCGTCTTCGCGCCACGCATGCACGGCGGTATCCGGCGGCAGATCCGCCCCGACCGGGCCTTCGATCATCGCGACATCCACCGAGCCCAGCATGCCGACGATTTCCGCCGTGTTGCCGTCGGCGGCATGCAAGGTCACCTCCGGGAAGCGCCGGTGAAACTCGGCGATCAGATACGGCAGCAGATAGCTCGCCGGCGTGGTGCTCGCGCCGATCCGCAACGTGCCCTGCTCCATGCCGCGCAACGCGTCGCGATACGCATGCGCCTGGCGCCACGTGTCGCGCAGCCGCGTCGCGTAGCTCGCCAGTTGCTCGCCCGCGGGCGTCAGCCGCACGCCGCGGCCGTCGCGCTGGTACAGCGGCTCGCCGAATTCGTCCTGCAACTGCCGCAGTTGCCCGGACACGGCAGGCTGCGACAGATGCAGCGCGACTGCCGCCCGGCTGATGTTGCGATGCTCGGCGACAGCGGCGAACGTTATAAGTTGATCGGGGGTCATGGGCAATCAAATATCGGCAGAACCTATACTTTACATTCTAAATCATGATTTTTCATATCGTTATATCTAATTTAGGATAAGCCCATCGAATCCCAGTCCAGGACTGGCACACAAAAGGGCTGCATCATGTCCACCGCACATCTCACTGCTACTTCTCCCGCCGCCGAGTCGTCGACTCGCGGCCAGCTCAACGGCATCCTGTTCGTTGCGCTCTTCGCCGCCGCCGTCACGCGTATCGCGGCCGTGCCGGCGATTGCCGGTCTCGGCCTGAGCCCGCTGATCGTCGGCATCGTGGCCGGCGCGCTGTACGGCAACGCGCTTCGCGACGGCATGCCGGCCAGCTGGGCGGCCGGCGTCAACTTTTCGGCGCGCAAGCTGCTGCGCATCGCGGTCGCGTTCTTCGGGCTGCGCGTCAGTCTTCAGGAAATCGCCCAGGTCGGCTTGCCCGGTCTCGCGGAATCGGTGCTGATCGTGGTCAGCACGCTCGTGATCGGCACGTGGGCCGGCATGAAGATCATGAAGCTCGACCGCGACACCGCGCTGCTGACGGCAGCCGGCAGCGCGATCTGCGGCGCGGCCGCCGTGCTCGCCTTCGAATCCACGCTGCAATCGAAGCCGCACAAGAGCGCGATGGCGGTCGGCAGCGTGGTGCTGTTCGGCACGCTCTCCATGTTCCTCTACCCGGTCCTGTTCAAGGCCGGCTGGCTGCATCTGGACACCGTCGGCGCGGGGCTGTTCTTCGGCGGCACGATCCACGAAGTGGCGCAGGTGGTCGGCGCGGCCAGCAATGTCAGCCCGGAAGCCACGCACATCGCCACCATCGTGAAGATGACCCGCGTGATGCTGCTGGTGCCGGTGCTGCTGGTGGTCGGCGTCTGGGTGAACCGCTCGGCTCGTTCGGCGCATTCGGCCACCGCGCACGAAGGCGCGGCGCACGCCCCGCGCAAGCTGGCGATTCCCTGGTTCGCACTCGGCTTCCTCGGCTTCGTGGTGATCAACTCGCTGCACGTGCTGCCGGAATCGGCGACCAGCACGCTGAACATGCTCGACACCTTCGCGTTGACCATGGCGATGACCGCGCTGGGCATCGAAACGCGCATCGCGCAGATTCGCCAGGCCGGTCCCCGCGCGCTGACCACCGGTTTCATCCTGTACGTCTGGCTGATCGGCGGCGGCCTCGGCATCACATGGCTCGTGCAGCGCCTGCTCGGCTGAACGGCCGGAGCCTTCGGGCCGCCCGCCCCGTTCGCGCCCTCGCCCACCCCGCCGCGTGCGGGGTTTTGCGCATTCAGGCGCCCCATCGTCTCCGCTCGCACGGCATACTGGTTGCTGAAGCCGTCAGTTCACGCAATCCGTTCGTGCAACCTGCCCACTCCGCAGCGGGTGGACAACCGGAATGAGGATCGATCGATGAGCCTGGAACTTTACTATTGGGACGGCCTGCAGGGCCGCGGCGAATTCGTCCGCCTGGCGCTGGAGGAAGCCGGCGCCGACTACGTGGAAGTCGCGCGCGGCGAGCCCGCCGACGGTCTCGGCACCGACGCGATGATGGCCGTGCTGAAAAGCCGCGACGAACCCTATCCGCCGTTCGCGCCGCCGTTCCTGAAGGACGGCGATCTGGTGATCGCGCAGACGGCCAACATCCTGTTCTATCTCGGGCCGCGCCTGAATCTCGTGCCGCCGGTGGACAGCCTGCGCTACGTCGCCAACGGTCTGCAACTGACGATCGCCGACGTGGTCACCGAAGCGCACGACACGCATCATCCGCTCGCCAGCGCGCTCTACTACGAAGACCAGAAGGACGCCGCGAAAGCCCGCGCGCACGACTTCATCGACAACCGCATTCCGAAGTTCATGAAGTACTTCGAGCGCGTGCTGAAGCAGAACCCGGCCGGCGACAGCTTCATGGTCGGCGACGCGCTCAGCTACGTCGACCTGTCGATGTTCCAGTTGATCGACGGTCTGCTGTACGCATTTCCGCGCGCGCTGCGGCGTTTCGGCGAGCACTACCCGCGTCTCGCCGCGTTGCACGACGCGGTGATCGAACGGCCGAACATCGCCGCGTATCTGCAATCGGAGCGACGCATCGAACACAACGAGGCGTGCATCTTCCGGCACTACCCCGAACTCGACAAGGCGGCGGCTTGAGCGTCGTCGCCGAATTTCATCGTCCAGCGTCCGCGCGCCCGCCCTGCATGGCGGGCGCGTTCGCGCTGCCGGTCCCGCTGGTTCACCTCTCACGCCCTGCCACACCGACGTGCTTTCATTCCTGCTGAAGCTGCGCACCCGCGCGCAACATCTGTTCCGTCTGTCCGAAGCCCATACGATGCTGGTCTGGTCGGTGGTGGTCGGGGTGGCCGGCGCCTTCGCGACGATCGCCTTCCGCGAGGCCATCGCGCTGCTGCAACTGGCGGCGGTCGGCAAGTCCGGCAGCTTCGTCGAAATGGCGCGCGCGCTGCCGTGGACCGTGCGGATCTGGCTGCCCGCCGCCGGCGGCCTGATCGCAGGCTTTTTCCTGCTGATCGCGCGGCGTCACGCGGACAAGAACACGCACGTCGACTACATGGAAGCCGTGGCGATCGGCGACGGCGTGGTGCCGGTCAAGCTGAGTTTCTGGCGCAGCGTGTCGTCGCTGTTCACGATTTCGAGCGGCGGCTCGATCGGCCGCGAGGGGCCGATGGTGCAACTGGCGGCGCTCGCGGCGTCGCTGATCGGCCGCTGGGTGCATTTCGATCCGTCGCGGCTGCGGCTGCTGGTCGCGTGCGGCGCGGCGGCGGGGATCACGTCCGCGTATAGCGCGCCGATCGCCGGCGCGTTTTTCGTCACCGAGATCGTGCTCGGCTCGATCGCGATGGAAAGCTTCGGGCCGGTGGTGGTCGCGGCGGTGGTCGCCAACATCACGATGCGCGAATTCGCCGGCTACCGGCCGCCGTACGAGATGCCGGTGTTCCCGCCGGTCGCCGGGCTCGAAGTGCTGCTGTTCGTCGCGCTCGGCGCGCTGTGCGGCGCGGCCGCGCCGCAGTTCCTGCGGCTGCTGGACGTATCGAAGGCGAGCTTTCGCAAGCTGCCCCTGCCGCTGCCCGTGCGGCTCGCGCTCGGCGGACTGGTGGTCGGGATTCTGTCGGTGTGGTCGCCCGAGGTCTGGGGCAACGGCTACAGCGTGGTCAACTCGATCCTGCATTCGCCGTGGACCTGGACCGCGCTCGTGATGGTGCTGGTGTTCAAGCTGGTCGCGACCGCGGCCACCGCGGGCTCCGGCGCGGTCGGCGGGGTCTTCACGCCGACGCTGTTCGTCGGCGCGGTGGTCGGCTCGCTGTTCGGCCTCGGCATGCATGCGCTGTGGCCGCACAGCACGTCCGCGCCGTTCGCGTACGCGATGGTCGGCATGGGCGCGTTCCTGGCCGGCGCGACCCAGGCGCCGCTGATGGCGATCCTGATGATCTTCGAAATGACGCTGAGCTATCAGGTCGTGCTGCCGCTGATGCTGTCGTGCGTGGTCGCGTACTTCGTGTCGCGCGCGATCGGCAAGACGTCGATGTACGAGATCACGCTGCATCGTCATCAGGAGGAGCAGGCGCGTTCGCGTTTGCGCGCCACGCAGATGCGCGAGCTGATCCGCCCGGCCGAAACCGTCGTGCCGCCGAACGCGACCGTGCAGGACATGACGCGCGTGTTCCTCGAATATCCGGTGAAGTATCTGTACGTCGCGAACGAAGCGGGTGCGTTTCTGGGCGTGGTGGCGCTGAAGGACATCACGTCCGATCTGCTGGAGAAGCGCGACACCGCCGCCAAGACCGCCGCCGATTATCTGCAGCCGCATTTCGACGTGCTCACGCCCGACATGCCGCTCGGCGTCGCGCTGCAGCACTTCATGGCGTTTCAGGGCGAACGGCTGCCGGTGGTGGAAAGCGCCGCGCATCCGACGCTCGCGGGCGTGGTGTACAAAACCTCGTTGCTGGATGCCTATTTCCGGATGAATCCGACGCGCTGACGCATGCGCCGGGCTGCGGCCGGCTCGGTGCGCTTCGGGACGAAGCGCGGCATGTCATCATAGAAAATCTACAATACCGTTTTGTCGCAAATGTCTGCGCGGCGCGGAATTTGCCATCTAAGATGGAAGATGCACGCGAAAACGCATAAACGACATCGCGCGTAGCTTGCGCCTTCCTTTCGACGCGGGGACGGCACAGCGCTTGCTCAACTGACAGCGCCGCATGAGCTTAGGAGGTCGGGCGATGAAAACCTCGACACTGTTGACCATGGTGACGCTGTCAGCCTCGTGTTTCGCCGCGCCGGTGCATACCGCGCGCGACGGTACCAACGCCGGCACGCTTGCCGAACGCGCGAACGCCGCGCCGGTGGCCCCCGCGGCGCCGGATGTCGCGGTGCCGGACGGGAATCGCCCGCAGCAATGGGAACACATCGCGCTGCCGAAATCGCGGCATCTCGATCGCAGTTTCACCGGTCAGAACGAGCATCTTCAGACATGACGGATTGCGATTTTCACGAACCGGTTTTCACGAACCAGCAGGAGCGTGTGCATGACCGCCTCGGCCATTCCCGGCGAATCGATTGATCTGCAGATCGCCGACGTGCTCGGCGAAGTCCGCTTTCCCGCCAACAAGGACGCCCTCGTCGACGCCGCGCGCGAAGCCGGCGCGAGCAACGACGTGCTGTCGATGCTCGACGGCCTGCCGGAGCAGGATTACGCCGATGTGAACAGCGTGACGCGGTTGATCGGCGGCAACTTCGGTCCTGGTTCGGCCGCGTGAGCGAGGCCGGGAAGGAGAAGCGGGAGAGCGCGGGCGAGAAAGTGCGCGAAGAGGTGCACGGCCCGGCGCGCAGCCTCGCCGCGCGCCCCACCGCCTCGGCCTCCTCGAACGAGCCGTTGCAGCGCCTCGGCGGCGCCGACTGGATTTACCGCTCGCCGCAGTCGAACGCGGCCGATGGCATCGAACGGATCGAAGCGTTTTTTCATGATGCCGCGTACGCGATGCATCGGCACGATACGTATGCGATCGGCCACACGCTCGCCGGCGTGCAGAGCTTCCGCTATCGCGGCGGCACCGCCAACAGCCTGCCCGGCGGCACGATGGTGCTGCATCCCGACGAGCCGCACGATGGCCAGGCCGGCACGCATGACGGCTTCCGCTACCGGATGATCTACGTCGACCCGGCGCTGTTCCAGCGCGCGCTCGGCGGCAAACCGCTGCCCTTCGTCAAGGGCGGACTGTCGAACGATCCCCGTTTGTTCGAGGCCACCGTGAGGCTGCTGCGCGCCACCGGTGACGCGCTCGCCCCCCTCGATCCGCTCGAACAGGACGACGCGCTCTACGATCTCGCGATCGCGCTCGATGCCGTGGCGGGCGCCGCGAGCACGCGGCGTCCGGTGGATTTTCACGCGGCCGCGCGGGCGCGGGATTATCTGCTGGCCTCGCTCGATCGCGCCGTCACGCTCGACGAACTGGCTGCCGCGGCCGGTCGCGACCGCTGGAGTCTGTCACGCGATTTTCGCGCGCTGTTCGGCACCAGCCCGCATCGCTACCTGACCATGCGGCGTCTCGATCGGGTCAGGCAACTGACGGTGCGCGGCATGTCGCTCGCCGATGCATCGGCGGCCAGCGGTTTCGCGGATCAGAGTCATATGACGCGGCATTTCAGGCAGGCCTGGGGCGTGCCGCCGGCGCAGTGGTTGAAGATGCTGGGTAAGGTGGTGCCGCGCGAGCACTGAGCACCGTGCCGGGCACGAAGTAAGAGACGAAGCCCATCGCAGCCGGCCGTCCACCGGCCGCGCGCACAAACGTGCAAGACCGGCGCCCCGGCCACGTTCTACCCTACCGCCTGAACCATCGCACTCAGGAGGTGCCTTTCATGTCCGACGCCACGACGACCCGACAGTCCTACCAGTCCATCAACTTCGCCGACAAGCTCGCGCGTTTTACCGATCATTGGCAACCGCGCGTGATCGCCGAAATGAACGACTACCAGTTCAAGGTGGTGCGCATCGAGGGCGATTTTCTGTGGCACGAACACGCCGATACCGACGAGACGTTCATCGTGCTGGAAGGCGAGTTGCGCATCGACATGCGCGACGGTTTCGTGCTCGTGTCGGCGGGTGAGATGTTCGTGGTGCCCAAGGGCGTCGAACACAAGCCGTACGCCGAGCGCGAGGTCAAGATGATGCTGATCGAGCCGCGCGGCGTCATCAATACCGGTGGTGAAACCAACGAACGCACGTCGGTCAACGACATGTGGATCTAGACGGCGCTCGCCGGAAAATATCGGCGCGCCAATGAAAAGAGCCGGTGCATGGACGCACCGGCTCTTCATTTTTCGACATCACGCGATGGCCGCCGGCGGTCTTCGACGGCGCCACGCCCGGCTCAAAGCGGCGAAGACGAAGACGCCGCCGCGATCCGCGCACGCAACGCCCCGCCGCCCCGCAGCGGCCGATGCACGGCCGTTTCGCCAGGCAACGGCGCTTCGCCCATCAGATGATTCGCCTGTTCATCCGCGGCCTGCATGGCAACCTGCGCGGGCGTCGGTGCCGGCGCGATCGCGCGCCGTCCGGCCGATGCGCCGCGCGCCGGCGCACGCGACGCCTCATCCCGCTGGAAATGTTCGACCAGATGATCGATGAACGTCCGCACCTTCGCGGGCAGATGCAGCCGGCTCGGATAGGCGATCGTGATTTCGATCTGCGGCAGATGGAAGTCGCCGAGCAACGGCACGAGGCGCCCCGCCGCCAGATCGCGGCCGATCAGATAGCTCGGCAGGATCGCCACGCCCATGCCGAGCAGCGCGAATTGCCGGAGCATTTCGGTGTTGTTCGCCGCGATCGCGTTGTTCGGCCGCACGCGGATTTCGCCGCCGTCCGGACCGGTGAACACGCGCTCGTCGCCGCCCTGTTCCGGCGGCCGGCTCAGACACGGATGATCGAGCAGATGCTCGGGCCGCGTCGGCGTGCCGTGCTGCGCCAGATAGGCGGGCGTCGCGCACACCGTCATGTAGCCGGTGGTCAACCGGCGCGTGACGATGCTCGCGCTGCGCATGTGCCGCGCGACCATGATGCCGACGTCGTAGCCTTCTTCCACCAGATCGACCTGCCGGTCCGCGAGCGTGACGTCGGGCATCACGTCCGGATAGCGCGCCGCGTACGACTGCACGACCGGCGCGAGGCTATGCAGCCCGAACACCACCGGCGCGACGATCCGCAAGGTGCCGACCGGTTCGTGATTGCGCGCCACCACCATCTGCTCGACGCCTTCGAGGTCGTCGAGAATGTGCCGCACGCGTTCGAGGTAGGTCGCGCCGGACTCGGTCAACGACAGGCGGCGCGTGGTGCGGTTGAGCAGGCGCGTGCCGAGGCGCGCTTCGAGATCGGCGACATGCCGGGTGACGACCGCGGTGGACAGGTCCAGTGCGCCGGCCGCGCCGACGAAACTGCCGAGATCGGCGACCTTGACGAACACGCGCATCGATTGCAATTGATTCATGGGACGACTCCTGCCTCGGTAAAGCCGGGCCGGCGCCATCGCTGGCCGCCTGTGTCGACCCGCGCGGCAAGGCGCGCGCGGATTTGCCCAACGTTCCGATTGTATCGATCCGATCATGTCCCAACCCTGACTCGAAGATGACAATCCGGTCAGGTTGCCGAGGCGTTCCCGTCACGCTCCGGGCAGTTTTTTGGCTGCTTTCCGAGGCCCGGCGTGGATTTTGGCTAGGTATAAACCCTTAGATGCTGGTAACATAGCGCCCGAAAGGAAATCAATCGCTATGCCACATCGTTTTCAGCTGCTGGAAAAAATCGCGTTTTCGTTGGTCTGCTGGTCCGCGGCCGCCGCTTCGGCCTTCATCGCTTACGAGCGCTGCCCGGACATCAAGGTCGTATTGCACGTCGGCGAGGAAGCCCTGCGTTACAGCGGGCAGTACTCGTTCGCCTGCTCGTCGCCGGCCGCCGACGCCTGCGCGCAACTGCCGACCAACTGAGCGGTTCGTGCGCCCACGTGTCCGCGCGTTTGCGCGGATCGCGCGCCTCACACGTCTCACATCGCGTAAAACCGGTCTTTAAACCGCGCGGGGCTCGCTGAAGCCAGCCGCGCGATTCATGTCGTCCACGCGCGCTGCCGCCCGCTTCCTCAAGCGTCGCGGCCGAACACCGCGCGCGCGAAGAACGATCCCAGCACTTTCTCGACACGTTCCGACGGCACGTTCTGCGGATCCATCGCGTAGAAGAACTGCAAGCCGTCGCACAAACCTATCAAACCGAGCGCCAGCGTTTCCGGCGGCATCAACAGCGGCGTGCCGACCCGCGCCGAAAACTCGCGGATATACGCCTCCATCTGCTCCAGCTTCTCGTTGATGAACGCATTGAAGCGCACCCGGAAGCGACCGTCGCGCACCGCGAGCAGCTTCGCCTCGACCCACAGCAGAAAACATTTGTTCTCGCGATGCAGTGTGCTGTAGTAATGCAGCACGCGTGCTTCCATTTCCTCCCGCGAGGCCGCGCTCTCGAAGATCGCGTGCAGGCCCGCCTGCATCACCTCATGATCGCGGCGCAGTAGTTCGAGAAACATCTCGCTCTTGCCGCGGAAGTTCGAATAGAACGCACCGCGCGTATAACCTGCCGCGCCGGCGATGTCCTCGACACTCGCCGCGACATAGCCCTTCTTCATAAAAATCGCTTGCGCAGCATCGAGCAGACGCTGGCGCGTCTGGTCCTTGCTCTGCTCGCGTGTCAGTCGTTGCCTTTTCATGGGCGCAAGTCTAGCACTGAAAAGAATTCCGATTCACTCTCACATTCAGATACAGGTGTGTATTAGAATGCAACTCGTCATTCGAAGTCAGACGCGTATACCCGATGCCCGATCCGGGTCGCGCGTCTTTCGCTGGCGGGCCGCTGCGGCTTGCCGTGTCCGTTTTTGCCGTCTCCTGGTGGAGTAATTGTGAAGCGTCCCGGTCCTCCCGCATCGTCAGCGATGCGCCCGCAGTTCCATCGGCATGGTCCGCGCGCACGTCGTGCGGCGCTGGCATTCACGCTGGCCGGCGCCGTCGCGCTGGCCGCCTGCTCGAAGAAGGAAGCCGCGGCGCCCACGCCGCGTCCCGTGGTCGTCGCCGCCGTGCATGCGGACGGTGTCGCGCAACAGGCCGCGTCGCTGCCCGGCGAAGTGCAGGCGCGCTATTCGACGCCACTGTCGTTCCGCGTCGCCGGCAAGATCGTCGAGCGGCGCGTGCGCCTCGGCGACACCGTGAAGAACGGCGAGATCGTCGCCCGTCTCGATCCGGCGGATCAGCGGAAGAATGCCGCCAGCGCACAGGCGCAACTGGCCGCCGCCGAACACGCGCTCGTCTACGCCAAACAACAGCTCGACCGCGACCAGGCGCAGGCGAAGGAAAACCTGATTGCGCCCGCGCAGCTCGAACAGACCACGAATGCGTACGCATCGGCGGCCGCGCAGCGCGATCAGGCCGCGCAGCAGGCCGCGTTGTCGAAAGATCAGTTGCAGTACACCACGCTCGTTGCCGATCACGCGGGCGTGATCACCGCCGAGCAGGCCGATACCGGTCAGAACGTGTCCGCCGGCCAGGCCGTGTACAACCTCGCGTGGAGCGGCGATGTCGACGTGGTGGTCGACGTGCCGGAAAGCGCGCTGGCCGCGCTGTCGGTCGGACAAACCGCGAAGGTCACGCTGGCCGCGCTGCCGGGCCGCACGTTCAGCGCGCGCGTGCGCGAACTCTCGCCCGCCGCCGATCCGCAAAGCCGTACCTATCGCGCCCGGCTGACGCTCGTCGAACCCGGACCGGACGTGCGCCTCGGCATGACCGCGGACATCGCGCTCGCCGCGCCTGCGCCGGCATCGGCCGCCGCTTCCGCGTCTTCCCCGGCCGGCAACGCCGCGAATCAAGGCGGCCCGTTCACGATCCCCGCCACCGCGCTGTTCCACGACGGCACGCAACCGGCCGTATGGGTCGTGCGCGCCACGGACAACGCGCTGGAACTGCGCCGCGTCACCGTCACGCGCTACAACGAACGCACCATCGTGATCGGCCAGGGGCTCAAGGACGGCGAACGCGTCGTGCTGCAAGGCGTGCATACCGTCAGCGCCGGCGAGAAAGTCCACCCGGTCGCGCCGCTGCATCCCGAGGACTTCGCTTCATGAGCACCACGCATGAAGAGGGACGCTTCAACCTGTCCGCATGGGCGCTGCGCCACCAGGCGCTGGTCGTTTTCCTGATCGCGCTCGCCACCGCCTTCGGCATTCTCGCGTACACGAAACTCGCGCAGTCCGAAGATCCGCCGTTCACGTTCCGCGTGATGGTGATCCGCACCTTCTGGCCCGGCGCGACCGCGCGGCAGGTGCAGGAACAGGTCACGGACCGCATCGGCCGCAAATTGCAGGAAACGCCCGCGATCGATTTCGTGCGCAGCTACTCGCGCCCGGGCGAATCGCTGATGTTCTTCTCGATGAAGGACTCGGCGCCGGTCAAGGACGTGCCCGAAACCTGGTACCAGGTGCGCAAGAAAGTCGGCGATATCGCGGCGACGCTGCCGCCGGGCATTCAGGGCCCGTTCTTCAACGACGAATTCGGCGACGTCTACACCAACATCTACACGCTCGAAGGCGACGGCTTTTCCCCCGCGCAACTGCACGACTACGCGGACCAGTTGCGCACGGTGCTGCTGCGCGTGCCGGGCGTCGGCAAGGTCGATTACTTCGGCGACCCGGACCAGCACATCTACGTCGAGATCACCAACACGCAGCTCACGCGCCTCGGCATTTCGCCGCAGCAGCTCGGCCAGGCGATCAACGCGCAGAACAGCGTGTCGGCGGCGGGCACGCTGACCACCACCGACGACCGTGTGTTCGTGCGCCCCTCCGGCCAGTTCAAGGACGTCAACGCGCTCGCCGACACGCTGATCCGCATCAACAACCGCTCGTTCCGGCTCGGCGACATCGCCACCATCAAGCGCGGCTACGACGACCCCGTCGTCACGCAGATGCGTTCCGGCGGCAAGGCCGTGCTCGGCATCGGCGTGACGATGCAGCCCGGCGGCGATGTGATCCAGCTCGGCAAGGCGCTCGACCAGCAGATGGCCCAGTTGCGCCGCGCGCTGCCCGCCGGCCTGCAACTCGCCGAAGTGGCGAGCATGCCGCACGCGGTCGCGCTGTCCGTCGACGACTTCCTCGAGGCGGTGGCCGAGGCGATCGCGATCGTGCTGGTGGTGAGCCTCGTCTCGCTGGGCGTGCGCACCGGCATGGTGGTGGTGATCTCGATTCCGGTCGTGCTCGCCGTCACCGCGCTGTGCATGTACCTGTTCGACATCGGCCTGCACAAGGTGTCGCTCGGCACGCTGGTGCTCGCGCTCGGCCTGCTGGTCGACGACGCGATCATCGCGGTCGAGATGATGTCGGTGAAACTGGAGCAAGGCTGGAACCGTACCCGCGCCGCGGCCTACGCGTACACCAGCACCGCGTTTCCGATGCTGACCGGCACGCTCGTCACCGTGTCCGGCTTCCTGCCGATCGCGCTCGCCAAATCGAGCACCGGCGAATACACGCGCTCGATCTTCGAGGTCTCGGCGATCGCGCTGATCGCGTCGTGGCTCGCGGCGGTGGTGCTGATTCCGCTGCTCGGCTATCACATGCTGCCGGAACGCAAACGCCAGGCGCACGAAGCCGACGACCACGAACACGACATCTACGACACGCGCTTCTACAAGCGGCTGCGCGGCTGGATCGGCTGGTGCATCGAGCGGCGCTTCGTCGTGTTGATCATCACCGTGCTGCTGTTCGTGCTGGCCATGGCGGGCTTCACGCTGGTGCCGCAACAGTTCTTCCCGAGCTCGGATCGTCCCGAGTTGCTGGTCGACGTGCGGCTGCCCGAAGGCGCGTCGTTCGACGCGACGCTGCGCGAGGCCAAACGGCTCGAACAGGCGCTGGTCGGCCGGCCGGAAATCGATCACACGGTGGACTTCGTCGGCAGCGGCGCGCCGCGTTTCTATCTGCCGCTCGACCAGCAATTGCAGACGCCGAATTTCGCGCAGTTCGTGATCACCGCGAAATCGGTCAAGGACCGCGAGAAGCTCGCAAAGTGGCTTGAACCAGAATTGCGCGATCATTTCCCGGCGATCCGCACGCGTCTGTCGCGGCTGGAAAACGGGCCGCCGGTCGGCTATCCGGTGCAGTTCCGCGTGAGCGGCGACGACATCGCCACCGTGCGCGGCATCGCCGAGCGCGTCGCGGCGACGCTGCGCGCCGATCGCGGCACCAGCAACGTGCAGTTCGACTGGGACGAACCGGCCGAACGCAGCGTGCGCTTCGAAGTCGATCAGAAGAAAGCGCGCGAGCTGGGCGTGAGTTCCGACGACATCTCCAGCTTCCTCGCGATGACGCTGTCGGGCTACACGGTCACGCAATACCGCGAACGCGACAAGCTGATCAGCGTCGATCTGCGCGCGCCGAAGGCCGAACGCGTGGACCCCGCCCACCTCGTCACGCTGGCGATGCCGACGCCGAACGGTCCGGTGCCGCTCGGCACGCTCGGTCATCTGCGCAACGATCTGGAGTACGGCGTGATCTGGGAACGCGATCGCCAGCCCACCATCACGGTGCAGTCCGACGTGATGCCGGGCGCGCAAGGCATCGACGTCACGCATTCGGTGGACAAAGCGCTCGCGCCGATCCGCGCGACGCTGCCGGTTGGCTACCGGATCGAGATCGGCGGCTCGGTCGAGGAAAGCGGCAAGGGCCAGGCGTCGATCAATGCGCAGATGCCGATCATGATCGTCGCCGTGCTGACCCTGCTGATGATCCAGTTGCAGAGCTTCGCGCGCGTGCTGATGGTGGTGCTGACCGCGCCGCTCGGATTGATCGGCGTGGTCGCCACGCTGCTGCTGTTCGGCCAGCCGTTCGGCTTCGTCGCGATGCTCGGCGTGATCGCGATGTTCGGCATCATCATGCGTAACTCGGTGATTCTGGTCGACCAGATCGAGCAGGACATCGCGTCGGGGCACAAACGTTTCGACGCGATCGTCGGCGCGACCGTGCGGCGCTTCCGGCCGATCACGCTGACCGCCGCCGCCGCGGTGCTCGCGCTGATTCCGCTGTTGCGCTCGAACTTCTTCGGTCCGATGGCGACCGCGCTGATGGGCGGCATCACCAGCGCGACCATTCTCACGCTGTTCTATCTGCCCGCGCTGTACGCCACGTCGTTCCGCGTGCGCGGCGACGAACGCGAGCCGCGCACGCCGTCCTCGTCCGGCGCGGCGCATTCGGGAAATTGAGCATGGCTACTCTCATTCACTCGCGCGATCGACGCTCTATGCTTCATACGCGCTATCCACACTACCCGCGCCTCGTCGCGCTGGCCGGCGTCGCGTGCACGCTCGCGGCCTGCTCGTTCGGCCCCAGCGGCACGCCGCCCGCGATGCCGCAGCCGGCGCACTATGGCGCCGCCGCGCAGCCCGAGCGCACGGTCGTCGCGCAAGGTGTCGCGCAGCAATTCGTGGTCGGCGCGAAGCCGGTGCCCGAATGGTGGAAGCTGTACCGTTCGGACGCGCTGAATGCGCTCGTCGACGAAGGCTTGCGCAACAGTCCGACGCTCGCGGCGACCGACAAAAGCCTCGCCGCCGCGCGCGAACAGTTGCGTGCGCAGATCGGCAGCTCGATGCTGCCGACCATCGACGCCGGCGGCCAGGCGACCCGCAACCGCGCGTTGACGATTCCCGGCTTCGGGCCGCCGACGGCGCTCTACGACGTGTTCGTCGGCCAGTTGCAGGCGCATTACACGATCGACCTGTTCGGCGCATCGCGTCTCGCCGATGCGGCGCTCGCCTCGCGCGTGAACGTGCAGGCGTATCAGTTCGACGCCGCGCGCCGCGCGCTGGCCGCCAACATCGTGACGGCCGCGTTGACGAGCGCCGCGTTGCGCGCGCAGATCGACACGACCGAGCGCCTCGTGACGATCGCCGACGATCAGGCGCGCGACACGCAACGGCGCTACGTGCTGGGCGCGGTCTCGCACGCCGATCAGTTGAGCGCGCAACAAAGCGCGGCGAGTCTGGCGGCGAGCCTGCCCGGTTTGCGTCAGCAGCTGGCGACCACGCGCCACGCGCTGGCGGTGCTGCTCGGCCGCACGCCGGATGCGGCGCCCGACGATCTCGTGCTCGCGCAATTGCAGGTGCCCGGCCAGGTGCCGGTGGTGGTGCCGTCGGAACTGCTGCGCACGCGGCCCGACATCCAGGCGGCCGATGCCGCGGTCAAGGCCGCCGCGGCCGACGTCGGCGTCGCCACCGCGCAGATGTTCCCGACGCTGTCGCTGAGCGCGTCGATGGGACAAGGCGGGTTCAGCTGGCCGACCATGCTCTCGGGGGCGGGCGCGATCTGGAGTCTCGGCGCGTCGCTGTCGCAGCCGCTGTTCCATGGCGGTGCGCTGTTCGCGCAGCGGCGCGCGGCGGTCGATACGTACGACGCGACCGTCTCGCAGTACAGGCAGACGGTGCTGGCCGCGTTCCAGAACGTCGCGGATTCGCTCGCGGCGCTCGAACACGATGCGCAGGCGCTCGACGCGGCGAACACGGCCGCGCGCTCGGCGCAGGCGATTTTCGAGGAAACCTCGGGACGGTACCGGCTGGGCGCATTGCCGATCGCATCGACGCGGTCGAGCGAACAGCAGTTCCGCAATGCGCAGCTCGACGAGATCCGCTATACGAGCGCAAGGCTGACGGATACGGCGGCGTTGTTTCAGGCGATGGGGAATCCGCCGGTGGAAGCTGGGCAAACCGCATCGGCCGCATCGACTACGTCGGCAGCCTCCGGCGTCGACGCAACCCACTGAGGAAACCTGGGATTCCGTACCGACATCGCGGAGTTATCCCCAGTTTGTGTGGACGAGCCTGTTGACAACTTTCTGACAAGCCCGCTAACTCGTTGACCTTGAAGGAGATTGCGGCGGCGGTGCGGAATACGACAGGATGCGGCGAATCGTGGATAAGCGAGGCGCAGCATCCGCCGGCATCAATACACCCCCGCCTCTCCCGCCGGCCGGTTCTTGAAGCGCTTGTGCACCCAGTAATACTGCTCGGGAATCCGCCGCACCTGCGTCTCGAGAAATTCGGTAATCCTGCGCGCGTCGACCGCGACGTCGTCCGACGGAAAATTGCTGAGCGCATCGAAGATCGTCAGCTTGTAGCCGCGATAGTCGGGAAGCACTTCCGTCACGAACGGCACCACGCGCGCATTGCCCGCGCGCGCCATCCGCGATACCGAGGTCAAGGTGCAGGCCGGCACGCCGAAAAACGGCACGAACACCGAATCGCGCAAGCCGAAATCCATGTCGGCCGCCAGCATCACCGGCTTGCCGTCGCGCAGCACGCGCAACGCGCGCCGCACGCTGTCGCTGCGCGGAATCATCTCCGTGCCGAAGCGGCCGCGCTGACGCCGTGCCATCGCGTCGAGCACGCGGTTCGACATCGGCGTGTAGAGCGACGCGACCGGATGCCGCGTCGAATACATCATGCAGCCCGCCTCGATACCGACGAAATGGAAGCCGACGAAAATCGTCGGCTGCGACTGCATGTCGGACAGGTCGATCGCGCTCTCCACTTCCACGAGCCGCGCCAGCGCGCGCGCATTGCCGAACCATTGCGGCCCGCGCTCGACGTAGCTGCGAATCACGTGGCAGAAATGCGCGCGCGCGAGCCGTTCGCGCGCCTCGTCGCTCAGATCGGGAAAACAGAGTTTCAGATTGGTGTGCACGACCCGCCGCCGCGCGCTTGGTATGCGATACAGCAACGCGCCGAGGCCGGTGCCGATCCGCGCGACGACGCCGTACGGCAGGAGCGCGAGCGCGCGCAGCAGACCTGTCGTCAGACAGATGATGATTCGACTTTTCACGAGACGGGACCCGGTGGATGGATGACGAACACGCCAACCGTTGCGCCCTTGCGGCGTGCGACGGTCGAGGTGGTGATGCGTGCGCGTCAAACCGGGTCTCGCGCTTCGCGTGAAGAGGAACGCCTCGCTTGCGGCGAGACGCAGAGGCGCCGGCTGGCGTGCCGGCAATAAACCATCAAAACAACGTGGGCGGTCCCCCTGCCGGCAGACCGCCCACGCTTCACATCGTCATGGCTTGTTCGATTCGAACAGATCCATGATCTGCTTCTTCTCGTTCGACGACACGCTCGGCGGCGGCACCGCCGGCGGCGTCATGCCCGCCGGTCCGACGCCGCCCACCGCATCGCTC